>DASRDR010000301.1:0-8950 GCA_035652475.1 Candidatus Methylomirabilota bacterium | reverse complement strand
CCCCGGTGCGCCGCTCGATCTCCGCGAGCAGCTCGCCCTTGGCCTGCCGCCGCACCTCCTCGAGCGCCGCGTCGTCCCCGACGGCGGGGGGGACCCGCGGGTCCTGCCAGGTCGGGACGTGGACGCCGTTGGTGATCGCGATGATCGGGGCGGCGTCCGGCACGTCGGCCCACATGGTCCGGGCCGTCCGGCCGTGGAGCTCGGAGACCGCGTTGGCCCGGTGAGCGAGCCGGAGCCCGGCCGCGGTCATGTTGAAGGGGTCGCCGCCCAGCTGCCGGAGCTCGCTGGCGACCAGCTCGCAGCCGGCGCCGAGCCGCAGGAGCTCGGCCAGGAGGTGGATCTCGTTGCCGGCCGGGACGGGAGTGTGGGTCGTGAAGACGACCTGCCGGCGCGTCTCGGCCCAGGCGTCCTCGAACGCGGCGCCCTGCTCCATCCGGGCCGCGATCAGCTCGATTCCGCCGAAGACCGCGTGCCCCTCGTTGAAGTGGTACAGGGCGATCTCGGGGTGCAGGAGCCGGAGGGCGCGGACGCCGCCGATCCCGAGCAGCATCTCCTGGGCGACCCGGCAGTCGGGGCGGGTATCGTAGAGCCGGCGGGTGATCCACGCGTCCCGCTCGTGGACCGGCTCGAGGAGATAGAGCGGCACGATCGGGAAGCGTCCGACCCGCCAGACGCGGCACTCGACCGGCCGCCCGGCCACCCGCACGCGGACGCGCACGCCGGTGTCCTCCAGGAAGTCCGGGTGGTGCTCCCGCCACTGATCGACCGGTTCCCCGGTCGCGTCCAGGCGCTGGATCGTGTACCCCTCCGCCCACCGGAGCCCCACGCCCACGACCGGGAGCCCGAGGTCGTGCGCCGCCTTCAGGAAGTCGCCGGCGAGCACGCCGAGCCCGCCCGAGTAGGAGGGGAAGCTCTCGTGGAGCCCGAACTCCATCGAGAAGTAGGCGGCCCTCATGCCGGGCGCAGCCGACGGAGCACGGTGGGCAGCAGGAGGACGGCGGCCGAGAGGACCAGCAGCCCGAGAGCGACCGGCGAGGCGACCAGGACGGCCGGCGAGCCCTGCCCGATCGCCAGGGCGCGGCGGAGCTGCGTCTCGGCCATGGGTCCCAGGATCATCCCGATCAGCGCCGGGGCGACCGGGAAGTCGTAGACCCGCATGAGGTAGCCGACCAGCCCGATCGCCACCATGAGGACGACGTCGAGCTCGGACCCGGAGAGCCCGTACACCCCCACGATCCCGAACACCATGATGCCGCCGTAGAGGAGCGGACGCGGGATCAGGAGCAGCCGGACCCAGAGGCCCACCAGGGGGAGGTTCAGGACCAGAAGCAGGACGTTGCCGACGTAGAGCGAGGCGATCAGGCCCCAGACCAGGTCGGGTGAGTTCAGGAAGAGGAACGGGCCCGGCTGCAGGCCGTAGTTCTGGAAGGCGGCGAGCAGGATGGCCGCCGTCGCGGACGTCGGCAGCCCGAGCGTCAGGAGCGGGACCAGGACCCCGGCTGCGGCCGCGTTGTTCGCCGCCTCCGGGCCGGCCACCCCCTCGATGGCGCCCTCGCGGCCCCACTCGCGCTCGGGCGCCAGCCGCCGCTCCACCATGTAGGAGAGGAACGTCGGGATCTCCGACCCGCCGGCCGGGAGGGCGCCGATCGGGAACCCGAGGGCCGTTCCCCGGAGCCAGGGCTTCCACGAGCGCCGCCAGTCGTCCGCGGTCATCCAGAGGCCGCCCGCCAGCGGGTTGAGCCGGCGCGCCTCGGTGCCGGCGCGGCTCGCCACGTACATCGTCTCGCCGATGGCGAACAGCCCGACCAGGACCACGACCAGGTCGATCCCGTCCAGGAGCTCGGGCGAGCCGAACGTCAGCCGCGCCTGGCCGGTCTGCGCGTCGATGCCCATCACCCCGAGCGCCAGCCCGGCGAACAGCGAGGTGAACCCGCGCACCCGCGAGGCGCCCAGCACGCACGAGACCGACGTGAAGGCCAGGACCATGAGGGCGAAGTAGTCGGCGGGGCCGAACACGAACGCCAGCTCGGCGATGGCCGGGGCGGCGAACGTGAGCGCGGCGGTGGCGAGGGTCCCGGCCACGAACGAGCCGATCGCCGCCGTCGCGAGCGCGGCCGCCCCGCGCCCGCTGCGCGCCATCCGGTTCCCCTCCAGCGCGGTCATCATCGCGCCGCTCTCGCCGGGGGTGTTGAGGAGGATGGAGGTGGTCGACCCGCCGTACATCGCGCCGTAGAGGATGCCGGCGAACATGATGAAGGCGCCGGTCGGGTTCATCTTCGTCGTGACCGGGAGCAGGAGCGCGATCGTGAGCGCCGGCCCGATCCCGGGGAGGACGCCGATCGCGGTGCCCAGGACCGAGCCGACGAACGCCCACAGGAGGTTGAACGGGGTCAGGGCGACCGTGAACCCGTGCAGCAGCTGGCCGAGCGTGTCCATCTGGTTCAGCCCGCGCCGAGCGGGGGGAACCCGGGCAGCGTGAGTCCGAGCAGGCGCGCGAAGAGGAGCCAGCAGGCGATGCCGAGGGCGAGGCCGAGCCCGAGGTCGCGCCCGAGCCGGCGCGAGCCGAGCGCGCGGGCCGTCAGCGCGAACGTGAGCGCCGCCGCGACGGGGAACCCGAGGCGGCGCGCCAGGATGGCGGGAACGAGCCCCGCGCCGGCGGTCATCCAGATCGCGGCGCGGGAAGGGGGCCGGGCCGGGTCGGCGTCCTCGGCCTCCTGCGGCGCGAACGACTCGCCGCGGGCGACGGCCAGGAGCAGCAGGAGGCCCAGGACGACCAGGCCGACCCCGATGGCGGCGGGGAAGAACCCGGGGCCGAGCACGGCGTACGCGGCGGCTTGCGGGAGCGCCCGTGCGCCATGGAGCCAGACCACGCCGAGCGCGACGACGCCGATCCCGAGGCCCCACGGCTGCGCGGGGGGCGGCGGGCCGGCATCGGGCCCGGGAGAGCGGCGATCCGGGTCCGCGGGATCGGTCACCGCGGCCTCCGGCGGCGAGCCCGGCCGGGCGCCGCGGTCCGGGGCACCTCCGGCCCGGTCTCCGGGGCGGCCACGGGGCGTCGGGGCTACTTGACCAGCCCCACCTCGCGCAGGACGCCGCCGATCCGCTCCGTCTCCTCCTTCAGGAATGCGCCGAAGGCGTCCCCGGAGAGGTAGGCGTCGTCCCACCCGTGGGTCTTGAGGGCGTCCTGCCAGCTCTTGGTCGCGTGGAGCTTGTCGAGCATGGCGATCCAGTTGGCCCGCCCGGCCGAGGACATTCCGGGCGCGCCCACCAGTCCGCGCCAGTTCCCGATCACGACGGGGACGCCGGATTCCTTGAGGGTGGGCGCGTTCACGCCGGGGAGCCGCGCGTCGGCGGAGACCGCCAGGAGGCGGAGGCGGCCGCTGTCCACGTACTGCTTGAACTCCGACACGCCCGAGATCGCGGCGGCCAGCTTGCCGCCGGCGACCGCGGCGATCATCTCGCCACCGCCCTGGTACGGGACGTAGTTCAGCCGGCTCGCCGGGACGCCGACCGCCTTGCCGATGAGCGCCAGCGTGATGTGGTCGACGCCGCCGGCCGACCCGCCGCCCGCCGCGACCCTGCCGGGGTCCGTCTTCAGCGCGTCGGTGAAGTCCTTCACGGTCTTGAACGGCGAGCCGGGCGCGACCGCCAGGCCGTTGTACTCGGTCGTGAGCCGGGCCAGCGGGGTCACCTGGTCGAGGGTCACCGGCGACTTGTTGGTGAGGATCCCGCCGACCATGACCGCGCCGGTCACCATGACCGCGTTGTCGTTCCCCTTCATGGTGTTCACGAACTCGGCGAGGCCGATCGTGCCGCCGGCCCCGCCCCGGTTCGTGACCTGGGCGCCGGCCCTGTGGAGGCCCTCGGCCTCCAGCGCGGCGAGGACGGCGCGCCCCGTCGTGTCCCAGCCTCCGCCGGGGTTCGCCGGCACCATCATCTTGATCGGCTCCGCGGCGACGGCCACCGCGGCGACGAGCGCGACCAGCCCGAGCGCGACTCTCTGCAGTGTCATGGGGACCCTCCGCGGGCGGCGGTTCTGGAGCGCGCCGGGAATGCGGCGCGCCCTCATCTTACCGCACCGGCTGCCGCCGGTGCCGCGCGGTCTGCCGCGCGCCGCCCGTGGATCCGGACGCGCACGCCGGCCGCTCGCCGTAGGATGGTGCCGATGCGACCCGCGGCGGCGCCCTGCCCTCGCCCGCAAGCCGGCCACATCCTCGCGGCCCGGCGTGCGCCGGGTGCCCCGGCAGGCGGGGGCGCGCCGGACCGGGCTGCCGCGGTGCGCGGCCTAGGGGGCGTGCTGGCCCTCGCCGTCGTCGCGTCGCTGGGGCTGGCGCGACCGGCCGCCGGGGTCCCACCGGAAAGCCTCGCCGTGTTCGAGGCGTGGGAGCGCATCGGGCGAGACTGGCCGGCGACGCTCGTGACGTACTCCCTCTCACTGCCGGCGGGGCGCGCCTGGCCTGGACGGGTCCGCCTGCTGGACGCGGCGGACCGGCCGCAGCCGGTCCAGCTCTGGCGCGTCCGCCGCCACCCTGATGGCTCGCTCGCGTCGGCGCGCGTGAGCTTCCGGGCCGCCCTCCCGCGCGGCGGCCATTACCGATACCGGCTCGTCAGCGGCCGCCCGGCGGGGGCCGAAAGCGCGCCGAGCGCCCGGCGTCGGTCGGGGTACCTCGTCCTCGGCAACGACGTCACGGCGTTGCGGCTGCGGGCCCCGGGCACTCGGATCTTCGCCCCGGCGCTCCGGCCCGTGTCGGACCCGGGGCAGGCGCGGCGCCGCGCGGGGCGCATGGAAGGGGCGGGACTCGCCTTCGGGCCGGTCGCCGGGATCCGCCTGGCGGACGGCCGGTGGGTGGGCGACAGCTACTTCGCCGCCGGCCCGGATGGGGCCGCGCCCCGCGTGACCGGCTACTCGAGCCGCGTCGTCGAGCAGGGGCCGCTGTTCGTGGAGGCCCGGATTGAGTTCCGGTTCGAGGGCGGCGGCGCGTACCGCCTGACGGCGCGGCTCCTGGCCCACGACCCGGTGATCCGGCTGGACGAGCAGGTGGACCTCGGCGCGACGAGCCTGCCCGCCGGGCCAATCGACCTGGTCCTGTCCCTCGGCGGCGGCGCGCGGGACCGCTGGCGGCCCGATGCGGCGTTCCTGCTGGCCCCGAACCGGCGGGACCGGGCACCCGCGCTCGAGGCGGCGCTGGCCCGCCACGGGCTGACCCCGCGCGGGGCCAGCGTTACGATTCCGGCCCCGGCGGGAGCGCAGGTCGTGGCCGAGCTCACGTCCCAGGAGCCGTGGGGTCCGTGGGCCGACTACGTCGGGCTCGTGGAGACGGGCGCGCTGGCCGCACGCCGGGACGCCCCCATGGTCGCCGTCGTTCCCCTCCATGCAGGCACCTGGCGCGCCGCCCACGCGGTCGACCGCCCACGGCCCCGGATCGTTGCCCTGCCGGGAGGAGCGGTCGCGCTGCGGTCGTCCCTGCGCGCCGAGCCGCATCCCCAGAACCTGCTCCACACGGGGGAGTTCGACCCCGAGGTCGGCCTGACCGGGGTGCGGCGGCTGTGGGGGCTCGTCGCCGGCTCGTTCGAGTATCACGACCAGCTGACCGCGCTGCGCGAGTCGGAGGGCTTCATCGGCCTGGACGACTACAAGGACTGGATCCTCGAGTGGTCCGACGACACGCGCGCGGCCCGCGAGCGGCCGCCCTCCGACGCCGAGCTCCGGGAGCCCGGTCCCTGGTGGCAACTCCACCGGGTGTGGGCGGACCCCGGCGAGCCGGGCCGTCCGTGGGCGACGCACTACCGGCAGGCCGAGGCCAGCGACTGGATCCCGGCGGTTGCGGCGCGGCTCGCCGACCCGCGCCTGCCCGCCGTGGAGCGGGGCCGGCTCCGGAGCGCGATCGCCGCGCTCTGCCATCTCCTCGCCGAGCCCGACTTCAACACCCGGGCATCCATGGCCCACCAGGGCAACCCCAACATGCCGATCAACCGGTTCTTCGCCCTGCCGTTCGCCGCCAGGCTGATTCCCGACCACCCGATGCACGAGCGCTGGATGGCCGTCTCCGCGGAGTATCTCCGGTACCTCCTCGCGCGGAATGTGGCCCCGGGCGGGGCCTGGAGCGAGTCGACGACCTACTTCGCGGCCGGGGCGCCGACGCTGATCCACGGTGCGCTGGTCGTCCGGGATTCGGGGAGGCTCGATCCGGCGGCCCGGGCGCTCGCGACCGACCTCGCTGCGGCCACGCTCCGGCTGCTCACGCCCCGCGACCCGCGGTTCGGGGTGCGGGTGCTGCCCGGCTTCGGCCACGAGGGCACCGTCGTGTTCAATCACTGGCTCCCGGCGGCGGCGCTGGTCGCCGACCGCGATCCCGAGCTGGCGTCCGTCCTGGCGTGGGCCTGGACCCAGCAGGGCCGGCCGATGGGGGGACAGCACGACGACGGCTTCAGCGCGCTCACGCGGAGCCTGGGCGACCTCGCGGCGCGCGCCCGGCCCGGCGCGATCCGCGGGGCGCTCGGGAGCGCCTGGCTGCCCGGGTTCGGCGCCGTGCTGCGCGCTCACGCGGGGACGCCCGGCGAGACCTATCTCGCGTACCGGCAGGGGTACCTGATCAGTCACTCCGACGCGAACCAGGGAGACTTCGTCCTCTACGCCGAGGGCGCGCCGCTGGTGGCGGGGAGCGTGCTCGCGTATCCGCTCCACCAGCAGCCGGGGTTCATCCGCCTCGACCGCGAGTTCGGCTGGCACAGCCGTCCCCGGTTCGGCGATCCGGGCGACGACGGCGGCTGGCCTGGCGGGGGCGCCCTCAGCGGGGTGCATGGCCACTTCTGGAGCGAGAGCGTCGACTACGTCCGCGGCGCGGGCGACTGGACGCTCGCCGCCGGGGGCGGACCGACGGGGACTCATCGCTGGACGCGCCAGCTCATGCTGGTCAAGAGCCGGCGGCCGGACGCGCCGTCGTACGTCGTGATCCACGACTCGGTCCACGACCCCGACGCGGGCGGGGCGGCGGTCCCGGGCGCCCCCAGGCTCCGGCCGTGGTGGTGGTACCTCCGCACGCCCGGAACCGCGGAGCAGGTGGCGCCGTTCGCCGGCGGCTTCGTCTACACGAGCCCCTGGGGGCCGCGGCTGGACGTGCATCTTCTCGGCGCCACGGACCTGCGGCTCGTCTCCCGCGATGCGGTCGGGCACGGAGAGCTCGGGGGCCACGTTGCCCGGGCCTGGCGGGACGCCGGCTCACCGACCGTGGCGTGGGACGGCAACACCGCCCGCGTGGACGACGCGATCACGGTGACACGGGCCGGGCCGATCGCGCCCGGCGCGTCGATGACCGCGGTTCTCTATCCTCGCCAGGCGGACACCGTCCCGCCCCGGATCGAGCGGCTGGGCGAGGGGGCCGTGCGCGTGACCACGGCCCGTGGCACGGACTACGTCTTCATGAGCCGGGGCGGGAAACGGTTCCGCGCCGACGGCGTCGAGTTCGAGGGGACCGCGGGGGCGGTCAGGGTCGACGAGGCCGGGACGGAGCTCCTCGTCGCCGAGGGGGCGGGGGTCGTGGTGTGGGGCGGCTCGACCCTCCGGGTCGACGCGCCGGCGCGGCGTCTGATGGCGCGCGCCGCCGGGCCGGTGGACGACGCGGTCGAGGTGCCGCCCCCCCCGCCGACCATCGCCTTCGCCCTGGATCCCGGTGCCGGCCCGATCACGCCGATGGGGCCCGGGATGTGGCGCCAGCGGCGCCCGGACGGGATCGCGTACGAGTTCCGCGCCGCCGAGCCCCTCGACGTCGCCGAGGGCGGCCTGCTCTTCCGCGGCACGCGCGGTGGCCTGGTCGTCGACTCGATCGCGGGGACCGTGAGCGCGGTGCTGCTGGAGGGCGACCGGATCGGCTTCGGGGGCTTGCGGGTGGAGGGCACGAGTGGCCCGCTGGCGGTGACGTTCCACTCCGACCGGGTGACCGGGCGCAGCGACGGCCCCGCGCGCCTCATCCGGTTGACGGTGCCGCGGGGACTCGACCGCATGCCGGCGCTCATCCTGGACGGGGTGCCCCGCGCGCCCGGGCTGCTGGGGCGCCTCGCCGTCGTGGCGGTCGGGCCGGGGCCGTGCACGTTCCGCCTGGAGGCCCTCCCGCAGCCGCCCGTGTTCCGGAGCCTCCGCGTGTGGGATGACGCGCTCTGGAGCCGCCCGCACGCGGATGAGGCGGCGCGGCCCCGGTGACGCGGCCCGTCCCCTTGTCCGCTCGCCGGGCGTCTGGCACAATCCGGGGCGCCATGGCGGAGACGCTCCTCGACAAGGTCTGGCGCGCGCACACGGTGCGGACGCTCCCCTCCGGGCAGACGCAGCTCCTGATCGGGCTCCATCTGGTCCACGAGGTCACGACGCCGCAGGCGTTCCAGATGCTCCGCGAGGCGGGCCTGGGCGTCCGGATGCCGGAGCGTACCTTCGGGACGATCGACCACATCATCCCGACCGTCCCCGAGCGACAGGCGCGGCCCTTCGCCGACGCCGTGGCCGAGGAGATGACGGTCCACATGGTCCGGAACGCCCAGGCGTTCCGGATCCCGGTGTTCGACCTCGACTCCGGGCGGCAGGGGATCGTCCACGTGATCGGGCCCGAGCTGGGGCTGAGCCAGCCCGGGATGACCATCGCCTGCGGCGACAGCCACACCTCCACCCACGGCGCCCTCGGCGCGCTCGCGTTCGGGATCGGCACCAGCCAGGTCCGCGACGTGCTGGCGACCCAGTGCCTCGCCATGGCCAAGCCGAGGATCCGCCAGGTGCGGGTGGACGGCACGCTGGCGCCGGGCGTCTACGCGAAGGACGTGGTGCTCTGGATCATCCACGAGCTGGGCGTCAAGGGCGGGGTGGGGTATGCCTACGAGTACGCGGGCTCGGTCGTCGAGCGGATGACGATGGAGGAGCGGCTGACCGTCTGCAACATGTCGATCGAGGGCGGGGCCCGCTTCGGCT
>DASRDR010000300.1:0-3630 GCA_035652475.1 Candidatus Methylomirabilota bacterium | reverse complement strand
GAGGCCGAGCGCGCCGGCGTCGACCGGCCCGGTCACCGTCATGACGGACGCCATCGCCCCTCCCCGGCCGCGGCTACGGCCGCCGCCGCGTCAGCAGCACGCCGACGACCACCGCGACCCCCCCGACCAGCGACGCCGCCGCGACGCGCTCCCCCAGGAAGAGCACCGCGGCCAGGACCGCGAAGAGCGACTCCATGTTGGCATAGATGGCGGTCCGGGCGGGACCGAGCCGCCGCACGGCGGCGTACCAGAGGAGACTGCCCCCCGCGCTGGCGGCGGTGCCCGCGTACAGGATCCCGACCACCGCCCAGACCGGCAGCGCCGCCCAGTCCTGGAGGATCAGACCCGGCAGCCCGAACGGGAGCAGCCCCAGGGTGCCGGTCACGGTGATCCAGGCGGTGCCGACGAGCGTGCCGTGCCGGCGGAGCACCGGCACCGCGAGGATCGTCCACACGCCCCAGGTGAGCGCGGCGCCCACCGTGAGCAGGTCGCCCAGGAGCGACGACCCGCCCGCCACGCCGCCGCCGGCCGGCCAGCCCACGATGAGGATCGCGCCGGCGACGCCGAGCGCCAGGCCCAGAAGGTCCAGCCGGTCCATGCGCGCGTGGCCGAGCACGTGGCTCAGCCCGAAGACGAACAGCGGGGTGAGCGTGAAGATCAGGCCGGAGTGGGACGCGCTCGTGAGGTGGAGTCCCCACGAGTACAGCATCTGGTTCACCGTGAACCCCACCAGCCCGGCCGCCAGGAGGGCGGGCCCGTCCGCCCGGTCGGGGAGCCGCCACGCGCCCGCCCGGCGGGCGAGCGCCGACAGCACGATCGAGGCGATGACGCCCCGCACCAGCATGAGCGTGACCGGGTCCATGACGGTCATCACCGCCTTCACGACCGGGAAGCTCATGCCCCAGACGAGGACCGCCAGGAGCGCCCCGGCGTCGGCCCACGTCAGCACCGGGGCTCGCGGGCGGGCGGGGCGGCGGGGCGGGCGGCGCGCCCCCGGATGGTCACCGGGCACGGGCGGGCCGGGCGCGGGCACCCCGCCATGGTACGCGACGGCCCTGCCCTTGACACCTCCGCCGCGGCCCGCCTAGCATCGCCCGCGTTGGAGGGCACACGCGACGGAGTCCCCGCTCCGACCGCGCCACGCGAGGCGGCCCGCGTCGGCCGCCGGCTCCGCCGTGCGTTCCGCAGCCCGGTCGTCCAGGTCGGTGCCGCGGTGGGGGGCCTGATCGTCGCCCTGGCGCTCCTGGCCCCCCTGGTGGCGCCGGCCGCGCCCGACGAGCAGAACTTCGAGCTGATCGAGAGCCCGCCCGGTCCCCGCGCCTGGATGGGCACGGACCGGTTCGGACGCGACGTGCTGAGCCGGGTCGTCCACGGCTCCCGCATCTCCCTCTACGTCGCCACGCTGTCGATCAGCGCGGCGATGCTGGTCGGCGGCGCGCTCGGGCTGACCGCCGGGTACCTGGGCGGCCGCTGGGACAACCTGGTGAGCCGGGTCATGGACGTGTTCTTCAGCGTCCCCGGCCTCCTGCTCTCGGTCGGCATCGCGGCGATGCGCGGGCCGGGGGTGAACAGCGCCGTGCTGGCGATCGCCATCGTCTACACGCCGATCTTCGCCCGCGTGATCCGCGGCCCGGTGCTGGCCGAGCGGGAGAAGGACTACGTCGAGGCCGTCCGGGCGCTCGGCGCCGGCCGCGTCTCGGTCGCGCTCCGGCACGTGCTGCCGAACGTCCTCTCCCCGTTCGTCGTCCAGGGCACGGTCGCGTTCTCGCAGGCGATCCTCATCGAGGCCTCGCTGAGCTATCTCGGGCTCTCGGCCCAGCCCCCCACGCCGTCGTGGGGCAACATGCTCAACGAGGGCCGCACCTACCTGGAGACCGCGCCCTGGATCTCGGTCTTCCCCGGCCTCGCCATCATGCTCGCGGTCCTCGCGTTCAACCTGATCGGCGACGGCCTCCGCGACGTGCTCGACCCCCGAGCCCGATAACCGGCCGCTCCGGCGAGGAGGATGCCATGGCCACCGACGACCCCCGCGATCCCCGTCCCGTCCCCGCCGACCGGGCCCGCGCCCTCACGCGCCGCGCCCTCCTGCGCGCCGCCGGCGCCGGCCTGGGCGCGCTCGCGCTCCCCGGCCGGGGGCGAGCCCAGGCCCCCCGGCCGGGCGGCACCATCGTCTCCGCCCAGAACAACGAGGCGACCGGGCTGGACCCGCAGCTCGTCCCGGCGTTCTCCCGGAGCCGCCGCTCGCCGCTCACCTACAACCAGCTGGTCCGCTTCGACGAGGAGATGACGCCGCAGCCCGAGCTGGCCGAGTCGTGGAGCGTGAGCCCCAACGGGCTCACCTGGACGTTCAAGCTGCGGCAGGGGGTGCGGTTCCACGACGGGCAGGAGTTCACGTCAGCCGACGTGAAGTTCACCTTCGACCGCCTGCTGGAGAAGTCGGCGGCCGGCAAGGCCGACTTCATCGCGCTCGACCGGGTCGAGCCGGCGGGCAAGTACGAGGTGCGCTTCGTGACCCGGGAGCCCTTCGCCGCCCTGGTCCCGGCCCTGGCCGGCTTCTACGCGTTCATCATCAGCGAGGCCGGGGTGAAGAAGGGCGGCGGCGACCTCAACAAGACGACGATGGGGACCGGGCCGTTCATGCTGGTCGACTGGAAGGTCGAGCAGCAGATGGTGTTCCGGAGGAACCCCGCCTACTTCAAGAAGGGCCTGCCCCACGTCGACGAGGTCATCGTCCGCACGATCCCCGACGAGGCGAACACGGTGGCCGCCCTCCGGACCGGCCAGATCCACCACGCCTTCATCGAGGACAACAAGAACTGGACGCTCCTCAAGGACGAGAAGGGCCTGACAGGGTACCGGAGCTCCCGCCTCGGCTACGACTTCCTCAACATCAACGCGAGCCGCGGGCCCCTCAAGGACGTCCGGGTGCGCCAGGCCATCAGCTGGGCGGTCGACCGCGCGGCGGTCCTCCGGGTCGCGGCGGCGGGGTTCGGGCGGCTCACCGCGCCCTGCACCGCCCCGATGAAGCAGTGGCAGCTCCCCGAGGAGCAGTGGATGCGCTACTACAGGCCGGACGTCGAGCGGGCCAAGAAGCTCCTCGCCGAGGCCGGGCACGCCGGCGGGTTCACGGTCAAGCTGGCGGTCATCCCCACGTTCCCCACCATGGTGAACGGGGCGCCGGTCATCGCCGCGAACCTCAAGCGCATCGGGATCACGGCGGAGATCGAGAACGTCGAGTACGCCGTGTGGATCAAGCGGTGGCTCGCCAAGGACTTCGACCTGACGATGAACACGACGCCGGGATACGGCGACCCGGACGTGGCCTTCTTCCGCGCGCTCCACTCGACGAAGGGGCAGAACTGGAACAGCTGGAGCGTGCCGGAGATCGACGCCCTCCTCGAGGAGGGCCGGCGGACCATGGACCAGAAACGGCGCAAGGAGATCTACGACCGGGTGCAGATCCTGATCCTGGAGAACGTGCCGCACCTCTGGCTGTTCTCGGCGGACCACATCGACTTCACCCAGGCGTCGGTCCGGAACTGGAAGCAGCACCCCACGACCATGCTGTACGGGTTCGAGGGCGTGTGGCTCGACCGCGCCTAGCCGCGCGGGGCCCGGGCCGGGCGCCGG
>DASRDR010000299.1:0-8846 GCA_035652475.1 Candidatus Methylomirabilota bacterium | reverse complement strand
CGTCGAGCCCATCCTGGAGATCGCCGCCGGGCGGGGCGTCGCCTACTACCCGTTTCCCGGCCGGCCGGAGGGGCACCCCACGCGCCTGGGCGGTCGCCCGGAGGACATCGCCCGCGACTGCCGGCAGTTCGCCCGGCTCGGGTGCGCGGGCGTCGACCTCCTCGCCTATCGCGCGACCGAGGCGGCGCCGCTCGACCTGGTGCGGGCGGCCCGGGCGGCCACGCCCGGGCACCTGGTCGTCGCCGGGAGCGTGAACACCCCGGCGCGGGTCCGGGAGCTCCGTGCCGCCGGGGCCGACGCCTTCACGGTCGGCTCGGCGGCCTTCGACGGGTCGTTCTCGCCGCGCAAGGGCCTGCTCGCCTCGCAGCTGCGGGACATCCTGGCGGCGAGCCGGTAGCCCGGGCCCGCCTCGGTCCCTCCCCGGTGAGCGTCGACACCCTCCGCGCGCTGCTGGCGGGCCGCTGCCCGGACCCGGACGGCCCGGGGATGCTCGCGGTGCCCACCCGGTCGGTGGTGATCGCGCCCGGGCTGGCCCGCGACGCGGGGAGCCTGGTGGGCGCGCTCGGGCTGGGCCGCCGGCTCGCCGTGGTCAGCGACGCGATCACCCACGAGGTCCTCGGCGCGGCGATCGCGCGCGCCGTGGCGAGCATCGCCGAGGTGATCCTCGCGGTGCTGCCGGCCGGCGTGCACGGGGACGCGGCGGCGGTGGAGGACGTGCGGGGAGCCACCCGCCGTGCCGACGGCCTGATCGCGGTCGGTTCGGGGACGCTCAACGACCTCTGCAAGTACGCGGCGGCGCTCGACCGGAAGCCGTACGCGGTCTTCGGCACCGCGCCGTCGATGAACGGCTACACGTCGGTGAGCGCGGCGATCACGGTGGACGGTCTCAAGCGGTCGCTGCCCGCGGTCGCCGCCCGCGGCGTCTTCCTGGACGTCGACGTGCTGGCGCGGGCGCCGGCGCGCCTGATCCGCGCCGGCCTCGGCGACTCCCTGTGCCGGCCGACTGCTCAGGCCGACTGGCTGCTGGCGCATCTGCTCCACGACCAGCCCTACCGGGAGGCGCCGTTCGCGCTGCTCGCCGAGGAGGAGGACGCCCTGCTCGACGCGCCCGAGGCGCTCATCGCGCGGGACCCGGAGGCGATCGCGCGGCTCGCGCGCGTCCTGGTCCTCTCCGGGTTCGGGATGACGATCTGCGGCGGGAGCTACCCGGCGAGCCAGGGGGAGCATCTCATCAGCCACTACGCGGACATGCGCCCCCCGCCCGGAGCGCCCGCGTCGTATCACGGCGAGCAGATCGGCGTGACCACGCTCACCATGGCGCGGCTGCAGGAGCGCGTGCTCGCCGGGCCCGCGCCCCGGCTCGGTCCGGTCGGGGTCGACGACGCCGCCCTCGTCCGGCACTTCGGAGCCGAGCTCGGACGGAGCTGCTGGGTCGAATTCGCTCCGAAACGGGTCGACCCGGGGTCCGCCGAGCGGGTCAATGCCCGCCTGGCCTCGGCCTGGGAGGGCTGGCGCCGGCGGCTCGCGGCCGTCGGCCGCCCGGCCGCCCGGTTGGCGGACGTGCTTCGCCGGGCCGGTGCGCCGACCGAGCCCGAAGCGCTCGGGTGGCCGCGCCCCTATTACCGGGACGCGGTCATCCACGCGCGCCTGATCCGGAACCGCTACACCTTCCTCGACCTGGCCGCCGACGCGGGGATGCTGGAGGCGTTCGCGGCCGGGCTGTGAGCGGCTCGCCGGCGCGGGTGGTCGGAGGGCGCCGCGGGTGACGCTGGCGCGCCGTCGGCGGCCGCCGGGCCCGACCGCGCCCGGCGCGGCTCAGGTGACGGAGGGTGCAGTAGCTCGCCCGCTCGAGCGCCGCGGGCTCGGCGACCGCGCGCGATGGCTCATGCTGCCCTGCTCCTCGAAGATGAAGGCAGCACCACGGCGCCGGTCCCCGTGTCCTCCAGCCGGCGGATCTCCCCGAGATCCTCGGAGAGGGGCGACGCCGACGGCAGCAGCGGGCCCGGCGGGATCAGCCCGAGGTGGCTCGTCGCGAGATCGGGCATGCGGGCTCCTCCTGGCCGGAGGCGTCCGCCGCGGCCGGAGGCGGGCCGACCGGTATCGCCGCCAGCCGCTCGTAGAGCCGCCAGCGGGCGGTCGCCTCGGCCTGCGCCCGGGCCAGCAGTGCCCGGGCCGCCGCGGGATCGCTGTGGGCGAGCATGGTGAAGCGCGTCTCGTTCTGCGCGTAGGTTGCCAGGGGCAGCGTGGGGGCGTCGCAGTCCAGCTGGAGCGGGTTCGCGCCAGTGCCGGCCCGCGCCGGGTCGAACCGGAACAGCGGCCAGTGGCCGGCCAGGACCGCCGCCTTCTGCTGGGCCATCCCGAACCGGAGGTCGTACCCGTGGGCGATGCAGGGCGCGTAGGCGAGGATCAGCGACGGTCCCGGGAACGCCTCCGCCTCCCGGAACGCGCGGAGCGTCTGGGCGTCGCTGCCGCCCAGCGCCACCCGCGCGACGTAGACCGTGCCGTAGCTCATGGCCATGAGCGCGAGGTCCTTCTTCGCGGCCGCCTTCCCGCCGGCGGCGAACTTGGCCACCGCCCCGCGCGGCGTCGCCTTCGACATCTGCCCGCCGGTGTTGGAGTAGACCTCGGTGTCGAGGACCAGCACGTTGACGTTCCGGCCGGATGCCAGGACGTGGTCCAGGCCGCCGAACCCGATATCGTACGCCCAGCCATCGCCGCCCACGATCCAGACGCTCCGGGCGGCGAGGCCGTCGGCCAGGGTGCAGAGGTCGCGGGCCTCGGGCGTGTCGACCCCGGCCAGGCGCGAGCGGAGGGCCGCGATCCGCTGCCGCTGGGCCGCGATGCCCTCCTCCGTCGACTGGCCGGCGTCGCGGAGGGCGGCCGCGAGCTCGGGGCCGATCTCTTCCGCCAGCCGGTCGAGCAGCGCCAGCGCCTGCTCCCGCTGGGCGTCCAGCGCGACCCGGATGCCGAGCCCGAACTCCGCGTTGTCCTCGAACAGCGAGTTCGACCAGGCCGGGCCGCGGCCGGCCCGGTCCGTGGTCCACGGCGTGGTCGGGAGGTTCCCGCCGTAGATCGACGAGCAGCCGGTCGCGTTGGCGATCACCGCCCGATCGCCGAAGAGCTGGCTCAGGAGCTTCAGGTACGGGGTCTCCCCGCATCCGGCGCAGGCGCCGGGGAACTCGAAAAGGGGCACGAGGAGCTGGACGTCCTTCACGTGGCCCGGGTTCAGGGCGGCGCGCGGCGCCTCCGGGAGCCCGAGGAAGAAGGCCCAGCGCTCGGCCTCCCGGGCGCGGAGGGGCGCCTGGGCGGTCAGGGTGATCGCCTTCCGGCGCACCTCGCTCTTGTGCTTGGCCGGGCACACCTCCACGCAGAGCCCGCAGCCCGTGCAGTCGTCGGGCGCGACCTGCAGGACGTAGCGCCAGTCGGCGAACTCGCGCCACCGCGCCGGCGCGGAGGGGACGCCCGCCGGGGCGGCGGCCAGCTGCTCCGGCGAGCACACCGCGGCCCGGAGCGCCGCGTGCGGACACGCCAGCACGCACTTGCCGCACTGGATGCAGAGGAGCGGGTCCCAGACGGGAATCTCGAGGGCGATGTTGCGTTTCTCCCACCGGGCCGTCCCGCTCGGATAGGTCCCGTCCGGCGGGAGCGCGCTGACCGGCAGCCGGTCACCCTCGCCGGCCAGCATCGCCGCGGTGACCTGGCGGACGAACGCCGGCGCATCCGCCGGCACCGGCGCGCGTCGCTCGCGCGGGCCGGTGACCGCGCGGGGCAGCCGCAGCTCCTGGAGGTGGCCCAGCGCGGCGTCGACGGCGGCGATGTTCTTCTCCACGATCCCGCGGCCGCGCTTCCCGTACGTCGCCGCGATCGCCTGCTTGATGGCGGCGAGGGCCTCGTCCCGGGGGAGCACGCCGGTGATGGCGAAGAAGCACGTCTGCATGATCGTGTTGATCCGTCCGCCGAGTCCCGCGTCCCGGGCCACCCGGATGGCGTCGATCAGGTACACCCGGAGCCGCTTGTCGACGATCTCCGCCTGGACCGGGCGGGGCAGGCGGTCCCACACCGCCTCCGGCCCGTAGGGGCTGTTCAGCAGGATGGTCGCACCGGGCGCCGCCGCCCCCAGGACGTCGAGCCGCTCCAGGAACGCGAACTGGTGACAGGCCACGAACGTCGCCCGGCTCACGAGGTATGCCGAGCGGATCGGGCGCGGCCCGAAGCGGAGGTGGGACACGGTGATCGAGCCCGACTTCTTCGAATCGTGGACGAAGTACCCCTGGGCGTGCCGTCCGGTCCCCTCGCCGATGATCGCGATGGAGTTCCGGTTCGCGCCGACCGTTCCGTCCGCCCCGAGACCGTAGAAGAGCGCCCGGACGGTGTCCGGATCCTCGGTCGAGAAGTCCGGGTCGACCGCCAGGCTGGTGCCGGTCACGTCGTCGTGGATGCCGACCGTGAAGTGGCGCTTCGGCCGCTCCCGCCCCAGCTCGTCCAGGGCCGCCTTGACCATGGCGGGGGTGACTCCTTGGACGAGAGCCCGTACCGCCCTCCCACCACGCGCGGCGCGGGCGGCCCCGGCACGCCCTCGCGGTCCGCCGCCTCGCTCAGCGCCGCCACGACGTCCAGGTACAACGGCTCCCCGGCGCTCCCCGGCTCCTTGGTGCGGTCGAGGACGGCCAGGGCGCGGACCGTCGGCGGCAGCGCGGCGACGAACCGCTCGGCGGCGAAGGGCCGGTAGAGGCGGACCTGCACCACGCCGACCTTCTCGCCGCGGGCGGCGAGGTGCTCGACCGTCTCGACCGCCGTGCCGGCGCCCGAGCCCATGAGGACGAGCACCCGCTCCGCGTCCGGCGCCCCCACGTAGTCGAAGAGGCGATACGCGCGGCCCACGCGCCCCGCGAACCGCGCCATCGCGCGCTCGACGATCGCCGGACACGCCTGGTAGAAGGGGTTCCCGGCCTCGCGGGCCTGGAACGCGACGTCCGGGTTCTGCGCCGTCCCGCGGATGAACGGGTGGTCCGGCGAGAGGGCCCGGGCGCGGTGCGCACGCACCCATTGGTCGTCGATCAGCGCCCGGAGGTCCTCCGGTTCGAGCGGTTCGATGGTCGCGACCTCGTGGGACGTCCGGAAACCGTCGAAGAAGTGCAGGAACGGCACCCGGGCCTCCAGGGTCGCCGCGTGGGCGATGGCGGCAAGGTCCATCGCTTCCTGGACCGACCCGGAGGCGAGCAGCGCGAACCCGGTCGCGCGGGCGGCCATGACGTCCGCGTGGTCGCAGAAGATCGACAGCGCCTGGGTGGCCAGCGAGCGCGCCGCGACGTGCAGGACCGTCGGCGTCAGCTCGCCCGCGATCCGGTACATGTTCGGCAGCATCAGGAGGAGGCCCTGTGACGCGGTGAACGACGTGACCAGGGCCCCCCCCTGGAGGGCCCCGTGGAGGGCGCCAGCGGCACCGCCCTCGCTCTGCATCTCGATGACCGTCGGCACCATGCCCCAGAGGTTCGGCTGCCGGCGGGCGGCCCACTGGTCCGCCCACTCGCCCATCGCCGACGACGGCGTGATCGGGTAGATCGCGATCACCTCCGCCAGCTGGTAGGCGACGCGGGCGACCGCCTCGTTGCCGTCCAGGGCGACCCGCCGGCGCACCATCACCGGCCGTCCGGGGCCGCGAGGGGCACGCGCTCGAGCGGCGGGTAACACGGCTCCCAGATCGCGGCGGCGACGGCGCCGCCGACGGCGTCGTCGGGGATGGCCCGCCCGAGGCCGGCGTCCCGCGCCTCGCGGACCACGGCCTCCGCGATCCGGCGGGTGACCCGGCGCAGCTCGCCGATGGGGGGGAAGACGCTGCCGGCCGCCAGGTCCTCGGCCGAGACCTGCGCCGCCAGGGCATCGGCGGCCGCCCGGCACATCCCGTCGCTGATCTCGCGGGCTTCCGCGACGAGCGCGCCGAGGCCAAGTCCCGGGAAGACGAACGCGTTGTTGCTCTGCCCGGTGCGGATGGTGCGGCCGCCGACGGTGACCGGCGGAAACGGGCTGCCGGTGGCCACGAGCGCCTGGCCGTCCGTCCAGGCGAGCAGCTCGGCCGGGGTCGCCTCGGCCTGGCTCGTCGGATTCGAGAGCGCGAAGATGACCGGGCGCGGGACGGCTGCCGCCATCGCTCGGACCACCGGCGCCGTGAAGGCGCCCGGCTGGCCGCAGACCCCGATCAGCGCGGTCGGCCGGATCGCGCGGACCGCCACCTCGAGCCCGTGCCGGGCCGGGAGCCCGGCGTCTGCCGCGAGTCGCGCGGGCCACGCGAACGGGCGCTGGGCCCGGTCGAGCGGCTGGCGCCCCTCGACCAGGACGCCGTCGACGTCCACCAGGGCGATCGCGCGGCGCAAGCGGTCGCCGGCGAGCCCGGCTCGGCCCAGGGCGTCCCGGACCTGGCGGGCGATGCCGATCCCGGCGGCGCCTGCGCCGACGATCACGAGGCGCTGCTCGAGGAGGGGGATTCCGGTGATCCGCGTCGCGGCGGTCAGGCCGGCCAGGACGGCCGCGCCGGTTCCCTGGATGTCGTCGTTGAAGGAGGGGAGGACCTTCCGGTACCGCTCCAGCAGCTCGAAGGCGTTCTGTTTCTTGAAGTCCTCCCACTGCAGGAGCGCGCGCGGGAAGCGTCGCCGCACCGCGGTCACGAACTCGTCGACCAATGCGCGGTACGGCTCGCCGCGGAGGCGCGGGTGCGGCCACCCGAGATAGAGATCGTCGGCGAGCAGCGCCGGATTGTCGGTGCCGACGTCGAGGCTCACCGGGAGGGTCTGGCTCGGATCGATGCCGGCGGCCGAGTAGACGGCCAGCTTCCCGACCGGGATCCCCATCCCGCCGGCGCCCTGGTCGCCGAGGCCGAGGATCCGCTCGTTGTCGGTCACGACGATCAGGCGGATGTCGTCGCGCCGCACGTTGCCCAGGACCTGGTCGATCCGCCCGCAGTGGGCCGGCGTGATCCAGAGCCCGCGCGGCTGGCGGAAGATGTGGCTGAACTCCTGGCACGCCCGGCCGACCGTGGGCGTGTACACGATCGGCAGGAACTCCTCCAGGTGATCGGCCAGCACGCGGTAGAAGAGGTACTCGTTGCGGTCGTGGAGGGCCGCCAGCCCGATGTGCTGCTCGAGCGCGTCGGTCTTGCGCACGATGCTCTCGTACGCGCGGCGCGCCTGCTGCTCCATCGTGTTGACCGCCCACGGGAGGAGGCCCTCGAGGTCGAATGCCTGCCGTTCCTCGCGGCTGAACGCGCTGCTCTTGTTGTGCAGGGGATCGCGGAGGAGCGCGGGGCCGCCGACTGCGAGGCGGACGGCGGGAACCCCGGCGGGCGTGGCCGGCGGGGGGTCTGCGGGCCTCCCGTCCCCGCGTTCCGGCGCGCGGCTCGCCCGGGTGCCGTCGGGCGCCGCCGTCCGGGGCCGCTCGCCCCTGGGGACGGGGCTCGCCGGAGCCACGCCGCCGGCGCCCGCCGGCGCGACCGCGCGAGCCCCCCGCCCGGGGACGCACGATGCGCCGTCCTCGCCTGCCGCCGCTCCACCGCGAGCAGGAGGTTGCAGGGGAACTTGGTTGCAGTCGGCCGGATCGGGTGATCGCGTCATGCTCTCGAGTGTCCTCGGAGCCACTGTCACGACTCTCGAGGCGCTGGCCCCCGTGGATGGAGCAACGGCGGTGCCACCGCCCGGGGGCGAAGCCGACGGTTTCGAGGCCGTTCCGCGGGCGCGCCCGGGCGCCACCGGGCGCGCGACCGTCCCGCCGTGGGGTGGTGATGCCCCACCGGGGCGGCGCTGTCGCACGGCCGGGGGTCGGGTCGAGGCTGGCGCGGGCGGAGGGCGCGCGGCGACGGCGCCCAATCGCGCGTGACGGGGAGCGTTCGGCCGGCGCGCCGCGAGAGGGCGCGCGCATGCGTGCTTGGCAGCGCGCTTGCTCCTTCCCGTTCCGGTGGTCCGGCCCGAGGAGGGCGTCCGCGCCGGATCGCGCGTGGACGTGACGACGTCGGCCGGCCCGGCCCGCGGGCACGAGGAGATCGAGCGATGCCACCGGAGACCCTGACCGTCGTCGACAACCGGACCGGGCAGCGGTACGAGCTTCCCGTCGAGCGCGGCGCCATCCGGGCGACCGACCTCCGGCGCATCCGGACCGGACCCGACGACTTCGGCCTCCTCTCGTACGATCCGGCGTTCATGAACACGGCGTCGTGTCGCAGCGCGATCACCTTCATCGACGGCGACGCCGGCATCCTGCGCTACCGGGGGTATCCGATCGAGCAGCTGGCCGAGCACTCGACCTATCTCGAGACGGCGTACCTCCTGATCCAGGGCGAGCTGCCCACCGCGCCCGGGCTGGAGAGCTGGCGCCGGGAGATCACCCACCACACCTGGATCCACGAGAACCTGAAGAAGTTCCTGGATGGCTTCCACCACGACGCCCATCCGATGGGCATGCTGGTGTCCGCCGTGGCGGCCCTGTCCACCTTCTACCCGGACAAGAGCGACGCCGCCGCCGCGGCGCGTCACCTCCAGGTCGTGCGACTGATCGCGAAGATGCCGACGCTGGCCGCGTTCGCCTACCGGCACAGTCTGGGCATGCCGTACGCGTATCCGGACAACGACCTTTCCTACGCCGGGAACCTCCTGAACATGCTGTTCAAGGCGACCGAGGTGAAGTACCGCCCGAACCCCGTGCTCGAGCGGGCCCTCGACGCCCTGTTCGTGCTGCACGCCGATCACGAGCAGAACTGCTCGACCACTGCCGTGCGCAGCGTCGCCTCGTCGCGGGTCGACCCGTACTGCGCGGTGGCGGCCGGGGTCGCTGCGCTGTACGGCCCGCTCCATGGGGGCGCG
>DASRDR010000298.1:0-20521 GCA_035652475.1 Candidatus Methylomirabilota bacterium | reverse complement strand
CCCGGTCCGCGGATCGATCTTCTGGATGCGGTCCCCTGCGAGCTGGAACAGGTGCCGCCCGTCGAACGCCGTCCCGGCATCCGCGGCGACGTCGATCGAGCGCACCGTCTTCCCGGTCGCCGGGTCGAGGGCGGTCAGCCGGCCTCCCGAGGCAAACCAGACGTGCCGGCCGTCGAAGGTCACCCCGTGCACGTGGTCGATCCCCGGAAACGGCCCGTACTCGTGGACGACCTCGGCCGACGACCGGCACATGCGTCCACCCTAGCCCGGGGGCAGCGGAACGGCAAGCAACAACGTCGTCGTGAAATTCGGCAGGGCCGCGGCTAGCCAGCGACGGGCCCGCCCCCGGCCGAGTGACTGCACCTTCCCGGCCGCGGCGAGCGAATCGAGCGCCCGCTGGACGGTGCGCTGGCTCGTGCCGAGGGCAAGCGCCAGCGCCGAGCTCGCCCACGATTCGCCGTCGGCGAGCAGGGCGAGGACCGCCGCGTGCTCCCCCTCCACGGGAGGGGCCAGCACGGCGACCTCGGGGGCCCGGCGCGGGGCCAGCGCGAACCCGCGGTCCGTCGCGCGCACGACGGCGAGCGCTCGGAGCGCCGCGCGGAGGCGCCCGACCTCCACTCGCAAGCGCGCGCGATGCGATTCGTCGGCGTGCCTGGCTCCGAATGCGCGGGCGACGAGCGCGTTCCTCGGCGCGTCGCCCGGCCACGCTTCGCCCAGCGCGCGGGCCAGCGCGAACAAGACCGGACGCGTCGCGAGGGACACCATCGTCCGGGCGTCCCGGACCACGTGACGGCACGCGTCCACGACCAGGGCCGTGGACGCCAGCAGCGCCTCGACCTCCTCGAGCTGGAGGAGCCGCTCCACCGCCCCCGCGATGCGGCGGGCCGCCGGCGTGCGCAGGGCGACGCGCCCCCGTTCCACCTCGGCGGCCAGCGCCGGGCTGCGGGCGCGGCGCGCGGCGCGCGCCGCCCGCGCCAGGGCGGCCCGGGCGGCCCTCGCCCGGAGCCGGCGCATCGCGATCCCCGCCACGACCAGCTCGTGGGCGGCCCGGGCGGCGGGCGGGAAGACCGCGGGGTCGAGCCCGGCGAGCGCGCGCTCGGCCTCGTCGAGACGCCCGAGCAGGAGGAGGCGCCGGACCTCGAGGTGCCGCGCGTACGCCGCGTTCACCCGGTCGCCGTGGGCTTCCAGCGTCCGCCGCGCGGCCGCGAGCGCGCCCGCCGTCCAGCCGAGGTCGCGCGAGGCCAGCGCGATCTCGGCCTCGGCGGCGACACACCGCGCGCGGGCCACCGCCTCGTTCGGCGCGAAGGCGTGCGCCGCCCGCCGCAGGAGGACCTTCGCCCGGACGAGATCGCCGAGCTGCGCCATCGCGATGCCGCGAAGCGCGAGCGCCGGCGCGTCGTCGCGCAACGCGACCCGGTTCAGGGCGGCGAGAGGGTCACCCGCCGCCAGCGCCCGCGCCGCGGCCGCGATCAGCGAGTCCACCGGAATCCCGCCACAGTTGTCACTCCCACCCTGCGACGCCCGGCCACTAATCTATCGCACGGCGAGCAACCAGCGCGTCGCATCGCGCAGGGGCGGCGCGACGGGCGACACCGGGAGGAGACGACGATGACGACGCACAAGATCGGGACACGTGAGGAGTGGCTGGCAGCGCGCCTCGAGCTGCTCGAGGCGGAGAAGGAGCTGACGCGGCGCGGCGACGAGCTGGCGCGGCGGCGGCAGGAGCTGCCGTGGGTGCGGATCGACAAGGAGTATCGATTCGAGACGGACGAGGGGAGCGCCTCGCTGGCGGATCTCTTCCGGGGGCGCTCGCAGCTCCTCGTCTACCACTTCATGTTCGGGCCCGACTACACGGCGGGGTGTCCGTCGTGCTCGGCGATCGCGGACGGGTTCAATGGCTTCGTCGTCCACCTGGCGAACCACGACGTGATGCTCTGGGCCGTGTCGCGGGCGCCGCTCGCGAAGCTGCAGGCGTACAAGCGGCGGATGGGGTGGACGTTTCCCTGGGCGTCCTCGCACGCCAGCGACTTCAACCCGGACTTCAGCGTCGGGTTCACCGAGGAGCAGCAGCGCGAGGGAGGGATCGAATACAACTACCGGCGCGAGGCGGCGGCACGGAAGCGGACCGCGCCCGGCGCCGAGATCTCGCGCTCGACACCCGACGCCCCCGCGACGGGCGCGGCGATGTGTGGGACCGACGCGCCCACGTACCTACGCGAGAGGCCGGGCTTGAGCGCGTTCGTGCTCGAGAACGGCGTCGTGTACCACACCTATTCGACCTACGCGCGCGGCCTGGACGGCCTCTGGGGCATGTACCAGTGGCTCGACCGCGCCCCCAGGGGGCGCAACGACAAGGGTCACTGGTGGCGCCGTCACGACGAGTACGACCGGCGCTGAGCCGGGTCGACGACCCGGTGGCGCGCATCCGGGTCGCCGATGGGTGAGATGCCGATGACCGGCGGCGGGGCGATGTCGATGGCCTGGACACGGATGCCGGGACAGACGTGGTCCGCCGCCGCCGCGTCGTTTCTCGGCATGTGGGTCGCGATGATGGTGGGAATGATGCTGCCGTCCCTGCTCCCGACGCTGCGGCGCTACCGCCGGGCGGTGGCCCGGGCCGGCGCGGCACGCCCCGGTCGGGCCACCGCGCTCGTGGCCGGGGGGTACTTCGTCGTCTGGACGATGTTCGGAGTGGCGGCGTATCCGGTGGGGGTCGCCGCGGCGGCGATGGCGACGCAGCACCCGCCGGTGGCGCGCGCGGCCCCCATCGCGGTCGGTCTGGTCGTCCTGCTCGCCGGCGCGCTCCAGTTCACCGCGTGGAAGGCCTACCACCTCGCCTGCTGCCGGGAGATGCCCGGGCGCGGTTGGACATTGCCGGGGGATGCCGGCACCGCGTGGCGACACGGGCTGCGCCTGGGCCTTCACTGCGCTCGGTGCTGTGCCGGCCTGACGGCGATCCTCTTGGTCAGCGGGGTCACCGACCTGCGCGTGATGGCTGCCGTGGCGGCGGCCATCACCGTCGAGCGTCTCGCGCCGGCCGGCGAGCGGGTGGCGCGCGCCATCGGAGCCGGCATCGTGGTCGCCGGGTTGTCGCTGATCGTGCGCGCCGCCGGACCGTGATCGCGGAGCGTCACCCCCCGGGGTGCGCCCGGACACCGCGTCGGGAGGCCCACCGGAGCCAGGCGCCCAGGCCGGCGACGGAGAGGAGCAGGCTCGTCCACTCGAGCCAGCCCTCCGCGTAGGTCAGCTCGGCCTCGAAGAGGTCGAGCGGGACCCGGAACTCGAGGAGTCCCCAGTCGTCGGCGCGCGTCTCGAGACGGCCGGCCGCGCTCTTGACCCGCCAGAGCGGGTAGGCGGGGATCCCGGTCGGGATCCACACCCCGCCGGTCGGCGAGACCAGCACGCGGTAGCGGCGAGACGTGATCCGCTCGATCCGCGGCCACGGGCGGTCGCGACGGTCGAAGACGGCGAAGCCGGCCGCCTCGCCGGCGAGCGCGTAGGCGGGACCGAGGAACCGGGCCCGGCCAGCCTCGGCGGCCGGGACCACCACGGTCCCGATCCGGAGCCGTCGCGCGAAGCGCTCGAACGCGCCCGGGGACAGCTCCTCCCACGGCTCGCCCAGGAGCCGCCGGCCGTCCAGGCGCTCGGCGAGCGTCTCGAGGCGGCGCGGGACGGCGGCGCGCCCCGTGTAGAAGCGCGCCGCGACCGGCGAGGGGTGGGTGAACGTGCCGCTCACGATCTCCCGGCCGCTCCGGATCGGCGCCAGCGCGAGGAGGTGCGTGTGCGGCGCGTACCAGGCGGGGTCGCGGTCGAGCCTGAGTCCCGAGGTCACGAACAGCACCCGGTCGCTTCCGCCGCGGAGCGCGTCCCAGAGGCGGCCGACGCCGTGCCGGGCGGCGACCTCGGCGAGGGTCGGCCACTCCGCTCGGGCCGGCCACACGCTGAGCGTCGGGGGGCGCGCCCCCGGCTCGGGCAGGACCGCCACCACCGCGATCACCGCCAGCGCGGCGATCGCCCGCCCGCGCGGATCGGCGCGCGCGGGCACGAGGCGGTCCACGGAGACCCCGAGCCCGAGGGCGGCCGCCCAGAGAGTCGCGTGAACGAGGGGATCGAGGAGCCGCGCCGGATCGAGCGCGGTCCAGCCGCCCCGGAAGAGCGCGGCATCGGCCAGCAGGCCGAGTCCGAGCGCGAGCGGCAGCGCCGCGATCAGCGCATCGAACGGCCGGCGCCGGATCGCGAGCGCGACCCAGGCCAGCAGGGCAGCGGCCCCCACGGCGAGGAGGAGCGGCCGCCGGCCCACGTCGCCCGGGAGGCCGGTGGCCAGGTCGCCCCAGGCGAGCGGTACCACCCATGCGCGACGCACGGCGAAGGGGAGCGCCCAGAACGCGACGAGCAGCCCGGTGAGGCCGGCCACCCGGGCGCCCTCGAGCGCGGTCGCCCGCGCGGGACGGAGCAGCATCCCGAGGGCGGTCGCGAGGGCCAGGAGCGCGACGACCGGCGGCACCATCGCCGGGTGGGAGAGGATCGCCGCCGCGGCGAGGGGCGGCGCCCATCGCGGCCGGCGCGCCTGGTCGACCCATCCCCGGAGCGCCAGCGCCAGGAGCGGGAGCCAGGCCACCCCGAGGCGGGTCGTCAGCGTGCCCCACCGGAGCCCGGCCTCGACCCCGCTCCGGAGGTCCGCCGAGAGCGTCAGCGCCAGGAACGCCGGCGGGAGGGCGAGCCAGCGATCGCCCACCAGCCGGACGACGAGGACGTAGGTGGTCACCCCGGGGGCGAGGAGCACGATCGCGCCGAGGATCCGGTAGACGGCCTCGACCGACGGCCGCCAGGCGAGCAGCGCTCGCACCGCCGCGCCGAGCAGCGCGAACCCCGGCGGGTAGAACTGGAGCTCCGGGTACCCGCCCCACCAGTCCGGGTTCCAGTCCGCCGTCCAGGCGCCCGCCGGCAGGGAGCGCTCGAGGAAGTGCCAGAGCCGGAAGAGCTGGCCGGGATGATCGTCGAGTGCGGGGACGCCGCGGCCGAAGGTCGCGACGGCGCAGGCGCCGCCGTACGCGAGGAGGAGGAGGAGCGGCGCCGCCCGGAGAACGGCGCCGAGCCGGGCGCGCCGGCTCGGCGCGCGGCGCCCGCGCCATGCGCCGGCCGGGCGGGAACGCTGACCGCCACGCGCCGCCGTGACGGGACTGGCCACGGCGCCCATCGTACTATCCCGTGGCGTCGCATTCCTCGCGTCGCCGGGCGCGTGCCTGCGCGGCGCCCGCGCCGGCTCGGCGCGCGTCGCTTCGTTGACGGCGACATCCGGCGCGTGGTACATGTTCAGGAGTTCGCGTCGGGACTCGACCGCCGAGTGGGGCTCAATTCCCCAGGAGGACCCGGCTGATGGCGCCCGTCCGGCGACTCGTCCGTCGCGCCCAGGAGCGCGCTGCGTCCGTGAGCCCCGCTCGCCGTCCCTCGCTCCGGTCGGCTCCCGCGGATCCCGCGAGGGCGGGCGCCCGTCCCGGACGGAGCGCCGCGGCCGTTCCGATCCCCGTGCGCTGAGGAGGACCCGAGGATGCCAGTGCTCGTCCGCATTCCGACCCCGCTCCGCCGTCACACGGGCGGCGCCGGAGAGGTGTACGCCAAGGGCAAGGACGTGGGAGAGCTCGTCGAGGACCTGGAGCGGCAGTTCGCCGGGTTCCGAGACCGGCTCTGCGACGAGTCTGGCGACTTCCGGCGCTTCATCAACGTCTACGTGAACCAGGAGGACATCCGGTTCCTCCAGGGGCGGGAGACGCAGCTGCGCGACGGCGACGAGGTCTCCATCGTCCCGGCGATCGCGGGAGGGCGGTGAGGGCCACCGGGGCGCCGGCCCCTGCGCGCCGGGGATCGTGATCCAGCCCTTCGGGTTCTCGGAGGCGGCGCTCCGCCGCTACAGCAGGCAGATGATCCTGCGGGAGGTGGGCGGGGCCGGCCAGGCGCGGCTCGCCGCCGCCAGGGTCGCCGTCGTCGGCGCCGGAGGGCTCGGCTCGCCGGCCGCGCTCTACCTGGCGGCGGCCGGGGTCGGCGTCCTCGGGGTGATCGACGCCGACCGGGTGGAGCTCTCCAATCTCCAGCGGCAGATCCTCCACGGCACCAAGAGCCTCGACGTCCTCAAGGTCGCCTCCGCCCAGGCCCGGCTCGAGGACCTGAACCCCGACGTGAAGGTCGTCGCGCACGCGGTGCGGCTCGAGGCCGCGAACGCGCGGGAGGTCCTGGCCGGCTACGACGTGGTGGTGGAGGGCTCGGACAGCCTCGCCACCAAGCTCGCGGTGAACGACGCCTGCGTCCTCCTCGGGCGACCGCTGGTGGCGGCAGGCATCGCGGGGTGGGAGGGGCAGCTCCTGGTGGTCGAGCCGGGGCGGAGCGCGTGCTACCGCTGCGTGTATCGGCGCGAGCCGCCGGAAGGCTCGGTCCCGACCTGCGCCGGGGCGGGGATCCTGGGCCCGGTGGCGGGCGTGCTCGGGGCACTCCAGGCCTTGGAGGCGCTCAGGCTCTGCCTGGGGCTCGGCGCCGCGGCCGGAGGGCGGCTCCTGCTGTTCGACGGCGCCGCCGCGGAGCTCCGGTCGGTCGAGGTGCGGCGCGCCCCGGCGTGCCCCGCGTGCGGTGTCTCGTCCAGCAAGGAGCCGACCGAGTCATGATCTCCCAGCGCGTCCAGGGCTTCACCGAGTCGGTCATCCGCGAGATGACGCGGGTCAGCGCCGAGCACGGCGGCGTCAACCTCGCCCAGGGCTTCCCGAACTTCATGCCGCCCCCGGAGCTGGTCCAGGCGGCCCACCGCGCGATCGACGGCGACTTCCATCAGTACGCGATCACGTGGGGGGCCCGGAACCTCCGGGAGGCGATCGCGGCGAAGTTCGAGCGGTTCTACGGGCCGGCGGTCGATCCCGAGCGGCAGGTGACGGTGTGCTGCGGGTCCACCGAGGCGATGCTGGCGACGCTGCTCGCCGTGCTGGACCCGGGGGACGAGGTGATCATCTTCGAGCCGTTCTACGAGAACTACGGGCCGGGGGCGATCATCGCCGGAGCCCGCCCGGTCTACGTCCCGCTGGAGCCGCCCGACTTCTCGTTCGACGCGGAGCGGCTGGCCCGGGCGTTCTCCCCGCGGACCCGCGCCCTCATCTTCAACAGCCCGAACAACCCGACCGGCAAGGTCTTCACGACGCGCGAGCTCGAGGTGATCGCCGAGCTGTGCCAGCGGCACGGGGTGGTGGCGATCACCGACGAGATCTACGAGCACATCGTCTACGACGGCCGGCGCCACGTCCCCATCGCGACCCTGCCCGGGATGTGGGACCGCACCGTGACGATCTCCGGCGTCTCCAAGTCGTACTCGGTGACCGGCTGGCGGATCGGGTACACGATCAGCTCCCCCGAGCTGGCGGTCGGCATCCGGCGCGCCCACGATTTCATCACGGTCGGGGCGCCGGCGCCGCTCCAGGAGGCGGCGGTCACCGCCCTCCGGATGCCCGACGGCTACTACGTCCAGCTCCGCCAGGCCTACCAGGCGCGCCGGGACCTCCTGCGGCGTCTCCTCGCCGAGGCCGGCTTCCACACGTTCGACCCCCAGGGCGCGTACTACATCCTCACCGAGTGCGCGCACTTCCTCGAGCGCTACGAGCTCCCCGACGACACCGCGTTCGCGATGTTCCTGGTCCGGGAGGTGGGCGTCGCCACCGTGCCCGGATCGTCCTTCTACGCGCACCCCGAGCTCGGGCGCACGAAGATCCGGTTCTGCTTCCCGAAGACCGACGACGTGCTGCTCGAGGCGGGCCAGCGGCTCCAGAAGCTCCCGCACTAGACGCGCCGCCGCCCGCGTGAGCGCGCCCCGCCCCGGTCCCGTCCGCCCGCGGCCGCGGGCGGTCGCCCGCCGCGCACGCCGCCGTGGCTGATCTGGCGACCCTCCGCGAGACGGCCCGGCGCCTCCTCGACGTGGGGATCGCCGCCGGCGACGCCGGCCGCCTCACCGAGCGCGCGCTGGAGCGCTCCGGGTCCCGCCTCGTCGTGGGCGGCCGGACGTTCCACCTGGACCGGATCCGGCGGGTGGTGATGGTCGGGGCGGGCAAGGCGGCGGCCACCATGGCGCGCGCGGCGGAGCGCGTGCTCGACGGCCTCCCGATCGAGGGGCTGGTGGCGGTGAAGGAGGCGGTCGGGCCCGCTCCCCGGCACGTCCGGCTCGTGGAGTCGGGGCACCCGCTGCCGGATGCCCGGGGGGTCGCGGCCGGGGAGGAGATCCTGCGCCTCGCCGGCGCCGCCGGCGCCGACGACCTCGTGCTCTGCCTGGTCTCGGGCGGCGGGTCGGCGCTGGCCCCGGCGCCGGCGACCGGGGTGACCCTCGCCGAGAAGCAGGCCGTCACGCGGCTCCTCCTCGAGGCCGGCGCGACGATCAGCGAGCTGAACGCGGTCCGCAAGCACCTGTCGCGCATCAAGGGCGGCCAGCTCGCGCGCGCGGCGTGGCCCGCCGCGGTCGTCGCGCTCCTCCTCTCGGACGTGATCGGCGATCCACTGGACGTGATCGCCTCCGGGCCGACCGTGGCCGACCCGACGACGTTCGCCGACGCCCTCGCCGTCCTGGACCGGTTCAGCCTGCGCGGGCGGGTGCCCGGGGCGGTGCGCGCCCACCTCGAGGCCGGCACGCGCGGCGAGATCCCGGAGACCCCGAAGGCCGGGGACCCGGCCCTGGCGCGCGTCACCACGGTGGTGATCGGGAACAACGGCCTGGTGGTGGAGGCGGTCGCGGCCGAGGCGCGCCGGCTCGGGCTGGTGCCGTGCCTGCTGACGCGCTCGCTCCAGGGGGAGGCGCGCGAGGTGGCACGGGCGTTCGCGGCGATCCTGGAGGAGGCGGCGCGCAGCGGCGCGCCGGTCGGCCGGCCCGGATGCCTGATCGCGGCCGGGGAGACGACGGTCACCGTGCGGGGGCGGGGCCGCGGCGGACGATGCCAGGAGTTCGCGGTGGGGGCCCTGCCCTCCCTGGCCGGCCTCGAGCGCGCCGTGATCCTGGCCGCCGGGACCGATGGGAGCGACGGCCCGACGGATGCGGCAGGGGCGCTGGTCGACCCGACGTCGCTGGACCGCGCCCGCGCGCTGGGGCTCGACCCGGCTCGCGCGCTGGGCGACAACGACGCCTACCCGTTCCTCGCCGCGCTGGGCGACCTGGTCGTCACCGGGCCGACCGGATCGAACCTGATGGACGTCTACCTGGGGCTGCTCGGCTGATCGATCGGGCGGCACACGCCCGGGCGCCCGCCCGACCGCCCGGATCGCTCCGCGCCGATCGCCCTGGTCGGCGTGCCCGCGGCCGCCGGCGGGACAGTCGTCGCTGACACGGCTCCGGGCTGGTATCACCCCCGGATCGGCGTGCCCGCGGCCGCCGCGCGGGACAGCGACGCGACGGGAGATCGCGCCGGAGTGCGCCCAGGGCCGACGGCGCCCGCCGCCGAGGCTCGCGCCCGCGGCACCGGGAAAATCGTGGCGCCAGGGCCCGCTCGTTTGACCTCCCCCGGCCCTTTCGGTATCGTGAGGTCGCCATGTCCGCGACGAATCTGCTCGAATTGGCTCCGGACGAGCTGACGGCGCTCGTCGAGCGGCTCGAGCAGCCGGCGTACCGGGCGCGGCAGCTGGCGTCCTGGATCTACGCGCGGGGGGTCGCGGACTTCGGCGCGATGACCGACCTCCCCCGGGAGCTGAGAGAGCGGCTCCAGGCGAGCGCGGTCGTGGCGGCCCCCGCGCTCGCGGCCGAGCAATCGTCGCGGGACGGGAGCACCAAGCTCGCGCTGCGGCTCGGGGACGGTCGGACCGTGCAGGGTGTGCTCATGCCCGACGATGGGCGCCTGACCCTCTGCGTGTCGACCCAGGTCGGGTGCGGGTTCGGGTGCGCGTTCTGCCTGACCGGCACGATGGGGCTCGTGCGGGACCTGACCGCCGGGGAGATCGTGGGGCAGGTCTGGCGCGCTCGGGCGATCCTCCCGCCCGACCGACGCCTGACGCACGTCGTGTTCATGGGGATGGGCGAGCCGCTGGCGAACTACCAGGCCACGGTCAAGGCCCTCCGGATCCTCACCGCGCCGGCGGGCTTCGGCTTCTCGCCGCGGCGGATCACCGTCTCGACGGTGGGGCTGGTCCAGGGCCTGGAGCGGCTCGCCCGCGAGAACCTGCGCGTCAACATCGCGGTCTCGCTGCACGCGGTCACCGACGAGGTGCGCGGCCGGCTCATGCCGGTCAACCGCGGCTGGGGGGTCGAGGACCTGCTCGCCGCCTGCCGGCGGTTCCCGCTCCCGGTGCGGCAGCGGATGACGTTCGAGTACACGCTGCTGGCGGGCGTCAACGACGCGACCGAGGATGCGCGGGCCCTCGCCCGCCGGCTCCGCGGCCTCCGGGCCAAGGTGAACCTCATCCCGTTCAACGAGTGGCCCGGGTCCGGGTTCCGGCGCCCGCCGCTCGAGCGCATCCTCGGCTTCCAGCGGACGCTCCTCGACGCCGGCCTCACCGCGACGGTCCGCTGGTCGAAGGGCGAGGACGTCGGCGCGGCCTGCGGCCAGCTCCGGACCGCGGACCGGCGCGGCGCGGCGTAGGCGGGCCCGGTGACCTCGCCCGTGGCCCTCGTGCGCGCGGCCGGGCCGGTCCCCCGGCCGGCCGGCGACGCGCCCGGGGTCGGGCCGGCGCGGTCCGAGCCGGTGACGGTCGCCTTCGCGACGCTCGGCTGCAAGCTCAACCAGTACGACACCGCGGAGCTCGAGGCGCTGCTCGCCGCGGAGGGCTTCCGCACGGTGCCGTTCGACGCGCCGGCCCAGGTCTACGTGGTGAACACCTGCAGCGTGACCGCCCGCGCGGACTACTCGGATCGCCAGGCGATCCGTCGGGCCGTGGCTCGCAACCCGGCCGCGGTCGTCGTCGTGACCGGCTGCTACGCGCAGACGAACCCGGGCGCGATCGCCGCGATCCCCGGGGTCGACGTGATCCTGGGCACCCAGGACAAGTACGCGCTGCCCGGCCTCCTGGCCGACCTGCGGAAGCGGGCGCGCCCGCTGGTCCGGGTGGGCGACGCCTTCGCGGCGCGGGGTTTCCCCGCGATCCCGCTCCGCCGGTTCGCGCCGGGGTACACGCGCGCCTTCGTGAAGGTGCAGGACGGCTGCCAGCACCGCTGCAGCTTCTGCATCGTCCCGTTCGCCCGCGGCGGGAGCCGCAGCCAGCCGCCGGGCGTCGTGGTCGAGCAGGTCGAGGCTCTCGTCGGGGCCGGATACGCCGAGGTGGTGCTGACCGGCGTCGATCTCGGGCACTACGGCTGGGACCTCGCCCCGCGCCTGAGCCTGGCCACGCTGGTCCGGCGGCTCCTGGACGTGCGGGGCCTGGCCCGCATCCGGCTCTCCTCCATCCTGCCGGCGTACTTCACCGACGAGCTGATCGAGCTGATCGTGGCGGAGCGGCGGGTGTGCCGCCACCTCCACGTCCCGCTCCAGTCCGGGTCCGAGCGCGTGCTCCGGGCGATGCGGCGGCCGTACACGCTCGCGATGTACCGCCGGCTGGTCGAGCGCCTGGCCGCCGGGCTCCCGGACCTCGGTCTCGGCACCGACGTGATCACGGGGTTCCCCGGCGAGAGCGCGGCGGAGTTCGGCGCCACCGAGGCGTTCGTGGAGGCGCTCCCGTTCACCTACCTCCACGTCTTCTCGTACTCCGATCGCCGGGGCACCGAGGCGGCGTGGCTCCCGGCGCCGCGCGTCGCGCCCGGGGAGATCCGGCGCCGGACGGCGCGGCTCCGGCGACTCGGCGCCGCGCGGCAGGCCGCGTTCCGCGCCCGGCAGCTCGGGCGGGAGCTGGAGGTCCTGGTGCTCGAGCGGCGGGAGGCCGGCTCCGGCCGGCTGGTCGGGCTGACCGACAACTACCTGGAGGTCGCCTTCGACGGCCCCGACGCCTGGATGCGCCGGTTCGCGCGGGTGCGGGTCACGGCCGCCGACGGGCCGCGGCTCGCCGGGGAGGCGGTCACGCCCGATGGCTGAGGGCCGGGTCGGCATCATCGGGGGCAGCGGCCTCTACGAGCTGGAGGGCCTCACCGATGTCCGCTGGCGCCGCGTCCGGACGCCGTTCGGGGAGCCGTCGGACGCCTACTGCGTCGGGCGGCTCGCCGGGCAGGAGGTCGTGTTCCTGCCGCGGCACGGGCGCGGGCACCGGCTGATCCCCTCGGAGCTCCCGTTCCGCGCCAACATCTACGGCATGAAGGCGCTGGGCGTCGAGTGGCTGATCTCGGTGAGCGCCGTCGGCAGCATGCGGGAGCGGATCGCCCCCCTCGACCTGGTGATCCCGGACCAGTTCTACGACCACACGCGGCGGCGCGTCTCCTCGTTCTTCGAGGAGGGGATCGTGGCGCACGTCTCGATGGCCGAGCCGGTGTGTGCCGACCTGGCCGCCGCGCTCCAGACCGCCGCCGCCGAGGTCGGCGCCAACGTGCACGGGGGCGGCACCTACCTCTGCATCGAGGGCCCCCAGTTCTCCACCAAGGCCGAGTCCCGGATCTACCGGGGCTGGGGCGTGGACGTCATCGGGATGACCAACGTCCCGGAGGTCAAGCTCGCCCGCGAGGCGGAGCTCTGCTACGCGACGCTCGCCCTGGTGACGGACTACGACGTCTGGCACGAGACGGAGACCGCGGTCAGCGTCGAGGCGGTCGTCGAGAACCTGGTGAAGAACGTGGCCACCGCCAAGGAGGTGCTCCGCCGCGCGATCCCGCGGGTCCGCGCCCCGCGCCGGTGCGCGTGCCCGACGCTCCTCCGGAACGCGGTCATCACCGCGCCGGCGGCGTTCCCGCCGGGCGCCCGCCGCCGGCTGGACCTCCTGATCGGCAAGTACTTCCCTCCCGCGCCGTCGGTCCCCACCGCGCGCCCCCGGCGTCCGGCGGCGGCGCTCCGGGCGCCCGGCGGGCGGGGCCGGCCCGGGAGCGGCGGCCGTGGCTGAGCTCCTGGTCGCCGGCACGGTCGCGCTCGACGACGTGCGGACGCCGTTCGGCGAGGTCACCGGCGCGCTCGGCGGCTCCGCGACGTACTTCGCCTACGCGGCGTCCTTCTTCACCGACGTTCGCCTCGTCGCCGTGGTCGGCGGAGACTTCCCGAAGGAGCACCTGGAGCTCCTCGGCGACCGGGGCGTGGACCTGGCCGGTGTCCAGGTCGCCGACGGGCCGACGTTCCGCTGGGCCGGCGAGTACGGGTACGACCTCAACGACGCGCGGACGCTCGACACCCGGCTCGGGGTTCTCGCCCAGTTCCGGCCAGAGCTCCCCGAGCGCTACCGCCGCTCGCCCTTCGTGTTCCTGGCGAACCTCGACCCCGAGATCCAGCTCGACGTGCTGCGGAAGATGGAGCGGCCGCGGCTGGTAGGGCTCGACACCATGAACTTCTGGATCGACGGCAAGCGCGAGGCGCTGCGGGAGGTGCTGCGGCACGTCGACGCCCTGCTGGTCAACGACGCCGAGGCGCGGATGCTTGCCGGCGAGCCCAACCTGGTCCGGGCCGCCCGGCTGATCCTCGGCTGGGGCCCGCAGGTCGTGGTGGTCAAGCGCGGCGAGTACGGCGCGCTGATGGCCAGCGAGGGCCGGTTCTTCTTCGTCCCCGCGTACCCGCTGGAGTCGGTGTTCGACCCGACCGGCGCCGGGGACACCTTCGCCGGGGGGTTCATGGGGGTGCTGGCGCGCGCCGGGCGGGCGGACGAGGCGACGCTCCGGCGGGCGATCGTCTACGGCGCGGTGGTCGCCTCGTTCACGGTGGAGGACTTCTCGCTGAACCGGCTGCAGCGGCTCACCCACGCGGAGATCGAGGAGCGCTATCGTGTGGTCGGGGAGATGATGCGGCTTGAGCACTGAGGCGGGCGGGCTCGACGGGGTGGGCGCGGAGCTCCGGGCGAAGTACGCGCGCCTCCTGGCCGGGCTCCGGGAGCTCGAGAGCGTCGCGGTCGCGTTCTCGGGCGGGGTGGACTCGACCTTCCTGGGCTGGGCGGCGCGACAGGCGCTGGGCGATCGCGCGCTCCTGGTCACCGCCGACTCCGAGAGCTACGCCGAGGGCGAGCTGGACGAGGCGCGACGACTGGCCGAGCGGATCGGGCTCCGGCACGTGGTGATCGCAACGCGCGAGCTCGACAACCCGGAGTACGCCGCCAACCCGCCGAACCGGTGCTTCTTCTGCAAGGAGGAGCTCTTCGCCCGCCTCGCGCCCCTGGCGGCTGCCGAGGGGCTCCGGCACCTGGTCTACGGGGCGACCGTCGACGATCTCGGCGATCACCGGCCGGGGATGGTCGCCGCGCGGCAGCGCGGCGCGCGCGCGCCCCTCGTCGACGCCGGCCTCGGCAAGGCCGAGATCCGGGAGCTCTCGCGGGCGGCGGGACTCCCGACCTGGGACAAGCCGGCGATGGCGTGCCTGTCGTCCCGGTTCCCGTACGGGACCCCGATCACCGCCGAGAAGCTCCGACAGGTCGACCGGGCCGAGGCGGCGGTGCGGAGCCTCGGCTTCCGGAACTTCCGGGTGCGGTACCACGGCGACCTGGCGCGGCTCGAGATCGCCCGCGAGGAGATGGAGCGCCTGTGGGAGGCGGGCCGGGCCGAGGCGATCGTCGAGCGGCTCACCGAGCTCGGATTCGTCCACGTCACGCTGGACCTGCGCGGGTTCCGCTCCGGCAGCCTGAACGAGGCGCTGCTGCGGCTGCGGACCCGGCGGAGCGCGGCCGCCGTGCCGGACGGGGGCTGATGGATCCCGAGCGGCTCCGCGAGCTCCTGGCGGCGGTCCACGGCGGGCAGGTGTCGCCCGGCGCCGCCCTCGAGCGGCTCCGGCGCCTGCCGTTCGAGGACCTCGGGTTCGCTCGGCTCGACACCCACCGCGCGCTCCGCGGCGGGGCGCCGGAGGCCGTGTACTGCCCGGGCAAGACCCCCGAGCAGGTGGTGGAGATCCTGGCCCGGCTCGGCCAGTCGCACGCCAACGTGCTGGCGACCCGGGCCGGCGCCGAGGTCCACGCCGCCGCCCTGGCGGCGGGACTGCGGGTCGCGTGGCATCCGACCGCCCGGCTCCTGGTCGCGAACCCGGTGCCGGTGGAGGGCGTCGGGCTCGTGGTGGTGGTCTCCGCCGGCACGTCGGACCTCCCGGTCGCGGAGGAGGCGGCGGTCACGGCCGAGGTGCGGGGCAACCGCGTGGAGCGCGTCTACGACGCCGGGGTCGCGGGGCTCCACCGGCTCCTCGCCCAGCATCCGCTCCTGCTCGAGGCCAACGCGATCGTCGTGGTGGCCGGGATGGAGGGCGCCCTGGCCAGCGTGGTGGGCGGGCTGGTCGACCGTCCGGTGATCGCCGTCCCGACGAGCGTGGGCTACGGCGTCTCGGCGGGCGGGTGGGCGGCGCTCCTGACGATGCTGGCGACCTGCGTGCCGGGAGTCGCGGTGGTCAACATCGACAACGGCCTGGGCGCGGGCTACCTGGCCGATCGCATCAACAAGCTCGCGGCGAAGATCCGCTAGCCGGGCCGGTCGACGGGAGGTGCCGATGCCGTTCCTCTCCGGAAAGCGCGCGTTCCTGGAGCTCCTCAAGCAGGAGGGCGTGCGGTACCTCTTCGGCAACCCCGGGACGACCGAGCTGCCGCTGATGGACGGGCTGGCCGAGGAGCCCGCGCTCACCTACGTGCTCGGGCTCCAGGAGGCCGCCGTCGTGGCGATGGCCGACGGCTACGCCCAGGCCTCGAACACGCTCGGCGTCGTCAACGTCCACGTCGCTCCCGGACTCGGCAACGCCCTGGGGATGCTCTACGACGCGCAGAAGGCGGGGGCGCCTCTCCTGGTGACGGCCGGCCAGCACGACCAGACGTTCACCGCCACCGAGCCGATCCTCTGGGCGGACCTGCCGCCGATCGCGCGGCCGTTCGTCAAGTGGTCGGCCGAGGTGCGCCGGCTGGACGACCTGCCGCGGCTCGTCCACCGCGCCGCCAAGACGGCACTGGCGCCCCCCAGCGGGCCGGTGTTCCTCTCGCTTCCCGCGGACGTGCTCCAGGCCGAGGGGCCCGTCGAGCTCGGCGCCCCCACCCGCGTTGCCCCGCGGATCCGCGGCGACCTGGAGGCGGTGGAGGTCGCGGCGTCGGTGCTGGCGCGCGCCGAGCGCCCGCTCATCCTGGCCGGCGACGCCGTGGCCCGGGGCGATGCCCACGCCGAGCTGGTGCGGGTCGCCGAGGCCCTCGGGGCGCCCGTCTACACCGAAGGCGTCGCGAGCAGCGCCTCGTTCCCGGCGTCCCACCCGCTGTTCCGCGGGAGCTTCGTCCGGGTGGGGCCGGCCGTCCGCCACGTGCTCTCGCAGGCGGACGTGCTGTTCTCGGTCGGCGGGGACCTGGTGACGCTGTCCCTGCCCTCCGACGTCGACCCGGTGCCGCCGGACCTCGAGATCGTCCACCTGGACATCGACCCTTGGGAGCTCGGCAAGAACTACCCGACCCGCGTGGCGATCCTCGGCGACCCGAAGTCCACGCTCCCGGACCTCCTGGCCGCCCTCGAGCGGCGGCTCACGCCCGCGTGGCGCGCCCGCGCGCGGGAGCGGCTCGAGGCCACCCGGGCCGCGAAGCTCGCCCACGTCGAGGAGCTCCGGGCCCGCGCGCAGGCGGAGGCGGCCCGGAGCCCGATCACGCCGCTCGCCGCCATCGCGGCCGTCGCCGACGCGCTCCCGCCCGAGGCGGTCGTGGTGGACGAGTCGATCTCGTCGGGGGTCGGGCTGCGGACCCTGCTGCGCAGCGACGACCCCCGGAGCTTCTTCGGCCTGCGCGGCGGCGGGATCGGCTGGGGCCTGCCGGCGGCGATCGGGGTCAAGCTCGCGCTGCCGGACCGGCCGGTCGTCGGCCTGATCGGGGACGGGAGCGCCATGTACACGTGCCAGGCGCTCTGGACGGCGGCGCGGTACCGGGTGCCGGTGGTCCTGATCATCCTGAACAACGCGTCGTACCGGATCCTCAAGCAGCGCATCCACGCGATGAAGGGCGTCGCCGCGCAGACCGACCGCTACATCGCGATGGATCTCGACGACCCCCGGGTCGACTTCGTCGGCCTGGCCGGCGCCCTCGGGATCGAGGGGGAGCGGATCGACCGCGCCGCCGGGCTGGGGCCCGCGGTCCAGCGGGCGACGGCGGCGGGGCGGCCGGTGCTCCTGGACGTTCAGCTCGACCCGGCGTTCAAGGCGCCATGACGACCGGGGGCACCTGGCGCGCCTGGGCGGCGCCGCCGCGTCCCGCTCGACCCGGCGTTCGAGTCGCCATGACGATGGTCTCCGCGTGGGCGGCCGCGCCTGGTGCCGGCGAGCGGAGGGCGGGGTGAGCCTCGCGTACTTCGATTGTCCGACCGGGGCGAGCGGCGACATGGTGCTCGGCGCGCTGGTCGACGCGGGGTACGGGCTCCCGGAGCTCGAGCGGGCGCTCGAGGCGCTCGGGGCGCCGGGCTGGCGCCTCGCCGCGCGGGCGGTGGAGCGGGGAGGGCTCCGCGGCACCCAGCTGACCGTCCAGACCGAGCCCGGGCGGCACTTCGGGACCCTGTCGGCGATGCTGGAGCCGATCGCCCGCGCCGCGCTCCCCGCGCGCGTCTGCGATCGGGCGGCGGCCGTGCTGCGGCGGCTGGCCGAGGCGGAGGCGCGCGTCCACCGGGTGCCGGTCGAGGCGGTCCACTTCCACGAGGTCGGGGCTCTCGACACGCTGATCGACGTGGTGGGCGCGGTCGCCGGACTCGAGGCGCTCGGGGTCGACGAGGTCCACGTCTCATCGCTGCCGCTGGGCGGCGGCATCGTCGAGACCGCGCACGGACGGCTCCCGGTTCCCGCGCCGGCCACGGTGGAGCTCCTCCGGGGGTTCCCGGTCCACGACAACGGGCTCCGGGCGGAGCTGGTGACGCCGACGGGCGCCGCGCTCCTGACCACGCTCGGCACCGCGGCCCCGCTTCCCCCGATGCGGCTCGCCCGGCTGGGCGCCGGCGCGGGCGCGCGCGACCTGCCGGTGCCGAACCTCCTGCGCGTCCTCATCGGGGAGCCGCTCGCGGCCGGCGACGACGGCGAGGTCCAGGCGCTCGTCGAGGTGGAGACCACGATCGACGACATGTCGCCCCAGCTCTACGGGCCGCTCCTGGACCGGCTGCTCGCGACCGGCGCGCTCGACGCGTATCTCACCCCGGTGGTGATGAAGCGCGGACGGCCGGGGACCGTCGTGACCGCGCTGGCGCCACCCGGCGAGGTGGAGCGCCTGGCCGAGCTCCTCTTCCGCGAGACCACGACGATCGGCGTGCGCTGGCGGAAGGTCCGGCGGCGACGGCTTCCGCGGGAGATGGTGCGGCTCCTGACCAGCCTCGGCCCGGTGACCTTCAAGGTCTCGCGGCTGGGCGGGCGTGCGGTGACGGTGACGCCGGAGTTCGAGGAGGTGCGCCGGCTCGCCGAGGCGCAGGGTCGGGCGGTGCGGGAGGCGCTGGAGACGGCCCGGCTGGAGGGCCTGCGCGCCCTGGGCGGCCTCGGCCGCGACCGGGGCGGGGACCCCGCCGGTCGCCCGGGGCGCGGGACGGCGCCCCCGGGCGAGGAGACCCCGGATCCGGCCGGGGCGGGGCGATCGGCGCCCGAGGCGGCCGGGCCTGCGCCCGAGCGGGTCCCGGGCGCGGACGAGGAGTCATCGAGCGGATGAGGGCGGCCCGCCGAGGCGCGCGGTCGCGGGAGGGCGGGGGAGATGATCGGGAATCCCGGCATGGCCGTGCCGGTCTTCAACGTCGTGAACCTGGGCCTCGCCATGTGCTTCCTCGGCGGAGGCCTCCTGCTGCTGGTCGCGCTCTGGTGGGCGTGGAGCGGCGACGGGATCGAGATCCCGCGCCCGCGCTGGCCCGCCGCCGCGCGGTTCGGCGCGATGGCGGGGTGGTTCCTGTGGGTCGGCGGCCTGATCGTGCAGGTGCTCGGCTTCTTCGGCCCGGTCGGGGTCGCCCGCTGGTGAGGCCGTCGCGAACCGACGATCCCGGTGGCGTGGCGGCGCCGGCCTTGACAGCCTCGCGCGCCGTCCGGTACGGTGGCCCCGCTACCGCGGAAGGCCACTCGCAGCCATGACCCTCGACGGCAGCCACCACTTCAAGGCGCCGCGCGATCGCGTCTGGGCGCTGTTCAACGACCCCGCCGTCCTCGCGCGTGCGACGCCCGGCTGCGAACGGCTGGAACCGATCGGCCCGGACGAGTTCTCGGCGACGCTGTCCGTCGGCGTGGCCGCCGTCAAGGGCACCTACGAGGGCCGCCTCGCGATCACCGACAAGAACCCGCCGGAGGGCTACACGCTCCGGGTCGAGGGGAGCGGGCGGCCGGGCTTCGTCAAGGGCGAGGGCCGGCTGACGCTCACGGAGCAGGACGGCGGGACGCTGGCCCGGATCCAGGCCGAGGCGCAGGTCGGCGGCCTCATCGCCGCGGTGGGCCAGCGCCTGGTCGGCGCGGCCGGCCGGATGCTGATGTCCCAGTTCTTCTCGGCGCTGGACGCCGAGCTCGAGAGATCGCCCGGCGCGTGAGCCGCGCCAGAGTCGGAACCCGAAGGGGGGTCAACCGGTGAAGATCCAGGTGACGGTCAACGGCACCACGCACACCTCGGAGGTCGAGCCGCGCCTGCTGCTCGTCCACTACCTGCGGGACGTCCTGAACCTGACCGGGACGCACGTCGGGTGCGACACGAGCCAGTGCGGCGCGTGCACGATCATGCTCGACGGCCGGTCGACCAAGGCCTGCACGCTGTTCGCGGTCCAGGCGGACGGCGCCGACATCCTGACCATCGAGGGGCTGGCGAAGAACGGGAAGCTTCACCCGATCCAGGAGGGGTTCTGGGAGAAGCACGGGCTGCAGTGCGGGTTCTGCACCCCGGGCATGATCATGACCGCCTACCAGCTCCTGCAGCGGCACAAGCGGCCGAGCGAGACCGAGATCCGCCACTTCCTCGAGGGGAACCTCTGCCGCTGCACCGGCTACCACAACATCGTCCGCGCGATCCAGTACGCCGCCGAGAAGATGGCGTAGGGGGCGGCCCATGGCACAGGCGAAGCTCTTCGGCGCCAGCATCAAGCGCCGCGAGGATCCCCGGCTCATCACGGGCCGGGGGGTCTTCACCGACGACGTCCGGCTCCCGGGGCAGCTCCACGCGGCGTTCGTCCGGAGCCCGCACGCCCACGCCCGCGTGCGGCGCGTCGACGCGAGCCGCGCCCGCGCCGTGCCGGGGGTGGTGGCCGTCTACACCGGGGCCGACCTGGCGGCCGGCGGGGTCAACCCCCTGCCGTGCGGGTGGCTCCTGCCCGACCTCAAGATCCCCGAGTACCGGGGGATCGCGACCGAGCGCGTCCACTTCGTCGGCCACGCCGTCGCGGTCGTGCTGGGCGAGTCGCCGTACGCGGCCCGCGACGGGGCCGACCTGGTGGTGGTGGACTACGAGGTGCTGCCCGCGGTCACCGAGGCGGACCGGGCGGTCCAGCCGGGAGCGCCGGAGCTGCACGGCAACGCGCCGGGCAACGTGGCGTTCCGGTGGT
>DASRDR010000297.1:0-2852 GCA_035652475.1 Candidatus Methylomirabilota bacterium | reverse complement strand
CGTCCGGGTCGCCCTGGTGGCGCTGCGCGTCAACAAGCTCCGCACGGCGCTGACCATGCTCGGCATCGTCATCGGCGTCGCGGCGGTGATCGCGATGGTCTCGGTCGGCACCGGCGCCCAGGGGCGCATCGCGGAGCAGATCCGGTCCATGGGCTCGAACCTCATCATCGTGTACCCGGGTGCCAGCACGTCGGGCGGGATCCGGTGGGGCCTGGGCAGCCAGCAGACCCTCACCGAGGAGGACGCCCGGGCCATCGCCGTCGAGGTGCCGGCGGTCGACGTCGCGGCGCCGTCGGTGCGCGGCGCCGCCCAGACGGTCTTCGGGAATCTGAACTGGTCGACCGTGATACAGGGCGTGACCCCCGAGTACCTCGACGCGCGCGAGTGGGGCGTCGCCGCCGGCAAGATGTTCACCCCCGAGGACGTGGACGCGGCGACCAAGGTCGCGGTGCTCGGCGATACCGTCTGGCGCAGCCTCTTCGGCGAGGCCGACCCGGTGGGGCAGACCATCCGGATCAAGAACGTCCCGTTCACGGTCGTCGGGGTCCTCGAGCCGAAGGGGCAGTCGGCCTTCGGCCAGGATCAGGACGACCTGATCCTGATCCCCCTCTCCACCGCCAAGAAGAAGGTGCTTGGCGCGACCCGGTCGAACCCGCGCGCGATCGGCTCCGTGACGGTCCGGGTCCGCGACGCCGACCTCATGGCCGAGGCCGAGGAGCAGATCCGGGCGCTGCTCCGGCAGCGGCACCGGCTCCAGGTCGCGCAGGACGACGACTTCCAGGTCCGGGTGCTCGCCGACATGTTCGCGGCCCAGGAGGAGTCCGCGCGGGTCATGACCACCCTCCTGGCGGCCATCGCGTCCGTCTCCCTCCTGGTCGGCGGCATCGGCATCATGAACATCATGCTGGTTTCGGTCCGCGAGCGGACCCGCGAGATCGGCCTCCGCATGGCGGTCGGTGCAAGGGGGCGGGACATCCTCGCCCAGTTCCTGATCGAGGCGGTCACCCTGTCCGCGGTCGGCGGGCTCATCGGCGTCGCGCTGGGGATCGTGGTCTCGATCGTGATCGGCTCGATCGCCGAGTGGTCGGTCGACATCGCCCCCGAGGCGGTCGCCCTCGCCTTCGCGTTCGCCGGCGCGGTCGGGGTGTTCTTCGGCTTCTACCCAGCCCAGAAGGCGGCGCGGCTCGACCCGATCGACGCGCTCCGCTACGAGTGACCGCCCGCGCGGGGCTTGAGCTCGAGCCGGTACCCGTCCGGGTCCCGGATGTAGATGGATTCCCCCTCGCCGAAGGCGCCCCGGCGCACCGACACCTCGCCGTCGATCGGCACCCCGCGGGCGCGGAGCCACTCCACCAGGCGCGGGAGATCGGCGCACCGCACCGCCAGGCAGACGTGGTCCAGGCCGGCGGGCTCCGGCGCGGCTTCCTCCCGGGAAAGGGGCAGGAGATCGATCAAGTGGCGGCCCGCCCGGAGCTGCACCAGCCGGGCGGCCTCGTTCACGTGGTCCAGCGCGAGCCCCAGCACCTCGGTGTAGAACCGCTGCGACGCGACCTGGTCCCGGACGCGCAGCACGACGTGGTCGAGCTCCAGGACCTCCAGCGGCGGCCGGTGCGCCGGCGCGCTCATCCGCGCCCCCGCCGGCGCGCCGGGGCGCCGCCGCCCGAGGCGGCCGGCGCCCCCGCCGCCGCGAGCGCGTGGAGGGCGAGACCCAGCGCGCCCACCAGGAACACCGCGATGTTGACCGCGACGGCCAGGCGATGGAGGCGCGAGAACTCGAGCGGCGCCAGATCGCCCGCCCGGGCGGCCTCGGCGCGGAGCCGCGCCGCGTGGGCCGCCGGCAGGAGCACCTGCCCCGCGTACACGGTCCCGAGGAGCGTCGCGGCGACCACCGCCACGACCCCCCACCGGAGCGCGGTCGGCTCCCGCGCGGCCAGCGGCAGGACGCACGCCAGCGCGAGCGCCGTCGTCACGAGCCCGAACCCGTAGTACCCGGGGAAGATGCCCTCCATGAGCCGGACCGCGAGCGCCCGGTCGATCAGCCGGAAGCTCGCCGGGGCCAGCAGGAACGAGAGGAACACCTGGACGCCCAGGCCGGCGCCGAGGACCGCGCCGGCCAGGGTCTGGAGCACCGCCATCCCCGGTGATCATCGGAGGCCCCGGCGCGGTTGTCAACGTGGCGCGCCTCGCCGGTCCCGCGTGGCCCGGCGCGCCGCAGCGCCCCGCCGGGTCGCACCCGGCCGCGTCGTCGGGGACGCCGCGTTTGACACCCGCGCGCGGCCGCTGGTAGCCTCCGCGCGTCGAGGCTCCCCGCCGATGGCTCTCGCGTCGACCCGGTCCGCCGCGCCGCGACCCCGGTGGCTGTCCGCCGCGATCGCGTCGCCGATGTCGGCCGCCACGATCGGCGCGGTCATCCGCCGGCTCGAGTCCGCCGCACCCCGCTGGCGACCGACCGCGGTCGGCGAGCTCGCCGCGGCCCAGCGCGACCCGTTCCGGGTCTTGATCGCGTGCCTGCTGTCGCTCCGGACGCAGGACGCGACGACCCGCGGCGCCGCTCGGCGCCTCTTCGCGGTGGCGGACACCCCGGCCGCCGTGGCCCGCCTGTCCACCGCCCGCCTGGCCCGGCTGATCTATCCGGTCGGGTTCTACCGGACCAAGGCGCGGGTGATCCGGGCCCTCTGCCGGGACCTGCTCGCCCGGTGCGGCGGGCGAGTCCCCGCCGACCTGGACGGGCTCCTCGCGCTGAAGGGGGTCGGCCGGAAGACCGCCAACCTCGTCCTGACGGTCGGCTTCGGCCGGCCCGGCATCTGCGTCGACACGCACGTCCACCGGATCTCGAACCGCCTGGGGTTCGT
>DASRDR010000296.1:0-9137 GCA_035652475.1 Candidatus Methylomirabilota bacterium | reverse complement strand
GCCGTGACGTCCTCGCGCAGCGCGCGCGAGTACACGCCCATCGCGTCGACGAGAGTCGGCTCGAGGCGCCGCCAGGCAGCGACGGCGTCCTGGATCGCGCCCCGATCCTCGCGGAAGAGCGCCTGACCGAGCTTGATCGCGACCATCCGGAGCTCGAGGAAGCCGACCTCGAACGCGCGGCGGGCGTCGGCCGCGCCGGCGGCCCGCGGACTGCCCCGGAGCTCATCCCAGGCCCGCACCACCTCGGGCAGCTCGTGGTCGACGTAGGCTGCCGCTTCCCGACCGGAGGCCGCGCCGGCCGCGACCCGCCCCGCCCGCCGGTCCACCTCGCGGAGGAAGCCGTCGATCCGCTCCAGAGCCGCCGACAGGAGCATCGTCTCGCGGTAGTGGCGATCGAGCTGCTGCCCACCCGCGCGCGCCACCCAGAACGTGAAGCCGGCGATCCCGATGGCGGCCAGGATCCCGACCAGGGAGAGCAGGCGAACCTTGGCCCTGAGCGGCAGCCATCCACTCACGCGCTGCCGGGTCACGCGTGACTCCGGCCGGCGACCCAGGCTAGAGCCGGTCGCGCCACGCGCCGTTCGCCAGGAACGTCAGCACGCGGTCCACCTCCGCCTCGAGGGCCGCCAGGCACCGGGCGGCCTCCGGGAGCCGGCCGGCCGCCCCGTGTCGCTCCAGCTCGCCGGCTTCCCGGGCGGCCGCCGGAGCGGCGATCGTCGCGAGAGCCCCGCGCAGGCTGTGGGCGACCAGGCCGAGGGTCCGGCCGTCACCCGCGGCGATGGCCGTGCGCAGCCCGGTCAGCTGTCCGGGGGCGTGCCGCACCAGCTCCCCGGCCAGTTCCCGGAACAGCTCCGGGTCGCCGCCGGAGAGGCGGAGCGCCTCCGGCACGTCGACTGGCGTGGAGTCGCCCGGATGCGCCATCCCTTCCCCTTGTCCCCGGCCCGTGGCGGCCGGGATGCGCGAACGCGGTTTGTCCGCTCGCTCGCGAGATCGCGGCCTCAGCGTGCAAGCCGTAGACCAGCCCGGATGGGGAGCCGGCTGGTACCAGGCGGCGTCGATCGGCGGCGAGCCGCCGGGCCTCCCGCGTATGTCGGTGCGACCTTACACGGACGAGCGGGAAGGCTCCGGGCGCGGGCGGCCGCCCCGGGGCCGGCCGGTGGACAGAATGGCAGGAACAATGAGACGGAGACCGTCAGCGAGCCGGGCGTCCCGCGACCGTGCTGCCTGGCTTCCCCGCCCCCGGGGTGGCGCGGGCCCACGGGTCCGTCGGCGGCCCGGGCGCCCGGCGGCCGGGGGCGCCGGACCCGGCACCCCGGCGGCCGGAGGGCGCGGCCGGGTCAGGCCGGCAAGCCGAACAGGGAGGTCATGCGGGTCGAGCGCAGCAGGGCGGCCATCTCGGCGTCGGTGGGCGGGCCCGCGAAGCGAGCCGCGGCGTCCAGCACGCGGGGCAAGAGCCCGAGATCGCCCACCGTGTTCAGGAAGACGCCCGGCACGGCGAGTACCCAGTGCACGGCCCGGTCGATGTCGGCCTGCTCCTCGAGCGGCTGGTACCACGTCGTGCGGTTCGGCTCCGCGGTCGCCCACGGCCCCCGCGCGATCGACTTGATGACCTGCACGGCGACGCCGCGCGCCCGGCAGATCGCCAGCAGGTCCGCGACGCTCCGGCGGTAGCGCTCGTCCTGCGCGAGGAAGAAGTTGTACGGGAGCAGCACCGAGTCGAAATCGAACCGGGCCAGGCTGCGGCGGTGCATCGCGGCGATCGTCCACCCGTGCCCGGTCACGCCGATGAACCGCACGAGCCCCCGGGCGCGCGCCTCGACGGCCGCCTCCAGCGCCCCGCCCGGTCCCATGGCACGGTCCCAGTCGTCCGGGTGCGCGAGCGAGTGGAGCTGGAGGAGGTCGACGGCATCGACCCGCAGGCGCTCGAGCGACCGGTGCAGGTCCTCGCGGGCCTCGGCGGCGGTGCGCCGCCGCGTCTTCGTCGCCAGGAAGAACCCCTTCCGGTGGCGCGCCATCCACGGCCCGATCCGGAGCTCGGCGTCACCGTAGCTCGCCGCGGTGTCGATGTGGTTCACCCCGTACCGGAGCAGCACCTCCAGCGCGCGATCGGCCTGGGCCTGGTCGGCACGGGCGAGCGCCGCCGCGCCGAACAGCATGACCGAGCTCTGGTGGCCGGTGCGGCCGAACGGGCGCCGCGCGATCATGCCCGTACGGTACCGGATTCCGCGCGGCGCGTCACGCCGGGGGGGCGCCCCCGTCCGGCCGGACCGCCGCCCGCTCGCCCCCCGGAGGGCGGCGCGCGACGCGGGGTCGCGGCGATGGTCCGCGCCCACCGCGACGCCGGCGGTCCGGTGGATCGCGGCCGCGCGGGCGCCGGAGCCCGGGCCGCCGGGGCGCGCGCACCGCCGGGCCGGCCAATGATCCCCCGCGGCAGACGGATGCTCAGCCGGTCCGCTCCAGGATCGACTGGAGGAACTGCCGCGTCCGCTCGTGGCGCGGCCGGGTGAAGATCTGGTCCGGCGGCCCGTCCTCGATGATCACCCCGTCCGCCATCACGAGGACGCGATCGGCGACGTCGCGGGCGAAGCCCATCTCGTGGGTCACGATCACCATCGTCATCCCCTCGGCGGCCAGCTGCCGCATGACGCGCAGCACCTCGCCGATGAGCTCCGGGTCGAGCGCCGAGGTGACCTCGTCGAACAGCATCGCCTTCGGCTGCATCGCGAGCGCGCGGGCGATGGCGACCCGCTGCTGCTGTCCGCCGCTGAGCTCCTGCGGGTACGCGTCGACCTTCTCGGCCAGCCCCACCTTGGTCAGCAGCGCGACCGCCCGCCGCCGGACCTCGTCGCGCGGCTCGCGCCGCACGTGGATCGGCGCGAGCATCACATTCTCCAGCGCGGTGAGGTGCGGGAAGAGGTTGAAGGACTGGAACACCATCCCGACCTCGGACCGGAGCTCCTCGACCCGCCGCTCGCGGTCCACGACCACCCGCCCGCCCTGCTCGTACCGGTACACGGGCCGCCCCTCGAGGAAGATCGTGCCGCTGTCGACCGGCTCCAGGTGGTTGATGCACCGGAGGAGCGTCGACTTCCCGGCCCCCGACGGGCCGATGATGCAGACCACCTCGCCCTTCTCGACCTGCAGCGACACGTCCCGGAGGACGTGCAGGTCGCCGAACCACTTGTTGATCCGCTCGAGCCGGATCATCAGCTGGCCGGCTGGGCGGCCCGGCGGAGAATGGCCGCGCGGCGGGGCCGCTGGCCGATCCGCATCCGGCGCTCCAGGTACTGCACCCCCAGCGACCCCGGGTACGAGAGCGCGAGGTAGATCGCGCCGGCGATGGTGAAGATCGTGAAGTACTGGAAGTTGGTGGCGGCGATGATCTGGCCGCTGAAGATCAGCTCCTTCACGGTGATGGTGGACGCCAGCGCGGTGTCCTTGAAGAGCGAGATGAAGTAGTTCCCGAGCGGCGGCACCACGATCCGGAGCGCCTGGGGCAGGATCACCAGCCGCATCATCAGCCGGCGGGACATCCCGAGGGCCAGCGCGGCCTCGACCTGGCCGCGCGCGACGGCCTGGATGCCGGCCCGGTAGACCTCCGAGAGGTACGCCGAGTAGTTGACGGTGAGCCCGACCACGCCGGCGGTGAACGGCGGGATGTTGATCCCGAACGCCGGAAGGACGAAGTAGATGTAGAACAGCTGCAGCATGCAGGGGGTGCCCCGGACCACCTCCACGTAGAACGTCGCGGCCACCCGCAGGGCCCGGAGCCGGGCCAGGCGGGCCAGCGCGACGACCAGCCCGAACACGAGGCTCAGGATCATGACGCTGACGGTGAGCTCCACGCTCACCAGGGCGCCCCGCAGCAGGTCGGGCAGGTAGTCGAGGGCGCCGCGGAAGTCGAACAGGGTGCGCAGGTTGTCCAGCATCGTGTGGCCCCCATGCGTCGGTCAGGCTGAGGGAGGGCGCGCGGGGGCGGCGCTGGCCATCGCCGGCCCCGGCCGGGGCGCGCCGGGGGCGGCCGGGCCCGACCCGCGCCAAAGCGCGGGCCGGGAGCACGCCGGGACCGGAGCGGCTATTCCGACAGCGGGATGTTCGGCAGCAGGACGTTGCGGGCCGGAAGCCCGGCCTGGACCAGGAACTTCACGACCGTCCCGTCGGCCACCATCTCGGCGAGCGCCCGGGAGAGCGCGTGATTGAGGTCCACGTCGCTCTTCCGGACCGCGTACCGCGCGTAGCCGAGCTGGCTGGCCGCCGGCAGCGGGACCTTCGTCAGCTGCATGTTGATGGTCGGGTGCGCCTTGATGAACTGGAGCATCTTGACGTCGTCGTCGACGATCGCGTCCACTCGCCCGGCCGCCAGGTCGGCGAACTCGACGTCGCTGGTCGTGAACAGCTTGAGCTCCTTCAGGTCCTTCCGGGCCTCCAGGATCGGCTGGTAGTAGGTGCCGCGGTAGGTGCCCACGACCTTGCCGGCCAGCGCCTCCCACGAGGTGATCCCCTTGGGGTTCCCCTTCTGGACCGCGACCGCGCCGCCGTACCAGTACGCGGGGCCGGTGAAGTCGATCACCTTGAGGCGCTGCTCGTTCTCGTGGATGTTGTCGACGATGACGTCGATCCGCTTGGCCTGGAGCGCGGCGATCAGCGAGTCGAACGGCATGATCTGGTAGGAGACCTTCCCGATCCCGACCCGGCGCGTGATCTCCCGGAAGATGTCGACGTCGAGCCCCTTGAACTCCTTCGTCTTCTCGTCCTGGTAGGTCCACGGGAAGTCCGGCACGACGCCGAGGACGATCCCCTCCCGCACGACGCGCTTGTAGGAGCCATCGCCGCCGTTGAACGTCACGCCGGGGATGGTGCCGGTCGTGCCGTACTCGTCGACGCCGGCGAGCGCCGGCCCGCCCGGCCCGGCGAGGAGACCGGCCACGACCAGCCCCGCGATGAGGTCCCGCGTCCGCATGTGCCACCTCCGTGTGATGAGGCCCCCGCCGGAACGCCCGTCGACTCCGGCACCGCCCGGAGAAGCATCATGGAAGTGCGGGCATTTGGCTGTCAAGGCCACTCCCGTCGCGGACCGGCGCCGCTGCCGAACCCCGCCATCGCCGACGTCCAGGTGCGCCGCCGCGACCCGCCGTCTCCCCCCCGGCGTCGAGCACGACGTTCGCGAGGACGGAGAGCGTCCGCCGGGGCCGCGATCCTCAGGGGCGCTCGCCGGCGTAGAGCTTCACGAGGCGCCGCGCCTTCTGCTCGAAGCGCGGCAGGGTCCCGGGGGGAACCAGCTCGACGTCGGCCCGCGCGGCCAGGAGCTCGCGGACGCGCCGCTCGACGCGCGCGCGCAGCCCCTCGAGGTCCCCGGCGCCGATGGCGGCCCCGTGCTCGACCCGGAGCGTCAGGACCTCGAGCGGATTCGGCTTCGGGAGGAGGATCTGGAACGCGCCGGTGAGGTCGGGCAGCATCTCCGCCAGCACGGTCTCGACGGCGGTCGGGAACACGTTGATCCCCTTGACGATCAGCATGTCGTCGCTCCGCCCGAGCACGCGGAACCGGAACCCCGTCCGGCCGCACTCGCACGCATCCGTGGAGAGGATGCGGACGGCATCGCCGGAGCGGTAACGGAGGAGCGGCTGGGCCTCCCGGCCCAGCGTCGTGAACACGAACTCGCCGGATTCCCCGGCGGCGAGCGGGCGGTCGCGGCCGGTGTCGGGGTCGATCAGCTGGCAGACGATGGCCTCCTGGCCGAGGAAGTGCAGCTCGGGCCGGCGGTCGCACTCGGCCGCGAAGTTGCTGAGCGCGTCGGACATCCCGTAGTTCGCGTCGCGGGCGACCAGGCCCCACGTCTCCTCGATCGCGCGCCGGGTCCCCGGGACCGCCATCCCCGGCTCGCCGCCGAACAGCCCGAGCCGGAGCCCGAGCTCCCTCGGCTCGCAGCGGAGCTCGGCGCGGACCACGTCCGCCAGCACCGCCATGTACGACGGCGTGCTGGAGATCGCGGTCACCCCGAGATCGCGGATCGTCCGGACGAGCAGCGCGGAGTGGCCGACGCCGAACGGCACCACCGCCGCGCCGGCGTGCTCGAGGGTCGAGTGGTCCGTGTAGCCGCCGAGCCAGAGGCAGTAGTTGAGGCAGTGGACCACCAGGTGATCCGGCCGCAGCCCCGCGGCCCAGAACGCCCGGGCCCCGCACTCGCTCGTCAGCGCGGCGTCCCGGCGGGTCATGGCGATGTAGAGCGGCCGCCCGGTGCTCCCGGAGGTCTTGTGGATGCGCGCCACCTCGCGGAGCGGCACCGCGGTGTGGGCGCCGAGCGGCGGATGCGCCTCCTGGCTCGCCCGCAGCTCGGCCTTGGTCGTGAAGGGCAGGCGCGCGAGGTCCGCCGCGCCGGCGACGTGCTCGGGGCGCAGGCCCGCCTCGGCGAACTTCGCCCGGTAGAACGGCGAGCGGCTGGCGGCGTAGCGCGCCGTCTCCCGCACGAGCCGGTCCTCCCGCTCCCGCAGCGCCGCCGGGGCGAGGGTCTCCAGCGCCTCGTTCCAGTACCGGGGCCAGGCCTCCTCCATGCCGCGCGTCCCCCGCCTAGCGGCCGCGGTAGCGGGGCGCGCGCTTCTCCACGAACGCGCGCGCCCCCTCCCGGGCGTCCTCGGTCATGAAGCAGGTGATGGTCGCCGTGGTCTCGAGCGTCATCGCGGAGGTCAGATCGCTCTGCACGCCGGCCTCCAGCGCCGCCTTGGCGAGCTCGATCGAGATCGGGGCCTTCTCGAGGACGGTGCGGGCGAGCCGCTCGGCCTCCCCGAGCACCTCCGGCTCGGGAACCGCCCGGTTCACGAGTCCGAGTCGCTCCGCCTCCCGCCCGTCGAAGAGCCGCCCGGTCATGATGAGCTCCTTCGCCCGGACCAGCCCGACCGCCCGCGGGAGGAAGTGGGTGACGCCGCCGGTGACGAACTGGGCGACGCTCGTCTCCGGGAATCCGAACTTCGCGTCCTCCGCGGCGACGACCAGGTCGCAGCCCAGCGCGAGCTCGCATCCGCCCCCCACCGCGTAGCCGTGCACGGCCCCGATGACGGGCTTGCGCATGGTCTTCAGGTCCACGGTGACCTGCTGGATCTGCGCCACGAACTCCCGAACCGCCGCGACGCCGTCGAAGCCCTTCGCGGCCTCCTTCAGGTCGTCGCCCGCGCAGAACGCCCGGCCCCGGCCCGAGAGGATGACCACCCGCACCGCGGGGTCGCCCTCGGCCGCGACGAGGGCCTCGTGGAGCTCTCGCATGAGCTGCGGGACCATCGCGTTCAGGCGATGCGGCCGGTTCAGGCGGACGTGGGCGATCGCGTCGCCCCGGTCGTACACGATCGTCTCGAGCATCACCGCGCGACCTCCCCCCGGCCTCCGCGGGCCGGAGGGCATTGTCCCACGGATGCGGTCCGCGCTGGCCTCCGGCGCGACGCCGAGCGGCTCGCGCGCGCCGCGCCGGAGTCCCCGGCCCGGTTCAGCCCGCCAGGACGTCCTCGGGCAGCAACGCGGAGACGACGACGTTCGGGAGGTCGACGACGTTGCTGATCCGCAGGTCCACCGCGACGCTGCAGATGACGTACGCCTGCTCGCGCGTGAAGCCCCGCTCCCCGAGCACCGCCATCATCTCCAGGATCGCGTTCCGGCACGCCAGGTTCAGGCTCTCGCCGTGGTTGACGCCCGCCGCGTCGACCGGCATCCCCGTGGTCGCGATGAACCGCCGCGGCGCCGCCCACTCGGGGCCGACGAAGTAGTCGCTCCGCCGGAACCGCGGCCAGCGGATCCTTCGCCGCTCGGCCTCGCCGCGATGGACATGGAACCGCACCGCGCACGTGGCGGCCATCTCGACGGCGGTGACGCAGACCTCGCCGTCCCCTTGCGCGAAGTGCGCGTCGCCCGTCGAGAACAGCGCGCCCTCGACCGCGACCGGCAGCAGGAGCCGCGCTCCGCGCGTCAGCTGCTTCACGTCGAGGTTGCCGCCGTTCTCGCGCGGGGGGAGCGTGCGCAGGCCCCGGGCGGCGGCGGCACCCGACCCGGGGACCGCCCCGGCGCCCTCCGGCGGGAGGGCGAAGCCGCCGCGCGCGGCCAGCTCCGCCTCGCGCCGGGCCCAGGCCTCCACCTGCGCGCGGGACGGCGCCACGCCCGAGACGCCCATGAACGGCGCGGCCGGGATGCGGACGCCCGGCAGGTCGGCCGAGGTCGCCCATCCGTCCGCGAGCCGCCAGTGGACGAGGTACGGGGTGGTCATGACGTCGCGGAGGAACCCCAGTCCGGGCATGATCGCGCTGAACCCCCGCGGCTCCGGCGCGATCTCGAGGAACTCCACCTCGAGGAGGTCGCCGGGGCGGGCGCCCTGGACGTACACCGGCCCGGTCAGCGGATGGACGACGCCGAGCGGCACCGTCGCCAGGTCCGCGGCGGTCGACGTCGGCGTGAGATGGCCGTCGATCGCATCGCGCGTCTCGAGCACGACCTCCTCGCCCGGGGCCGCCTCCACCGCGGGGGCGACGTCGGGATGCCAGCGGTTGTGCCCGGTGTGGGGCTCCTCGGCGAGATGCCGGCGTCGATCGATCCGGACGCTCTTCACGTGCGGCCCTCCTGACGGCGCACCATCGCACGGCTGGGACGGCCAGTCGCGCCGCGAGGCCGCCGGCCCGCCGCATTGTAGCCCGGCGGCGCCGGCCCCGGGCGCGCCGGCCGGGCCCGCCGTCGGCGCTCCGTACACGGCGGGTCCCGGCTCCGGCCCACGACCCCCCTTCCGCGGCCCGCCCGTCCACATTTCAACCGTTATCCACCGCGCGCCGAGGGCCGCCTCTGGCGCGGGCGCCGGGGCCCTCGGCCTCGCGGCCCCGCGTCCGACGGGGGCGCCGCGCGGGGGGGCCCGCCGCGGCGCGATGAATGCTGGGGGCGACGCCGGTCGCGCATCCGCGCCCGCGCGGACATTGAGGAAACGAGCTGTTGACACGCCCGCGCCGGTGCCCGAGGTTGACGCGCGTTGGGCACGTCGCCGCCGGACGCCGAGCGGCGCAGGGGCCCGGAAGGAGCGCGATGATCGAGCGGCCACTCGCCCGCCACGTCATCGACGAGCTGACCGCGCTCGTCAAGTCCCTCGAGGAGCAAGCGGTCGAGCCGACGCCCCC
>DASRDR010000295.1:0-19881 GCA_035652475.1 Candidatus Methylomirabilota bacterium | reverse complement strand
CCATGACCTGGAGCTCGATCCCCTCCTCCGGCTGGATGTGGAGGACGAGCCGGTTCGCGTCGACGGCCCCGGCCGCCGTCGTCTCGAGCAGCAGCAGCGGAGGCCGGCGGAACTCGATCACGATCTCCGTCCGGCGCTCGGGCAGGCGCTTCCCCGACCGGAGGTAGAACGGCACGCCCGCCCAGCGCCAGTTCTCCACGAACAGCTGGAGCGCCGCGTAGGTCTCGGTGAGGGAGGCCGGCGAGACCCGCGGCTCCTGCCGGTACCCGGGGACGGGACGGCCGTCGCTCCGGCCGGCCGCGTACTGCCCGCGGACCACCCGGCGGGCGACCGCCTCCGGCGCCATGGGGCGGATCGCGCGCAGCACCTTGACCTTCTCGCTGCGCACGCCCTCGCCCGCGAACGAGATGGGAGGCTCCATGGCGATGAGGGCGAGGAGCTGCAGCATGTGGTTCTGGACCATGTCCCGGAGCACGCCGGCGGTGTCGTAGTAGGTCCCCCGCCCCTCGACCCCGACCGATTCCGCGACCGTGAGCTGGACGTGGTCGACGTACCGGCGATTCCAGATCGGCTCCAGGATGCCGTTGGCGAACCGGAAGAAGAGGATGTTCTGGACCGTCTCCTTGCCGAGGTAGTGGTCGATCCGGTAGATCTGCTCCTCGCGCAGGACGGCGGCGATCGCGGCGTTCAGCGCCCGGGCGGAGGGGAGGTCGCGGCCGAACGGCTTCTCGATGATCACCCGCCGCCAGCCGCCGTCCTCGCGGACCAGCCCCGCCTCGCCGAGCCGCCGGACCACCTCCTCGAAGTACTGCGGCGGCACCGCCAGGTAGAAGATCACGTTGCCCTCGGTGCCGTGGCGCTTGGCCACCTCGGCCAGGAGGTCGCCGAGCTGGCTGTAGGTCGCCGGGTCCGAGAACTCGCCGGTCTGGTAGTAGAGCGCCCCCCGCAGCTCGTCCCACGACGCCGGATCGACCGGCGCCCCGCTGGACGCGGCGACCGCCGCCGACAGCTCGGCCCGGAACGCCTCGTGGGTCTGCTCGCGCCGCGCCACCCCCACGACCGCGAACTCGCGCGGGAGCAGGCCGTTCGTCTTCAGGTTGTAGAGCGCGGGGAGGAGCTTGCGGCGGGTCAGGTCGCCGGCGGCCCCGAAGATGACCATGGTGCTGGGCGGCGCGGCGCGGCCGGCCCCGGGCGGCGCGGCGCCGCCGGGCGGCGCCGCCCCGCCGGCTCCGGGTGACGCCGTCATCGCCCGGTTCCCCGCCCCGGCGCCGGGCCGCGCCGCGCGCCGCCTCCCGCGCCCCGAACGCCCCGCGGCTGCGCGTCCGCCCCGGAGCGGCTCCCGGAGAGGTCGTCCAGCCGGCCGATCGCGCCGTCCACGCCCCGCGTCAGCCGAGCGCCCGCTCGAGCGCCTGGGCGAGCCGGCCCAGGCCCGCCGCGACGTCCGTCCCGAGATGGAGCCGCAGGGCCCGCCGGCCGCGCTCGGCCAGCACCGCGAGGTCGCCCCGCGCCTGCGCGGCCTTCACCACCCCGAACGTGTAGCGACGGCCGGGGATCGCGAGGTCCGCGCCGTCGTCGCACGTGAGCTGCAGGAAGACGCCGGTGTTGGGCCCGCCCTTGTACGCCTGGCCCGTGGAGTGGAGGAACCGCGGGCCGAAGCCGAGGCACGTGGCGACCCGGCACCGGTCGCGGATGCGGAGGCGGCACGCCTGGAGCGCCGCCTCGTGGGGCTCGGTCACGGGCAGGTAGGCCAGCAGCGCCACGTAGTCGCCGGGGCGGACCCGGGCCAGGTGGGCGCCCAGCACCCCCGCCAGGGTCGGGTCGGCGCCCGCGAGCGCCGCGGCGTTCCGCGGATCGGCGAAGACCCGGATCCCGTCCGCCTCGACGAGCGCCGCCTCGGCGGGCAGCCGGCCGGTGCGCTCGTACTCGGCGGTGAGCGTCCGCGTCGCCTCCTTGCTCGCCTCGACGTCGGGCTGGTCGAAGGGATTGATGCCGAGGAGCGCGCCCGCGACCGCCGTGGCGAACTCCCAGCGGAAGAACTCGGCGCCGATCCGGTACGGCTCGGCGACCGGGAGCCGCACCAGCGGCTGGCCGGCCGCGGCCAGCGCCGCCGTCGCGCGGTCCTGGGCGGGATCCGGCTCGCTCTCCAGCCGGAGGTACACGAACAGGCGATCGGCGCCGTACACCTCGGGGAGCCCGAGCGGCTCGCGGTCGACCGGAATCAGCCCGCGGCCGGCCTTGCCGGTCGACTCGGCCAGGAGCTGCTCGAGCCAGGCGCCGAGCGGCCCGAGCCGGGGGGACGCCACGATCGTGACCTTGTCGCGGCCCTCGCGGCCCAGGACGCCCATCACCGTCCCGAGCGCCACGCCGGGGTTCTCGGCGGCGGGCACGGCGGCCCCGCAGCGCGCCGCCATGTCGGCGGCGGGCTCGAGCAGCCGCTCGAGGTCCAGCCCCATGGCCGCGGCCGGCACCAGGCCGAAGGCCGACAGCGCGGAGTACCGGCCGCCGATCGAGGGCACCCCCAGGAACACTTCCCGGAATCCCTCCGCCTCGGCCGTCCGCTCGAGCGCCGACCCGGGATCCGTGATCGCGACGAAGTGCCGCGCCGCTCGCTCCGGGCCGACCACCCGGCGCACGCGCTCGAGGAAGTAGTCCTTGAAGATGTTCGGCTCGAGGGTGGACCCCGACTTCGAGGAGACGATCACCAGCGTCCGCGCGAGATCCAGGCGCGCCTCGACCGCGCGCACCTGGGCGGGATCCGTCGAGTCCAGGACGAGGAGGTCCGGGAACTCCGCGACGCGCCCGAAGATCGCCCGGAGGACCTCCGGGCAGAGGCTCGAGCCCCCCATGCCCAGCAGCAGCGCGTGCGAGAACCCGTCCCGCCGGACCGCGTCCTGGACGCCCCGGAGCCGGTCGACGTCCCGGAGCTGCTCGCCCGGGATCGTGAGCCAGCCGAGCCAGCTCGCCTCGTCGCGGCCCGTCCAGAGGCCCGGATCGGCCGCCCAGAGCCGGCGGGTCCGCTCCCCTGCGGCCCACTCGCGGAGCGCGGCATCGACGGCGGCGTCGAGGGCCGGCGGGAGCTGGGCGATCGGCAGGGTCACCGGGCCCCCCACGCGCCCCCCGCCGCTCCGGCACCGCCGGAGACGCGCCGAGCAGCGCTCTCCGCATCCCGCGGGCCGCCGTGCGCGCCGCGGGCGGTGCGCCGCCTCGGCACGCGATCGACGCCCCGCCGCGGCGAGGGTGCGCGCGCGCCCGGTCGCCGGGCCGCTCCGCCGCGTGTCGATTCCGCCATCGCCGTCTCCGTCGCGCTTGCTCCGGTCCCGATTCCCGTGGCTCTCGTCCGCCCCGCGATCCCGCCTGCTATGCTAGGCGCCCGGGAAGGCCCTGGCTAGAGCCCTCGCGCCCGGGCCAAGGAGGTCGGACCTGGTCGGCGCGCGCTCCGAGTCGTCCCCCGCCCCGCGCCCCGAGGATCTGGCGCGTCTCGCCGCGGCGGCCGTCGGACTGGCGCGGGAGGCGGCCGGTGACGGGCTGCTCGTGGGGCTCGGATCCGGCCGCGCCGCGGAGGCCTTCGTGCGCGCCCTCGCCGCCGCCGCCGGAGAGGGCCTGCCGGTGCGCGCGGTCCCGACGTCGACCGCGACCGCGACCCTGGCCCGGGGGCTCGGGCTCGCGCTCGTCGAGCTCCCCGCGGCGCCGCTCGATCTCACCGTCGACGGCGCCGACGAGGTCGACCCTGGCCTGGACCTGATCAAGGGCTACGGCGGCGCGCTGGCCCGGGAGCGGATCGTGGCCGCGGCGTCGCGACGGCAGGTGATCCTCGTGACCGGCGAGAAGCTGGTCCCGCGGCTCGGGACCCGCGGCCGGCTGCCGGTGGAGATCGTCCCGTTCGCCCACGCGCTCTGCGCGCGGCGGCTGGCCGCGCTGGGCTGCCGCCCTCGGCTCCGGGAGCGGGCCGGCAGCCCGTTCGTGACCGACAACGGCAACTGGATCCTGGACTGCGCCATCGAGCCCCTGGACGATCCCGCCGGACTCGAGCGCGAGATCCGGCGGATCCCCGGCGTGCTGGACACCGGGCTGTTCCTCGGCACCGCGGAGCGCGTCCTGGTCGCGGTGGACGGCGAGGTGCGCGTGCTGGCGCGGCCGGGCGGCCCGGCGCCCTGAGCGCCCGCGGCGACGGTCGCGCCCCTCATCCCCGAACGAGAGGAGTCCGCGAATGGAGCTCGGGTTCATCGGTCTCGGCCGCATGGGCATGAACATGGTCGTTCGGCTGATCCGGGGCGGGCACCGCGTGCTCGTCCACAACCGCACGCCGGACAAGGTGCGGGACGCGGTGGCCAAGGGCGCCGTGGGCACGGCCTCGGTGGCCGACCTGGCAGCGCAGCTCGGGCGGCCGCGGGCGGTGTGGGTGATGGTCCCGGCGGGGGCGGCCACCCAGGAGATGGTGGAGAGCGTCGCCCGCCACCTCGACCGCGACGACGTCATCATCGACGGCGGCAACTCGAACTTCCACGACGACGCCCGGCGGGCCGAGGCGCTGCGCCCGCTCGGGATCCACTACCTCGACGCCGGGACGAGCGGCGGCGTCTGGGGGCTCCAGGTCGGCTACTGCCTCATGGTCGGGGGCGAGGAGCCGATCTTCCGCCGCCTGGAGCCCGTCTTCCGGACGCTCGCGCCGGAGCGCGGCTACGCCCACGTCGGCGGCCACGGGGCCGGGCACTACGTGAAGATGGTCCACAACGGGATCGAGTACGGCATGATGCAGGCGATCGCGGAAGGGTTCGCGCTGCTGCACAAGAGCGCGTACGGCCTCGACCTGGCGCGCATCGCGCGGCTCTGGATGGAGGGCAGCGTGGTGCGGTCCTGGCTCGTCGAGCTGGCTGCGCGCGCCCTCGAGGAGGACCCCGGGCTCCAGCGGATCCGCGGCTGGGTCGAGGACTCGGGCGAGGGGCGCTGGACGGTCCAGGACGCGGTCGAGCAGTCGGTCCCCGCCTGGACGATCACGGCCTCCCTCTTCGCGCGGTTCCGCTCGCGCGAGGAGGACGCCTTCTCCGACCGCCTGCTGGCGGCGCTCCGGAACCAGTTCGGCGGGCACGCCGTCCGCGCCCGGGAGTGACGGCCCGCCGCCGCGCGCCCGTCGCCCCCCGGCGGCCGCGCCGCCCCGTCGAATCGCGATCCACGCCCGGGGCGCCGACGCTCGCCCGCCACCTGGCGGCCGCGCGCGCGGCCGGGCTCCGGACCGACGTCTCCGCGGTCGTCCAGGCGATGGCGGCGACCGGGGCGCGGCTCGCCCGGGTGATCGCGCGGGCCGCCTTCACCGGCCGGCTCGGGGAGGCCGGGACGACGAACGCGTCCGGCGACGCCGTCCGCCGGCTCGACCAGCACGCCAACGCCGCCTTCCTCGCGGCGCTCCGCGCGACGGGGCGGGTCGCGGCGGTCGCCTCCGAGGAGCTGGCTCGCCCGGTGACATGGCCCGGCCGCGGCACCCTCGCGGTCTGCCTGGATCCGCTGGACGGGTCGCTCAACTCCGACGTGGCCGGGGTGCTCGGCACGATCTTCGGGATCCGGGACCGGGGGCTCGACCGGTCGACCGACCCCGTGCGATCCCTCATGGGGCCGGGATCGGAGCAGCTCGCGGCGGGATACCTCGTGTACGGCCCGGCGACCGTGTTCGTCTACACCGCGGGCGCGGGCGTCCACGTCTTCACCCTGGATCCCGTCGACCGGCGCTTCCGGCTGACCTCCGCCGCGGTGCGGATGCCGCGGCGCGGGCGCACGTACGCGGTGAACGACGCGAACTGGCCGGCCTGGGGGGCCGCGGACCGGGTGCTGCTGGAGTGGCTCCGCGGGGTCGACGGCGGTCGCCCGGGGTATCGCCTCCGCTACTCCGGCGCCCTCGCCGCGGACTTCCACCGGACGCTGCTGGAGGGCGGGCTCTACCTCTACCCGGCCGACGCCCGGCGGCCGGCGGGGCGGATCCGCCTCCTCTACGAGGCGGCGCCGCTGGCGCTCATCGCCGAGGCGGCGGGTGGGCGGGCCAGCACGGGGTCCGGGCGGGTGCTGGACGTCGTCGCGGCGCGGCCCGAGGCGACCACGCCCCTCTACATCGGCGGCGCGATGGAGGTCCAGCAGGCCGAGCGCTGCCATCGCCGCCTGCCGCCCCGGCGCCGGCGGGCGGGGCGGCCTCGGAATCGTCGGGCGGGAGGCGGCGCGCCGCACACCTGAGCCGGGAAGGGCACGAGGGAACGCGAGAGTGCCGCGGAGCCCGCCCCGCTCGTAGTCGGAGACGATCGGCTGGGCGATGCCGAGGCGCTCGGCGAGCTCGACCCGGGGGAGCCCGCGCTCGCCGCCGTGTCACGCCGCGCGCCGCCCGCGCGCCCCGACCACCGGCCCGGACGTCGTCGTTTTCCCGTGACGTGGCGCCGGGCGCGTCGCTACCATCAGGGCGATGCCGGCGACGAGTCGGGACCGTGCCACGGGTTCACCGGCCAGGCCGGCGACCGGGGGCTGCTCGCGGGAGCGGCCGGATGGTGGTGCCGCTCACCGGGAGTGATCGTGGGCCCGGGCCGAGCGGAGCGGCCGCCGGGCCTGCGGCGCCGGCCCGGATCCGGCGCGCGGCGAGCGCGGCCGACTGGGAGGCGGTCCGGACGCTCTGCTGCCTGACCGGCGACGCGGGGGACCCGGTCGACGCCGCGCGCTGGCCGCTGTTCGCGGAGCTCTGGATCGGCCCCTACCAGCGGCTCGCGCCCGCCTGGACGTACGTCGCCGACGTCGGCGACCGGATCGCCGGCTACCTGACCGGGTGCCCGGACACGCGGGCCTTCGAGCGGGCGCGCCGGTGGCACGTCACCCTCCCGCTCCTGCTCCGGCTGGCGCTCGGGCGGTACCGGTGGAACGCCGATGCGCGGCGGTTCGCCCGCCGCGCGCTCGGGCTCCGGCGGCCGGCCGAGGCGCGCCTGGCCGAGGCCCGGGCGGCGCGCCTCCTCGACCGGTATCCGGCCCACCTCCACATGAACGTGGGCGCCGCGTCACGCGGCCGGGGCATCGGCGCGGCGCTGCTGACCCGCTTCCTCGGCGATCTCGTGAGCACCGGGATCGGCGGCGTCCATCTCCTCTGCGGGCCCGGCCCGCGCGCGTTCTATCTCCGGGCCGGCTTCGCGGAGCTCGGGGCGCTCGAGGCGCGGCCCGGCCGAGTGGTCTACCTGCTGGGGCGGACGGCGACCGACTGAACGCGCTCCGCCACGGCCCGGCTGACGTCGCCGGCCGCGAGGATACCTCGCGGGGCAGGCGGCGGCGGACCACGACACGGCGGCCGCGGTGATCCGGCGGTGCCGGGGCGGGTGGAAGGGCACCCGGAGGACGCGGGCCGGAGGGGTCGTCAGCCCCCCCGGAGCCGGGTCAGCACCGACTCCAGATGGGCGATGGCGGCCGCCTGGCGCGCCTCCACGGTCTCGGCGCGCTCCCGGACCTCCCCGAGCGCGGCGAGCGCGCGCCCATGCTCGGCCTGGAGCGCGTCGTGCGCCCGCCCGAGCGCCGCGTGGGCGGCGCGCACGTCGGCGAGCGCCGTCTCGAGCACGGCCTCGGCGCGGCGCCGCTCGTCCAGCTCCTGGCAGGTGGCGGCGTGCGCGGTCTCGAGCGCCGCCAGCGTGCGCTCGAGCCCGGCCCGGCCCTGGCGCGCCTCCCCGAGCTCCTGCATCGCCAGGCCGTGCTCGCCCTGCAGCCGCGCGTGGTCCGCGCGGAGCGCCCCGAGCTCGGCGAGCGTGTCCTCGTGGGCGGCCACCAGCTCCGCGTGCGCGGCCCCGCGGGCCTCGTGCTCCGCCCGGAGCGCGGCGTGGGCGGCCCGCAGCTCCTCGAGCGCGGCCTCGCGCGCCGCCTCCTCGGCCGCCTGCGCCTCGCTGCGCGCCGCGGCCGCGCGGAGCGCCTCGCCCTGCTCGCTGAGGACCTCGTCCTGCGCCTCCTGCAGCGCGGCCAGCGCGCGGCGCGCCGCGTCGAGCTCGGCCGCGACGGCCGCATAGGCCTGCTCGAGGCGGTGCTGCTGGCGTGCCAGCCCGACCGCCGGGTCCTCGCCGTAGACCCGGGCGAACGCGCGCTGGAACGCGCCCGGCGTCGAGGTCACCAGCCGCACCCGGGCGCCGGTCACCGCGGCCAGGTCCTCGGCCAGCCCCTCGGCGGTCGGGTCCGCGGCCGCGACGGTCAGGAGCCCCTCCCCCTCGGCGACCGGCAGGACCCGGCGGCGCTCGGCGTACTCCTTCGGGATCGCGGGCGCGAGCCGCCGGTCCAGCACCAGCCGATCCAGGTCGACGAAGCCGATCCCGAGCTGGCGGCTCAGCGTCTGCCGGAGCGCGTCCTCCGTCAGGAATCCGAGCTGCAGCAGGGCGTCTCCGAGCCGCAGGCCCGTGCGCAGGTGATGATCGACCGCGAGCTGCAGCTGGGCCTCGCTGACGGCTCCGCCGGCGACGAGGAGATCGCCGAGCCGGTCGCGGCGGCGGTAGCGGCTCCGGACGCGCTCGAGGTCGGCGCGCGACACCGCGCCGTCGTCCAGCAGGACCTGCTCCAGCGAGACCGCGCCGGGACGCGCCTCGCACGCGGCCAGCGCGGCCGCGAGCTGCGCGTCGGTGATCAGGCCCTCCCGGACCAGCAGTTCGCCCAGCGCGCGCGGGGCCGCCGCCGGGTCGCGGTCGACCGGCGCCGGCGGGAGCGCCTCGGCCGCCTGCCCTCCGTTCCGCTGGGCCGCCGTCACCGCGTCACCCCCGGAGGCGGGCCACCGCCGCCTCGATCTCGGCCGCGACCCGCGCCCGCTCCGCCGCCAGCGCCGCGTGCTCGTGCCGGAGGCGGTCGACGCAGCGCTGCGCCTCCGCGCCCTCCGCGCGGGCAGCGTCCAGGGCCTGGCGCAGGGCCTCCTGCTCCGCGCGCAGCCCTCCCTGCGCGCTCCGGAGCTCCTCCAGCGTCTCGAGGTTCGCCGCGTTCCGGGCCGCCCCGGCCGCCAGCTGGTCCCGCAGCCGGTCCGTCTCGGCGAGGGCGGCCGCATGGGCGTCGCGGAGCGACGCGAGCTCCCGGCAGACCTCGCCGTGCTCGGCCTGGAGCGCCGCCAAGGCCGCCCGGTCCGCCTCGTGCCCCGCCCGCAGCCGGTCGTGCGCCGCCCGCAGCTCGTCCAGCGCCCGCTCGTTCGCGTCGTTGCGCGTCCGCTGCTCGGCCAGCGTGCGGACGGACGTCTCCCGCTCGGCGAGCAGCGCGGCGTGGGCGCTCCGGAGCTCGGCCAGGCGCTGCGCCGTCGCGGCATGATCCGCCTCGAGCGCCGCGCGTGCCCGCGCCAGCTCCTCGGTGCGCCGGATCAACCCCTTCTCGGCGCTCTCGCCGTAGGTGCGGGCGAAGGCGCGCCGGAACGCGGCGTGGGTGGAGGTGATGACGCTGACGCGGCACCCGCTCCGGCCCGCCAGGTCGGCGACGACGCGCAGGTCCGACGGATCCTCCATCGCGACCACCAGGGCGCGCTCCGTCTTGGAGATCGGGATCACGCCGTGCCGCTCCGCGTACTCGCGATCGATCACCGCCGCCAGGCTGTTGTCCAGCACGAGCCGGTCGAGGTCGACGAAGGTGACGCCGAACTGCTTGCAGAGGGCCTGGTTCAGGTCCTCCTCGGTGAGGAAGTTCAGCTGCAGGAGCGCATCCCCGAGCCGGAGGCCGGTCCGCTTCTGGTGGTCGAGCGCGATCTGGAGCTGATGCTCGGTGATCGTCTCGGTCTCGACCAGGATGTCCCCCAGGCGATACTTCTTCCGGTACCGCTCGAGGATCGTGGTGAGCTGGTGCTGGGTGAGCGCGCCCTGTCGGACGAGGATCTGCCCGAGCGGCGTGGACGGCTCGAGTTCGCGCTGGACGCGCAGCGCGGCGCCGAGCTGGCTCTCGGTGAGCAGGCCCTCGCGGACCAGGATCTCGCCCAGGAGCCCGCGCCGGCTGTCCGGCGCCCCGGACGCGGAGTCGTCCGGTGAGACGTCGATGATCTCCGTGGTGGCCTCGGGTTCCACGAGCTCGCTCACGTCGCCTCCCCTCCCGGAGGCGGCGAAGGTAGCAAGCCCGGTGCCACGCACGCCCGCGGATGCGCACGCGCCCGCAAGTCGGCCTGGCGGCTGGGCGGAACCGACGGGCGGCGGAGAGGCCGGGGTGCGGCAGACGTCGCATCCCAGCCGTCCCCGGCCAATTTGCTGCGAGATCCCCCCAATTTTGTCAGCGCGGCGCGGCAGGCCGCCCAGACGGTCGACAGCTCGCCGGCATCACGCGCGTTCCCGGGCGACGTCCCCGGGCCTTCGGATGGGCGCCCCCCGGGCCGAGACGCCCGGCCCCCGGTCGGCGGCCCGCCCGGGGAGCGCGACGCGACGCGGACCGGCGAGGCGGCGCGCGGGACCTGTCGAAAGCCGCTCGCCGGGCCCGGGCGCTCGCCGGCTCCGAGCCCGCCGCGGCGCGCGGGCGCCACGGGCCGTCAGCCGCTGCCGGCCCCGGGCGCTCGCCGGCTGCGGTACCCGGAGAGCCGGAACCCGAAGTCGACGAGGCCGGGGGCGTGACGGGCCAGCCACACGAGGAGCTTGCCGTGACCGGTCACGACCACCTCTCGCCGGCGGCAGGCGACGGCGCGCACGATGATCCGGGCGGCGCGATCGGCCGGCATCCGGAGCCATGCGGGAGCCGCATCGGGGGCGTCCGGATGGTGGACGCCGCGATTGTCGACCTGCCGGATCTCGGAGACGACGAACCCCGGGCTCACCAGCACCACGTCGACCCCGGCCGGGCGCAGCTCGTGCCGCACCGCCTCTGCGAACGCCCGCACCGCGAACTTGCTCATCGCGTACGCGGAGATGCCCGGAGTCGCCAGGTGCCCGCTCACGCTCCCCATGATCACCAGCGTGCCGCGTCGGGCCCGGAGCGCGGGGAGCGCCGCGTACGCGGTGCGGAGGACCCCCATGACGTTGGACTCGAACTGGCGCCGGTAGTCGTCGAGCGTGAGCGTCTCGAACGGCCCGGCCACCCCGAACCCGGCGTTCGCGACGGCGACGTCGAGGCGCTGGAAGGCCTCGAGGCCACGCGCGACCGCGCGCTCGACGCTCCCGTCCCGCGTCACGTCGCACTCGGCGGCGACCGCGCGGTGCCCGGCGGCGTGGAGCTCGGCGGCCAGGGCCTCGAGCCGGTCGAGGCGGCGCGCGGCCAGGACCAGGGCCGCCCCTTCCCGGGCGAACGCCCGCGCCAGCGCGGCGCCGATCCCGGACGACGCCCCGGTGACGAGCACCACCCGGCCCCCGAAGCGCGTCGGCGTCGGACTCCTCCGAACTCGCCGGCCGGGGGTCAGCCGGCGCCGGCCGGCCCGCCCCGCCGGCGGACGGCCCGCGGCGGCCCGGCGACGCGCGGGCCGATCGCCATCACGGGGGGCCGGGCGGGGCCAGCCGCTCGCGGAGGATGCGGCGCAGGAGCTTCCCCGTCCCGGGGCCGGCCGGCCCCGGGGCCCGCGGCAGCTGCGCCACGAACTCGATCTCGCGGGGGAGCTTGTAGACCGCGATGTGGTCCCGGCAGAACTCGATCAGCTCGCCGGCCAGCGCGTTCGAGGGGGCGCGGCCCGCGTGGAGCACGACGTAGGCGCGGGTGCTCTGCCCCCGCACGGGGTCGGGGACGCCGATGACGCCGACGTCCGCCACCGCCGGGTGCCGGGCCAGCGCGTCCTCGACCTCCTCCGGCCCGATCCGGTACCCGGAGGACTTGATGAGATCGTCCTCGCGCGCCATGAACCAGACGTAGCCGTCCTCGTCCATGCTGACGAAGTCGCCGGCTCGCGACCAGCCGTCGCGGACCGCCGCCTGCTGCCGGTCGGGGTCGCGCCAGTAGAGGGTGCCCGTCGGCCCGCGGACCAGCAGGAGCCCCACCTCGCCGGGGGGCGCCGGGGCGCCGTCCTCCGTCACGACGCGCAGCTCGTAGCCGGGGACCGCCGGCCCGATCGCGCCGGGCTTGACCCGCCGGGTCACCGCCGAGGAGGCGAAGACGTACATGAGCTCGGTCGTGCCGAGGCCCTCGTAGATCTCCAGCCCGAACATCTCCTTCCAGCGCGCGTACGTCTCGGCGCCGAGCGACTCGCCGCCGCCCGTGCACGTCCGCACCGAGCCGAGGTCGTACCGCCGGGCCGCGTCGGGCACCTGCATCATCTTCCGGTACGCGGTCGGGAGGATCGACACGATCGTGATCCGGTGCTTCTGGATCTGGTCGAACATCCCCTCCGGCGTGAAGCGGGGCAGGAGCGACGCCGCGGCGCCGAAGCGGAACGGGATCACGGCCTGGGTCGAGTAGCCCGCCGCCAGCGACAGCGGCGCCGGGCCCCCGATGACGTCGTCCGGCTCGACGCGCCAGCCGTGCTTCCCGAACCCGTCCGGGACGGTGAGCGCCTCTTCCACGACGTGGACCGTGCCCTTCGGCAGCCCGGTCGTCCCGGAGGTGTAGAGGAGCACGCTCACCGCCTCGCGGTCCCGCCGCACCGGTTCGCAGCGGTCGGCGCCGCGGGCCAGCAGCTCCCCGTACGGCACGTAGCCGCGGGCGCGGAGCTCGCCCGGGTCGCCGCCGATCACGATGACGTGGCGCAGCCGGCGGAGCTCCGGCCGGGCCTTCTCGACCTCCTCCAGGAGCGGGGCGGCGACCACCAGCGCGACGGCCTCGGTGTTCTCCGCGATGTGCACCAGCTCGGCGCGCGAGAAGAGGGGCGAGGTGGGGACGACGATCCCGCCGATCCGGAGAACGGCGAAGTTCGCGACCAGGGCGGGCGGGATCGACGGCGCGCGCAGGAGGACCCGGTCATCCGCCTCGAGGCCGAGCGCCTGGAGCGCGGAGGCGAGCCGCACGACCGCCGCGTGGAGCTGCCGGTACGTGATCCGCTGGTCCTCGTAGAGGATGGCGACCCGGTCCGCGCGCCCGCTCTCGACGTGCCGGTCGAGCAGCTCCTCGGTCGAGTTGAGGCGCCGGGGATAGTCGCGGTGCTCGGGCAGCGCATGGATCCGGGTGGGCCAGGACTCCCGGGGCGGGAGAAAGCTCGCGGGGATGGTGCCCATGGTCACCTCGTGCGTGACGGTGGCGCGGCGCGGCGCCGGGCCGCCGCCCGCACGCCGCCTCGATTGTAGCCCGCGCCGCGACCGGCGCGGCGAGCGGCCGGCCGGCGCCGGGCGCGGGGGCCGGCTGCGGGCGCGCGAGTCGCCAGGGCGCGCCGCGGGGCCGCGGGACACCCCGGGGGCGCCGCGGGGCTGCGCGACTCCCGGGCGCGCCCGCAGGGCGGCGCCACGCCCCGGACGCCGGCGGCGGCCGCCCGTCCTTGACACTCCCGACCGGCGGCCCCTACAGTCCGCGCATGCGCTGGCGGATGCTGGCGTGGATCTGCCTCGCCGAGCTCGGGGCGCTGTCCCTCTGGTTCTCCGCGACCGCGGTGATCCCCGCCCTGCACACCGCGTGGCTTTCGACCGACACCAAGGCCTGGGTCTCGATGGCCGTGACGGTCGGGTTCGTCGTCGGCACGATCCTGAGCGCGGGACTCACGCTGGCCGACTACGTGGGCGCCCGGCGGCTGTTCGTCGCCTCGGCGCTCGGCGGCGCGGCGGTGAACGCCGCGCTCGTGCCGGTGATCGACTCCCTGCCCCTCGTGCTGCTCTGCCGCTTCCTGACCGGCCTCGCCATGGCCGGCACCTACCCGCCGGCGATGAAGCTCGCCGCCAGCTGGTTCGCCCGGGACCGGGGCCTCGCGGTGGGCAGCCTGGTCGGCGCGCTGACGGTCGGCGGGGCGCTGCCCCACGCGATCAACTTCCTCGGCGGGCTGGCGTGGCGGCCGGTCATCGCGGGGACGTCGGTGGCCGCCGCGGCCGGCGCGCTGATCGTGCTCCTGCTCGTCCGGGACGGCCCGCACCTCCAGGCGCGCGCGCCGTTCAACCCGCGCTGCCTCGGGGAGCTCGCCCGCTCGCGGGGGGTCGTCCTCTCGAGCCTGGGCTACTTCGGGCACATGTGGGAGCTGTACGCGATGTGGACCTGGATCGGGCTCTACCTCGCCGAGGCGTTCGCGCGGGCCGGCGTCGGGGCGGCGCCGCGGCTGGGGGCGCTCGCCACGGCGGCCGTGATCGGAGTGGGCGGGGTGAGCTGCGGGGTGGCGGGGCTCGTCGCCGACCGCATCGGCCGCACGGCGACGACGATGCTCGCCATGCTCGGCAGCGGGACGTGCGCCGCGGTGATCGGGCTCGTGTTCGATCGCCCCGGGTGGCTGGTCGCGGTGGCCCTCGCGTGGGGACTCACCATCATCGCCGACTCGGCCCAGTTCTCGGCGGCGGTCACCGAGCTGGCGCCGCCGGCCTACGTCGGCACCGCGCTGTCGCTCCAGACCAGCGCGGGATTCCTCCTGACGCTCGTCCCGGTCTGGCTGGTCCCCCGGATCGCCGACCGGTGGGGCTGGGCCCTGGCCTTCCTGTTCCTGGCCCCGGGGCCGTTCCTGGGGACGCTCGCGATGGGGATCCTGCGCCGCCTCCCGGAGAGCAGGAAGCTGGCGCAGGGCCGCCGGTAGCGCGCCCGGGGCCGGCAGAGCCCGGGGCGCCGCCGGTCAGGCCTCCCGGTCCTCGTACTGCGCCTTGAGCGTGGCGACCACCGCGGGATCGGCGAGGGTCGTGGTGTCGCCCAGCGTCCGCCCCTCGGCGACGTCCCGGAGCAGCCGCCGCATGATCTTGCCGCTCCGGGTCTTCGGCAGCTCGGCCGCGTAGATGATGTCGTCCGGCCGCGCCAGCGCGCCGATCTTCTTGGCCACGTGCTGCTTGACCTCGTCCTTGAGCGCGTCCGACTGCGGGATGCCGTGCTTGATCGTGACGAACGCGGCGATCGCCTGGCCCTTGATCTCGTGCGGTCGCCCGATCACCGCCGCCTCGGCGACCGCCGGGTGGTCGACCAGCGCCGACTCCACCTCCATCGTCGAGACCCGGTGCCCGGAGATGTTCATCACGTCGTCGATCCGCCCGAGCAGCCAGAAGTAGCCGTCCCGGTCGCGCTTGCAGCCGTCGCCCGTGAAGTAGACGCCGGGGATCTGGCTCCAGTACTGGCGCTGGTACCGCTCGGGGTCGCCGTAGATGCCGCGGAGCATGCCGGGCCACGGGCGGCGCAGCACGAGGTAGCCGGCCTGCGCCGGCTCCCCCTTGTCGTTGACGACCTCGGCGTCGATGCCGGGGAACGGGAGGGTCGCCGACCCGGGCTTGCACACGGTCACCCCCGGCAGGGGGGAGATGAGGATGTGCCCGGTCTCGGTCTGCCACCAGGTGTCGACGACCGGGCACCGGCCGCCGCCGATCACCTTCCAGTACCAGACCCACGCCTCGGGGTTGATCGGCTCGCCGACGGTCCCGAGCAGCCGGAGCGAGGAGAGGTCGCAGCGCTTCGGGTACTCGTCCCCCCAGCGCACGAACGTCCGGATCGCCGTCGGCGCCGTGTAGAGAATCGTCACGCCGTACTTCTCGACGATGCGCCAGAACCGGTCCTTGTCCGGCCAGTCCGGCGTTCCCTCGTACATGACGGTCGTGGCGCCGTTCGCCAGCGGACCGTAGACGATGTAGGAGTGGCCGGTGACCCACCCGATGTCCGCGGTGCACCAGTACACGTCCTCCTCGCGGAGGTCGAAGATCAGGCGGTGGGTGGACGCGACGCCGGTCAGGTACCCGCCGGTCGTGTGGATGATCCCCTTCGGCTTCCCGGTCGAGCCCGACGTGTACAGCAGGTAGAGCATGTCCTCGGCGTCCATCGGCTCGGGCGCGATCCGCGCGTCGGCGCCCTTCACGAAGTCGTCCCACCAGATGTCGCGGTCCGCCTGCCAGCCGATCTCCTGCCCGGTCCGGCGGTACACGACGACCGTGTTGACCTGGGGACACTCCTTGAGCGCCTCGTCGGCGTTCTTCTTGAGGGCGACCACTCCGCCCCGGCGGTAGCCCCCGTCGGCCGTGATGACGACCTTCGCCTTGCAGTCGTTGACCCGGTCGCGCAGGGAGTCGGGCGCGAAGCCGCCGAACACCACGTTGTGGGGCGCGCCGATCCGGGCGCAGGCCAGCATGGCGATCGGCAGCTCGGGGATCATCGGCATGTAGATCGTGACCGTGTCCCCCTTCTTCACGCCGTGGCGGCGGAGCGCGGCGGCGAACCGGTTGACCTCGCGATAAAGGTCCCAGTACGTGAGGACGCGGCTGTCCCCCGGCTCGCCCTCCCAGATGATGGCGGCCTTGTTCCGGCGCGCCCCCTCGACGTGGCGATCCAGGCAGTTGTCCGCGACGTTGAGCTTGCCGCCGATGAACCACTTGGCGTAGGGGAGCTTCCACTCGAGCGCCTTGCGCCACGGTCGCATCCAGCGGAGCTCCCGAGCCTGGCGCTCCCAGAACCGGACCGGGTTCCGGCGCGCCTCCCGGTAGATCGCGGGGGTGCGGACGCGCGCCGCCTTCGCGAACGCCCGGGGCGGGGGGAACTTCCGTCCTTCCTTCAGGAGAGCCTCGATGGGCTCGGTGGTTCGCGCGGCCTTCGGCATGGCGACTCCTCGCGTGATCGGACGGTTCCAGGCGCGGGCGGGCGGCCTCCACCAGGCCACCCGGGCTCGGGTCGATTCTACCCCTCTTGCCCGGCCGGCAAGGGGGGCCTCCCGGGCCGCGATAGCGCGATCCGGGCGGTGCGCCGGCCGTCTCCCGGTGGGCACGATCCCGGGGTGGCCCCCCCCGGAGCCGCCCGGCTCCCCGGGCAGCGTCGTGCTAGACTCGGCACCCGGCAGGCATCCCGATGGACCTCGACCTCGTCCGCACCCTGGTCATCCCGGGCTCGACGAAGATCCTGCTCCTCTCCGCCGACGGGCTGGGCGGGTTCCCCGACCCGGCGACCGGCCGGTCCGAGCTGGAGACCGCGCGGCTCCCGCACCTCGACGCCCTGGCGCGCCGCGGCTCGTGCGGGCTCCTGCGCCACGTCGCCCCGGGGATCACCCCGGGCAGCGGGCCCGGCCACCTGGGCCTGTTCGGGTACGAGCCGCTGCGGTACCCGGTCGGCCGGGGGGTGCTCGAGGCGCTCGGCATCGACTTCGATCTCCGGGCCGGCGACGTGGCGGCCCGGGGGAACTTCTGCACGGTCGACGCGACCGGCCGGATCACGGACCGGCGCGCGGGCCGGATCTCGACGGAGCGCTGCATCGAGCTGGTGGCCCGGCTCCGCCGGATCGAGCTGCCCGCGATCGAGCTTCACGTCGAGCCCGTGAAGGAGCACCGGTTCGTCCTCGTCCTGCGGGGGCCGGGCCTGTCCGCGCGCCTGTCCGAGACGGATCCCCAGACCCTCGGCCAGCCGCCGCTCCCCGCCCGCGCCCTGGACCCGGCCGCCCAGGCCACGGCGGACGCGGTCAACCGGTTCGCCGGGGAGGCGCGGCGGCTCCTCGCCGACGCCGCGCCGGCGAACATGGTCCTGCTCCGCGGGTTCGACCAGCGGCCGGCCCTGCCGGGCTTCCCCGAGGTCTTCGGGCTCCGCGCGGCCGCGATCGCCGCGTACCCGATGTACCGCGGGCTCGCCCGCCTGGTGGGCATGGACGTGCTCCGGACCGGCAGCACGTTCACCGACGAGCTGCGGACGCTGGCGGAAGCCTGGCCCGGCTACGACTTCGTCTTCCTCCATTACAAGGACACCGACAAGGCGGGCGAGGACGGCGACTTCCCGGGCAAGGTCGCCGCGCTGGAGCGGCTGGACGCCGCGCTGCCCGCGATCGAGGAGCTCCGGCCGGACGTCCTGGTGGTCACCGGGGACCACGCGAGCCCGGCCGTGCTCCGCGGCCACTCGTGGCACCCGGTGCCGGTCCTGCTGGCGGGCCGGTACGCGATCCCCGATGCCGTGGAGCGCTTCACCGAGCGCGCCTGCGCGGCCGGGAGCCTCGGGACCCTTGCCGCGCACGAGCTCATGCCGCTGGTCCTGGCCCACGCGCTCCGGCTGGGAAAGTACGGCGCCTGAGCCGCCCCGCCCCTCCCCCGCCGTGGGCGCCGGTGTAGACTGAGAGAGGCGTTCGATGCGTCGGGTGCTCGTCTGTCCCACCGACTTCCTCTTCCGCCTCTTCCAGGGACCCTCGGCGACCTCGGACTCGTGGCTGTTCCTGGTGCCGGACAGCAGGACCCGGAGCGGCCTGGCACGCGACGAGGCGACGGCCCTGGCCGGACCGCTCGACGACCCGGCGCTCTACCGGCGCGCGCACCTCACCTCCTCCGACCTGGTCGTCCTGATGGCGCCGGACCGGTCCCGCCGGGGCCCGAGCCTCGCGCGGATCCTGGAGACGATCCTCGAGGTCGCGCCGGAGGTGCCCGTCCTCGTCGTGCACCAGGGGCCGGACCCCCCGACGCTGCCGTACCACTCCAACGTGACCACGGTGATGCTCGGCCGCACGATGCGGGAGGTGCTGCGCCCGGAGATGGATCGGGCGCTCCTCCGGGTGCGTGTCGAGCAGATGCGCCGGCTGCTGGCCGACAAGGAGCGGGTGGGGATCCTCCTGCAGGACGATCCCGACCCCGACGCGATGGCGTCGGGGCTGGCGCTGCGGGCGCTGCTCGGCCGGACCAAGCCGACTGCGCCCCTGCTCTCGTTCGGGCGCGTCACCCGGCCGGAGAACGTCGCGATGGTCGACGCCCTCGAGATCGAGGTCGAGCAGGTCACCCCCGACGAGCTCCGGCGCTACGACGCCCTGGCGATGGTCGACGTCCAGCCGACGTTCTGCGAGGAAGCGCTCCCGCCGGTCGCCGTCGTCATCGATCATCATCCGGAGGCGAAGGGATGGCGGGCGCCGTTCCGGGACGTCCGTCCGACCTACGGCGCGACCTCGACCATCATGACCGAGTACCTGCGGGCCGCCGAGGTCAAGGTCACCGAGCGGCTGGCGACCGCGCTCTTCTACGGGATCAAGACCGACACCCTCCACCTGGAGCGCAGCGGCACGCAGGCCGACATGAAGGCGTTCGCGTACCTGTACCGGCTCGCCAACCACAACATCCTGCGCCGCATCGAGCGTCCCGAGCTGCCGCTCGATGCGCTCGACGCGCTCGGCGACGCCCTGCTGCACCGCACGATCATCCAGAACGCCCTGTTCGCGCACCTCGGGCGGGTGAGCCGCCCCGACCTGATCCCGCAGTTCGCCGACCTGTGCCTCCAGGTCAAGGGGATCGAGTGGTCGATCGTCTCGGGTCTCACCGGCGAGGAGGTCCACGTCTCGGTCCGCAACGTCGGCTACGTCCGCGCGGCCGGCGAGGTCGTCCAGGCCGCCTTCGGCGAGCTCGGCTCGGCGGGCGGCCATCGCTCCGCCGCCAAGGCGGTGGTCCCGGCGGCCGTGTGGTCCGCCCGCATCGGCCCGCTCGACGCGCCCGCCATCCGGCGCGCGATCGTCACGCGCTTCCTCCACGCCCTCGACGGGACCCGTCCGCCGGACGCCTGACCGGCGTCCCGCCCCGCCCGCCGCCCGTCCCCCTCGTCGCGGGACGACCGCGTGGCGCTGTGGTGTCGCCCGCGCGTCCGGTGATATCCTGAGCCGCGATGTCGCTGGTCGCGCGCCGGCGGGCGAGCGTCGCCCGCCGGCGCGCGGGAGCCGCGCGCACGCGACGGGCAGAGGGGGGCAGGGAGTGATCACCGTCCGGGGACGTCGGGCCGCCGTTGCCGCTGCGATCTTGTCCTCCACGCTCCTCGGCACCGCGGCGTTCGCCGGATCCGCCTGCCAGCCCGGCCTGGCCCTCGCTCCGCGCCAGGCGCGCCGGCTGCCGCCGCTGGCCGATCCGCTCCCGCACGTCCCGATCAACGGGACGGCGGGCTTCGTGGTGCCGGGCGCCAGCACCCTCCCCGGCGGCGATCTCTCGGTGGGGCTCGGAT
>DASRDR010000294.1:0-3231 GCA_035652475.1 Candidatus Methylomirabilota bacterium | reverse complement strand
GGTGGCAGAAAGTGGAGGGTCCGGGGGCGTCCACGGTGGCAGGGGCGCGATCGGGCCCGAGGGTGTCCAGCGCGAGGGGTCGGCATGTTCCTCGGGGAGTTCCAACACTCCCTCGATGCCAAGGGACGGGTGATCCTCCCGGCGAAGTTCCGCGACCAGCTCGCGGACGGGGCGATCATCACCAAAGGCAGGGGCCGATGCCTCGCGGTGTACACCGCGGAGGAGTTCGAGCAGGTGGCGAACCAGGTGTCGGAGGTGGCGAAGCGGGGAGCGCGCGAGCGCGACGCCGCCCGCGTCTTCTTCTCGGGCGCCAACGACGTCCAGCTCGACAAGCAGGGACGCGTGGCCATCCCGCAGGCGCTGCGGAGCTACGCGGGCCTGGAACGGGACGTGGTGGTGGTCGGCGTCTACTCCCGGATCGAGATCTGGGACACGACGGCGTGGCACGAGCTCGACCAGGCCGGTGACGCGGCGCTGCGGGAGTCCGACGACCTCCACGACTTCGGGATCTGAATCGGGACGAGGGGAGAGACGACAGCGACCAAGGAATCCGGCCCGTCCCGGGCCTGACACCAGCCCCCCGGCCGGCACGGTGAAGCCCCCACTCCGCCCGCTTCCACCGAGTCGATTCGGAGAGACAACCGAACGGCACTCGTCCGTCCGGGGGGCTGGTGACGGGCCCGGGGCACCCGCTCGAATCGGGTGCAGGGTCGGGCGGCGCGGGGGAGGCGGCGGGTGAGCGAAGAGGGGTTCGTCCACCTGCCCGTGATGGCCAGGGAAGTGGTCGAGCTGCTGCTCCCGATCCCGACCGGCCTGGTGGTGGACGGGACGGTCGGCGGCGGTGGTCACTCCCGGCTGCTCCTCGAGGCCCGACCCGACCTGCGGGTGCTCGGGATCGACCGGGACGCGTCCGCCGTGGCGGCGGCGAGGGAGGCGCTCGGTCGCTTCGGCGACCGGGTGCGGGTGGTGCACGGCGGATTCGAGGACATCGCCGAGATCGTGGCGAGAGAGAGCGAGGGGAACGTCATGGGGATCCTGTTCGACCTGGGCGTGAGCAGCCCGCAACTCGACCGGCCCGAGCGGGGGTTCTCCTACTGGGCCGAGGCGCCCCTCGACATGCGCATGGACGGCGGTCAGACCCTGACCGCGGCGCAGGTCGTCAACGAGTACGACGAGGACCGCCTCGCGGCCCTGATCGCGGAGAACGGCGACGAGCGCTTCGCGCGTGAGATCGCCCGGCGGATCGTCGCCCGGCGCCCGCTCGAGACGACCGGCGACCTCGTGGACGCGGTCAAGGACGCGATCCCGGCGCCGGCCCGCCGCCGCGGCGGCCATCCGGCCCGGCGCACGTTCCAGGCCATCCGGATGGAGGTGAACCGCGAGCTGCCCCACCTCGAAGCCGGCCTCGACGAGTCCGTCCACCTGCTGAAGCCGGAGGGGCGCGTGCTGGTGCTGGCGTACCACTCGCACGAGGACCGGATCGTCAAGCAACGCTTCGCGGAAGCGTCCGCCACGGTCGAACCCGCGCCCCCGGGCCTTCCGGTCGAACCGGTCCGGCGGATGCCGCTCCTGCGCGTCCTCACGCGGCGGGCCCGGCGACCCTCGGTCGACGAGGTGGCGGCCAACCCGCGCGCCAAGAGCGCACGACTCCGGGCGGCCGAGCGCCTCGCGGCCGGTACGGGGTCGTGACGCCCACCGCCACCACGCCCCCGCCGCGCACCCGGCGCCGCCCGCCCGCCCGGCCGCCCGCGCGCGACGCGGGACGTTCCGCGAGCGGGGCGCGCCCGCGCGCCGGCGCCTCGCGCGCCGTCCCGCACCGGAGCGCGTCGCGCCCGTCGTCGCCGACCGCCGCCACCGCCACCGCGGCGCCGCTCCCGCGCCGGACCACCTCCGCGCGCCCGCGCCCGGAGTTGCGGGTCGTCGAGACGCCGGCGCAGCGGCGCCGGCGCGTCCTGCGCAACCGCCGGCTGGCGGTCGCCGGAACGCTGCTCGCCGCGCTCGCCGTGTTCACGGTCGTGGCGTTCCACGTCATGCTCGCCCAGGGCCAGGTCGGCCTCGCCCGGCTGCAATCCCAGGTGCAGAGCGCGGAGCGCGAGTACCAGCAGGCCCGGTACGCGCACGCTCGGGCCGAGTCCCCCGAACGGATCATCGCCCTCGCGGCCAAGCTCGGGCTCGTCCCCGCCGACCGCCCGCCGCTGCCGGTCGCGGTCCCGCAGTCGGGCGCATCGGCCTCGGGCACCGGCGCCGGCACCCTCGACGGCTACACGAGCGTGAAGGCGAGTCTCGCCGATGGCCCCTGACGTCCGGAACCGTCCGCCCGGGCGCCGCGGCTCCCCGCCGCCCGATCCCCGCGTCACGGCGCGGCGGCCGCCGGTTCGCCCGGCGGCCGTTGCGCGCGCGCCTCGCGCGCCCCGCGTCGCTCCGGCGGATCCCCGCGCCGCGACGCTCGCTCGGGCGCGCGCCCGCGCCGGCGCTGGTATGCAGCGCGACGTGCCGCGCCGTGCAGCAGCACCGGCTCCGCGGCGCGCGCCGGTGTGGCGCCCGCCTGCGCCGCGCGTCAGGATCACGGTGCTCGGGACGCGCCGACGCCTGATCGCGCTCGTCGTCGCGATCGCGGTCATCTTCTCCGTCATCGCGCTGCGACTGCTCGACGTGCAGGCCGCGAACCGCTCGCACTACGTGCAGCTCGGCGTCGACCAGCGCGTCCACCGGATCACGGTCGCGCCCGAGCGGGGCGGCATCTTCGACCGCAACGGCAACGACCTCGCCCTGTCGGTCCAGCGCCAGACGATCTGGGCCGATCCCCACGTCATCAAGCACCCGATCGAGTACGCGGCCCAACTCGCGCCGATCGTCGGGGTGCCGGAGGCCGACCTCCGGGCGAAGCTGTCGCAGAAGAAGCTCGAGTTCGTCTACATCGCGCGGCAGGTCGATCCGAGCGTCGTGGCGCGGGTGAAGGCACTCGATCTCGCGGGGGTCGGCTTCACGCCCGAGTCGAAGCGCTACTACCCGTCGGGCACGCTGGCCGCGCCGTTGCTCGGCTTCGTCGGGCTCGACAACAACGGCCTCGGCGGTCTCGAGGTCGGCGAGGAGAAGGCACTCGCGGGCCGGCCCGGCACGGTCGTCGTCGAGCGCGACCCGCAGGGCATCGAACTGCCGGGAACGGCACGCACGGTCAAGCCGACGCGCCGCGGCTCCGATCTCGTCCTCACGATCGACGAGTCGATCCAG
>DASRDR010000293.1:0-25583 GCA_035652475.1 Candidatus Methylomirabilota bacterium | reverse complement strand
ACCAGGACGTGGTCGACCAGCCGGACCGCCAGCCACTCCACGACCCGGGCCAGCGCCGGGTTCCGCAGGAGGACGTTCTGGGGACGGAACGCCTCGAACCGCCACACGTCGCGGAGCATCGCCGGGTAGTTCTCGGCCATGTCGAGGACCACCGGGACGCGCGCGCGCCGGCCGGCGATCACCGCCGCCAGCGCGAGCGGCAGATCGCGCACCAGGAGGACCTCCACCGCGTGCTCCCGCACCACCTCGGCGATCCGGCCGATCCAGACGGGGTTGAGGAACGCCGGGAAGCTCGCCAGCGCGTCGAGGCGGGCGCTTCGGCGCGGCCGGAGGCGATGGAGGTGAATCCCGTCCCGGAGCTCGTCCGGCGGCCGGCGCGCCAGGTTGCGGCACACCAGGTGGACGCGGTGCCCCCGCCGCGCCAGCGCGATGCCCGACTTCCAGACGCGGACGTCCCACGGGTAGTCGGCGTCGTAGACGAGCCCGACGTTCACCGGCCTCCCCCGGCGACCCGGAGGACCTCGCCCAGGTGCTCGACGATGCGCTCGCTCGCCCGCCCGTCGCCGAACGGGTTGCCCGCGCGGCTCATCGCGGCGTACGTGGGGGCGTCGTCCAGGAGCTTCTGCACGGCCGGCACGATGGTCTCGACGCTCGTGCCGACGAGGCGCGCCCCGCCCGCCTCGACCGCCTCCGGCCGCTCCGTCGTGTGCCGCATGACCAGCACCGGCTTGCCGAGCGCCGGGGCCTCCTCCTGGACGCCGCCGGAGTCGGTGAGGATGAGGTACGCCCGGTCCATCGCCCGCACGAAGGCCAGGTAGTCGAGCGGCTCGACCAGGTGGATGCGTGGATGCCCGCCCAGCCGCCCGAAGACCGGGCGCCGCACGTGGGGGTTCAGGTGGACCGGATACACGACCTCGACCTCGGGGTTCCGGTCGGCGATCCGCCGGACGGCGTCGCAGATCGCCTCGAAGGGCGCGCCGAAGCTCTCGCGCCGGTGCGCGGTGACGAGGATCAGCCGCCGGTCCCGCGGCGCGGGGAGGTCCGGCGCCAGCAGCCCGTCGGCACCGGCGCGGGCGCGGGCCCATCCGCGCGCGAGCAGCAGCGCGTCGATCCCCGTGTTCCCGGTGACCAGGATCCGGCCCGGATCGACGCCCTCCGCCAGGAGGTTCGCCCGGCCCCGGGCGGTGGGCGCGTAGTGGTAGTCCGCCAGCACGCCGGTCAGGCGCCGGTTGATCTCCTCCGGGAACGGCTGATTCCGGTCGGCCGTCCGCAGCCCGGCCTCGACGTGCCCGACCGGGACCCGCTGGTAGAAGGCCGCGAGCGCCGCCGCGAACGTCGTGGTGGTGTCGCCCTGCACCAGCACCACGTCGGGGCGCTCCCGCCCGACGACCTCGCTCACCCGGCGGACCACCCGGGCGGTGACCCCGGCGAGCGACTGCCCCGGCTGCATCACGGCCAGGTCGTACCGGGGCAGGATCTCGAAGACCTTGAGCACCTGGTCGAGCATCTCGCGGTGCTGCGAGGTCACGCAGGTGACGGCGGTGAACCGCGGGTCGTCGGCGAGCCGCCGGATCACCGGGGCGAGCTTGATCGCCTCGGGGCGCGTGCCGAAGACGACCAGGACCTTCCTCACGGGCGGCCGCCCCCCGCGCGCCCGGCGAGCGAGCGCGGCCCGCCGGGCGGCCCGGCGGCGGGGACGACGATGGCCCCCGGGAGCCGGGGGCCATCGAGATCCGCGGGCGCGGCGGCCGCGCGCGACCGGAAGGAATCGGCTACTGCACGACCAGCCCGCTCGGCGCGACCGGTAGCGTCACGGTCGACGGCGACGACCCGCCGGCCAGGTCGGTGATCCGGAAGTTGTCCACCCGGATCCACTGGTCCTCGGGGATCGGGTTGTTGTCCGTCACGCTCGTGTAGTTGCCCGGCCCGCCCCAGTAGTCCCGGAGCCAGCGGGTCGGATCCCCGGCCAGTCGCACGCCCGTCTGCCGGCCGGCGCTCACGCCGTCCAGGAAGACCTCGATCTCGCCGTCGCTGTTGGGGGTGCTGCCGGAAAACGTGTTCCGCTTGAGCCGGACGCCGACCCGGTGCCAGGTGTTGCGCGACACCTGCGTCGGCGGCCGGAGGACCGTCTCCCGGTAGCCGAACTGGCTCGAGTTCGAGAAGATCTCGAGGCTCCAGCAGGTCCCGTAGCAGTTCAGCTGCAGGTTCACGGTCACGTCGTTCGGCCCGGCGCCCGAGTTCATGTCCGGCATCGAGCGCCACCACTTGTGCCCGAGCGGGAAGTGGAAGTTCGACGAGAGCTTGAAGTCGAACTCCACCAGCACGTGGGCCGGCAGCGTGGCCTTCCCGATGTTCATCCAGCCGACGCCGCCGCCGTCCGTCGTCCCCGCGTGGTACAGCTGCTGGGCCGAGCGCTGGCCGGCCGGCGCCCCGGCGTAGTTCGAGTTGTCCAGGACGACGCTCGAGTCGGGATTCGGCACGGTCGACGGAGTCTGGCTCCAGAGACTCGTGCTGATGGCGCTGGTCTCGAAGCTGTCGAAGAAGAAGTCCGCGGCGGTCGCCCGGCCGGGGCCGACGGCCCCGACGAGGGCCAGCGCCAGCGCGGCCGCGCCCCACGCTGGCCACCGGCGCGCCGTGTCCCAGGACGGAGTCCAGGCCGCTGCCCGATCGGCTCCTCGAAGCATGTCCCCTCCCCGGCTCGCTGAGTTGAGTTCCGGAACTGGGATGCAATGGGTGTGCCCGGCCCGCACGGCGACGGACCTCCGCGGCGCGATGCGCAGACCGCCGGTTCCGCTGCACCCGGGCCTCCGGAGCACGCCGGCTCCGGGGCCCGCCGGACCGCGGCGGGCAGCCCTTACATCCGAGCGCGGGCAAAAATGACCGGACCGTCCGCGTCCTCGACACCGGCCGGGCGGAGCGCCCGGCGCGCGATCGCGCGCGGCGACGCCCGCGGGCGCTCACGGCGTCTCCCCCAGGACGACCGGGCGGGTGGCGCCGCGGAGCGGCGACGCGAGCAGCCGGTCGTAGAGCCCGGCGTAGCGGTCGACCATGCGGGCCACGCCGAACTCGCGCGCCGCGCGTGCCCGGCCGGCCGCGCCCAGCCGCGCGGCGAGCGCGGGCTCGCGGAGGACGGCGACGAGCCGCTCGGCGAGGGCGGCGGGATCGCCCGCCGGCACCAGGAACCCCGTGGCGCCGTCGACCACGACCTCGCGCGTCCCGCCGACATCCGTGGCGACGACGGGCCGGCCGGCCGCCATGGCCTCGATCGCCGCCAGCGGCAGCCCCTCGGAGAGCGACGGGAGCGCGAACACGTCGAGCGCCGCCAGGACGCCCGGCACGTCCCCGCGGAACCCGAGGAAGCGCACCCCGTCCTCGACCCCGAGCCGCCGCGCCTCGTCCCGGAGCGCGTCCTGCAGGGGGCCGCGGCCGGCGATGACGCACCCCGTCCCGGGGACGCGCTCGCGCACGATCCGGTACGCCCGCAGGAGCCCGGCGTGCCCCTTCACCGGGTAGAGGCTCCCGACGGTGCCGACGACCCATGGCCACTCGCCGCCGAGCGCGGCGGCGCGCACCCCCGGCGCCGGGACGGCGTCCCGGTACGCCGCCACGTCGATGCCGTTCCGGATGGTGGTGATCCGGCCCGGGGGAATCCCGACCGTGCGGGCGAGGAACCCCCGCACGTCCTCGGAGACGGCCACCATCGCCCCCAGCCGCGCCACGGCGCGATAGGCGAGGCGGCGCCGCCGGCGGTCCGCGTAGTAGTCCTTCCCGTGCACGGTGGCGACGACCCGGCGGCCGGCCGCCCGGCCGAGGGCGGCGCCGTACACGTTCATCGCGAACTCGTGGGCGTGCAGCAGCGCGATGCGCTCGCGCCGGAGCAGGCGCCCGACATCCCGGAACCAGGACCACTCGAGATGGCGCCGGAGCGGCACGATGACCGTCTCGACCCCGAGCGCCCGGCACTGGTCGTGGAGCCAGCCCGGCTTCCGCAGACAGACGACGGGCGCGAACCGGGCCGGGTCCAGGTGGCGGACGATGTCGAGGAGCACCCGCTCGGCGCCCCCGGGTCCGCCCGTCTCGATGAGGTGGAGCACCCGCGCCGGACGCTCATCGATCCACGGGCGCGGTCCGTCCGCGGCCCGGGCGGGGGCGCGCGCCGCGCTCACGCGCCGACCCCCAGGCGGGCGCGCACGGCCACCGCCTGCTCGTAGAGCCACCGCGCCGGCCGCATCCCCCACGCCGCGACCGCCCCGCTGCGGCCGGCGGCGTCGAGCGTCCACCACCCGTTGGTGATGTGGAACCGGCCGTCCCGCAGCGCCTCGACCACCGCCCGCTCGGACGCCTCCGCGACCTCCAGCTCGACCCGCACGTGGCGGTGCCGCGTGATGCGGTGGAGGTCCTGGCCGCCGTAGGCCAGGAGCGCGATCCCCCGTGCCCGCATCTCCCGCAGCAGCGCGACGCAGCGCCCGTCGGGCACGAAGCGGCCGTCGTAGCCCGCGTTCCACAGCTCCACCCCGTGGACCCGGCGCAGGAGGTCCTCGGAGAGCCGGTCGCGGTAGCGGCGGGGATGCGCGACGATCGCGGCCCCGCCCTTCGCCCGGACGTGCGCGGCGACCTCCACCGGGTCCACGGCGTCGCAGTACTCGTCGACCCCGATCCCGAGCAGGTGGAGCCCGCCCCGGCACGCGAACTCGAGCCCCGGGACGACCACGCACGCCTGGCTCGACAGCCGCCGGCACTCGGCCGCGTACCGGGTCACCGTCCCGCCGTCGAGGGTGTCCGAGTGCTCCGCCATCGCGAGGAACCCGTAGCCGCGGCGCCGGGCGAGCGCGACGATCTCCGCGACCGAGTGGCGGCCGTCGTAGGACAGTCGCGAGTGCACGTGGACCAGGCCCTCGAGCCGCATCACCGGCCGCGTCCCAGGTACCGGCCGAGCTCGTACCAGCCCGGGCCGACGTCGTCCCAGCGGAGGACCTCGTGGCGCGTCGGCGCACCCGGCGGGGCGAGGAACCGGAGCAGCGTGCGGAGCTTCGCGCCGGCCGCGGCCGCCCCGCGGAGCGTCAGGTAGAGGTGGTCCAGGTCACCCAGCAGCCAGCGGTTCCGGACCCCCACCCGGTACGTGACGGGCGCCTCGGGCGCCGCCCCCGTGGCGACCCGGTAGAGGAGCCACGGGAAGTCGACCCCCGCGTCCACCGCCAGCTGGAGCGAGCCCCAGAACCGCGCGTTGACCTCGATCAGGTGGGGCGTGCCGTCCGGCGCCACCTTGAACTCGACCATGGCCACCCCGTGCCAGCCGACCGCGTCCAGCACTCGCGTGGCGGCCTGGCGCATCGCGGCCCCGACCGGGACGCTCTCGCTGAGCACGCTCACCCCGCCCTGGGGCGGCTTCTCGCGAACCCGCCGGTGCGCGAACGCGGCGACGCACCGCCCCCGGTCGTACAGGCACGACAGCCCCCGTGCCTCCCCGGCGACGTGCGCCTGCACGAGCACGGGGTGCTCGCGGAGGAGCGGGTCCTCCGACCAGAGCCGGAGCGCCTCGGCGCGCGATCGGGCGTACCGGACCGTCGCCGGCCGCCACTGGCCGGCATGGAGGACGCGCGAGCGATGCGGCTTGAGCACCAGCGGGAACCGCGCGGCTTCGAGCGCCGCCTCGAGCTCCGTCCGACCGCGCGCGCAGCACGTCGCCGGCGCCCGGACGCCGAGCCGGGCGGCGAGGGCGGCGAGCCGCGACTTGTCGGTGAGGGCGGCGAACGCCTCCAGGCTCCCGAACGGCACGACGGCCGGCTCGAGCGCCTGGCGATTCCCGAGGACGAGCTCCATCGTGACCTCGCCGGCCGGCAGCACGACCCCGATCCCCCGCCGCTGGACCTCGGCGGCGAGGGCCGCGACGAACGCGGCCGGGCTCCGGGAGGGCGACGGGAGCGCCACCTGCGCCCGGCAGTACCGGGAGCTCCCGGCCAGCGTCGTCGTCTGCTCGTCGGCGACCACGACCGGCACCCCGCGCCGGCCCAGCGAGCGCGTGACGGCCAGGGCGCTCCGCTGGTCGCCGTCGAGGACCAGGACGGGGGCGGCGGGGCCGGGGCGCGCGGACGGCCCCGCGGGCCGGCGAACGACGTCGGCGACCGCCGCGCCCCCACCGTGCTCCCTCATGGCCGAGGGATCTCGTCGGCGGCCGCCCGGACCGGCGCCAGGTCCCAGGTCGTGCAGACGATCCCGATCTCGAGCGGGAACGTCCGCGTCGCTCCCGGCGTGGCGACCCGCGCCAGCGCCGTCGCGACCGTCCCCGTCGCGTGCCCGGAGGTCACCAGGATCCCGCGCGCGTGCTCGCCCAGCGCCTCCGTGACCAGCCGCGCCCCGGCCGCCGGCTCAGCCGGCCGGCCGGGCGGGATCCCCCGCACCGGCTGCGGGCCGTGGAAGTAGTAGCGGAACACCGGCACCGCGAAGTCGGGCTCGACCAGCACCACGTCCCCGGCCCTGGCCACGCTGGCGACGTACCGGGCGGCGTCCCGCCACTGGGCCTTGCCGAACGCCGGGTTCGCGAAGTAGGCCACGTCGCCGGCCCCGAGCAGGAGGCACAGCGCCGCCAGCGCGGCGCGGGGCGCCCGGCGCCGGAGATCCTGGCTGCCGACCAGGGCCAGGAGGAAGAAGGGGACGACCACCACCAGGTAGCGTTCGCTCAGCATCGGCGTGCGGAGCGACAGTGCGGCCGCGAGCACCATCGTCCCGCCCACGACCGCGCCGCCCCGGGCGAGCGCCGCCCGCTCCCGGCCGGCCCCGTGCCGCCAGCCGGTCCACGCGAGCAGGAGGAGGCAGCCGAACACCGCCGCCAGCTCCGCGGCGTGCGCCGCGACCGCCCGGCCGAACGCCGCCTTGACCCCGGGATCGAGCGGGAACACGGCGTACCCGACGGTGAACCGGAACAGGGCGTACGGGATCACCGCGCCCAGGAACGTCCGGAACTCCTGCCCGTGGCCGGTAGCCAGGCGGTAGACCACCGGGAGCCACGGGACGAGCAGCGCGCTCCCGACCGCGCCGGCCGCCAAGAGCGCCAGGCGCACGCGGCGCCCGGGAGCCCGGACCAGCGCCAGTGCGATCAGCGCCGCCCCGACCAGGGCGACGTAGTAGTGCGTGTAGACGCCGAGCGCGAGCCAGACGCCGGCGACGGCCCCCCGCGCCCAGGCGCCGCGCTCCCCCGCCCGCAGGAGCCGCTCCAGCGCCAGCGCGAACGCCAGCGTGAACGTCACCGCGAGCGTGTACATCCGCCCTTCCTGCGCGTAGTAGACCATGAAGGGAGACGCCGCGTAGGCGGCCAGCACGGCCGCGGCGCCCCGCCCGACCCACGCCCATCCGAGCCGCGCGAGCAGCACCATGTTGACGCCGTCGGCGAGCGCTCCCGGGAGGCGCAGCCACGCCTCGGTGAGCGGCGCGAGCCGGCTCCAGAGGTGGAGGAGCGCGTAGTAGAGCGGCGGGGTGTGGTTGTCGAGCGCCGTGCCCCCGAGGATCGCGCCGAGGGAGCTCTGGGCGACCTGGATGCTCGTCATCTCGTCGAGCCACAGGCTCTGGCGCCCGAGCCCGGCCAGGCGCAGCGCCATCCCGGCCGCGACCAGCGCCGCCCAGAGCCGGACCGGCGGCCCACCGACCGCCGCGCTACTCGTAGACACCGGACCAGAGGTTGATCTTGATGACCAGGAGCTCGCCCAGGGTGCGGAAGGCGTCCCGGATCGGTCGCAGCCGCGAGCCCTGGACGTCGCGCCAGGTCACCCCGCGCTCGCGGATCGGGATCCCCATCCCCTGCGCCATGCCGAGGACCTCGATGTCGAATCCCCAGCGGCTCACCCGCTGCCGCGAGAAGAGCTCCCTGGCGATCTCGGCCGGGAACAGCTTGAACCCGCACTGCGTGTCGGCGATCCCGTCGATGACGAACAGCCGGATCAGGAGGTTGCCCAGCCGGCCGACCAGGACGCGACCCCGCGACTGGCGCCGCTCGATCCGGGCCGAGGGGACGTACCGGGAGCCGATCAGGATCTCGTCCGGCCGCGCGCCCTCGACGAACGGGCCGACCTCCTCGATGGGGGTCGCGTTGTCGGCGTCGGCGACGAGCACGTACCGCCCGCGCGCGTTGACGACGCCCAGCTGGACCGCCGCCCCCTTCCCGCGGTTGACCGGCAGCCGCAGCAGGCGCACCCGGCTCCCCGGCGCGTCCGCGTAGGCATGCACGATGTCGGCGGTGCCGTCGCGCGAGCCGTCGTCGACGACGACCATCTCCCAGGAGTACGGCTGGCGCTCCAGGTACGCCAGGTTCTCGCGGAGCGTCCGGCCCAGCCGGCGCTCCTCGTTGTAGGCGGGGATGACCAGCGACAGGTCGCAGGCGGGGGGCTCCCGCCGGCACGCCGGGCGCGCCATCCGGAACGTCCACAGCTTGTTCGCGAGCAGGTTCCACACCACCACGACCGCCGACGTGAGGGCGTTGCCGGCCAGCGGCCGGAGGCCCCAGCCGTGGACGGTGACGAAGATGCCCCCGACGCTCAGCCCGGCCCCGACCCCCGACACGGTCACGAACCGCGCGACGCGGTACCGGATCCGCTGGAGCCGGCTCGTCCTGGCCCGGAAGGTCCAGGCGCGGTTCAGGACCAGGCTCACCAGCACCGCGACCAGGAACGCGGCGAGCTTCGCGGGGACGACGTCCACCCGCGCCCCGTAGTGGGCCAGGCCGAACACCGTGAAGTCGACCGTCGTGACGAGCACGCCGACCACGCAGTACGTCGCGAAGGTGCGGTATCGCTCCATGGCCAACCTCACTTGGCCCCCCCCGAGGGAGAGGCGACGCGGACGAACCGATCACCGGCGTGGGACGCGGAGGTCCGGAGGACGTCCTCCAGGAGCTCCGCGTAGCGCCGCATGAGCACCGCTCGATCGAACTCCGCCGCCGCGGGAACCGGGCGCGGCGGCGCCGGGTGGGCGCGCAGCAGGCCGACCAGTGCCGCCTTCATGCCGGCGACGTCATCGGGCGCGACGATCAGGCCCCCGTCCGTGCGCCGGATCAGGTCGCCGGTGGCCCCGTCGTCCGCGACGCACAGGATCCGCCGGCCGGCGCCCAGGTACTCGAACGCCTTCGCCGGGATGCAGTACGGCTGGGCCGGCGCCAGCAGCAGCAGGACGTCGGCGGCCTGCATCTGCCGCAGGGCCTCGCGATGGGGGACCGGCGGCCGGAGGCGCACGCATCCAGCCAGGCCGTACGCCTCGAGCATCGCCGCGACCGGCTCCCCTCCGGCCTGCGCGACCTCGCCGACCAGCTCCACCTCGATCTCGCCCGGCGCCACCGCGCCCTCGGCCAGGAGCTCGGCGAGCGCGCGGAAGAGCTCTCTCGGGGTGCGCCCGAGGTACAGGCTGCCGAAGTAGGCGATCCGGAGCGGCGCGCCCGGGACGGGCGGCGGGGGCTCGCCGTACGCCTCGCGGTCGAAGCCGTTCCAGATGGTCGCCACGCGGTCCGCCGGCAGCCACGGGTGGGCGCGCCGGAGCGCCTCGGCGTAGCGCGAAGTGGTGACGACCACGCGGCGCGAGCGGCGCACGAGCGCCGCCTCGAGGCGGCGCGCGATCCGGTCGCCGAGCGCGGTGCGGTCCGCGGGATCGCGGAGCTCGGGCCAGTACCACGGGTCGCGGAGGTCCGTGACGAGCGGCACCGCGGTGAGCCGGCTCACCGCCGCGCCCACCAGTGCCGTCGTCCGGGGCGGAGACGACGTCACCACCACGCGGATCCGCTCGCGCCGCACCACCTGGATCGCCCGCCACGCCGCCGGCGCGAGCCACCCGACCTGGGCGTCGGGGAGCTCGCCGAGCGAGAGCGCGTAGCGCCGGAGCGTCGCGCCGATCCCGCCGCCGCCGGGCCCCTCCCCGCCCCGGCCGGGCCCCGGGGCGGCCGGCGCCGCGGCGGCGCGCCCGCCCCCGAGCCGCCGCCCCGCGCGGCCGACCAGCTCGGGGAGCGTCGGCCACTCCGCCGCGCGCCACACCCGGCAGCCGGCGACGTCGGCCAGGCGCCCGGGATCGCGCCGGTGGAGCCGGTCCTCGCGCACGGTCACGACGGACACGTGCCAGCCCAGCTCGACCAGCGTCCGGGCGAGCTTCGCGACCCGCACCGCGCCCACCGCGGCGTCGGGAGGGAAGTGATACGCGACCAGCAGCACGGCCCGCCGCACTGCTACCGGCCTCCCCCGCACCGCTCGTAGAGCTTCAGGTACGCCTCGCCCATCGCCTCGACGCTGAAGGCGACCCGCACCCGCTCGCGAGCGCGGGCGCCCATCGACCGCCGGAGCGCGGGATCGGCCAGCAGGAGTCGGCAGCGCGCCGCGAAGGCCTCGGGATCCCGACCGTCGATCAGGAATCCCTCGGCGCCGTCCGTGACCGCCTCCGGGATCCCACCCACGCGCGGCGCGACGACCGGCGTCGCCCACGCCATCGCCTCCAGCACGCTGAGCGGCATGCCCTCGTGGCGCGAGGTGCTCAGGTAGACGTCGAGCGCCCGGTAGAACGGCCCGGGGTCGTCCCGCGGCGCGCAGAGCTCGAACGTCTCGTCGAGCCCGAGCGCGCGGGCCCGGCCGAGGAGCGCGGGCCGGAGGGGGCCCTCGCCCAGGATGCTCATCCGCACGTTGCCCGGGTCGTGCCGGAGCGCGGCGGCGATCGCGACCGCCAGCTCGAACCCCTTCACCGGGACGAGCCGCCCCACGCTGCCGACCCGCGGGGGGCGCCCGAAGCGGTCGGCCCGGCGCTCCGCCGGGACCGGGACGCCGTTCCGGATCACCTCGACCCGGTCGGCGGCGAACCCGAGCCGCTCGACCAGGGTCGCCCGCATCTCGTCCGAGACCGCGACCGCGCAGGTGAAGCCGCGCCGGACCAGTAGCCGGTTCAGCCGGATGCGCGCCCGCCGGGACGCCGAGGCGTGCGGCTCGTGCACGCCCGGATCGTCGAGGCCGTGGAGCGTCGTCACGACGGCGCGGGCGCCGAGCCACCGCCCGACGAGCCACGCCAGCAGGTTCTCCTTGTACCGGTGCGCGTGGAGGATGGCGCCGCGCTCGGAGCGGAGGAGGCGGGCCGCCTCGACCACCAGCCGGGCGAACGGGCGCCCGGCCTCGGGCACCACGTGGGTCTGGAGGCCGGCGCGCCGGAGCCGCTCGGTCAGCGTGCCCTCGTTCAGCGACAGCGCGATCACCCGGAGCCCCGGCCGGCGCTGGAGATCCGTCAGGAGGTGGGCGATCATCACCTCGGCGCCCGCCCAGAGGTCGCCCGAGAAGACGTGGACGACCGTCATCGCGCCACCGTCGGACGCGCCGCCCGGGGGTGACACGCAACGTCCCGCGCCCCGGCCACCGCCCGGCCGCGGAGCCGCCCCAGGTCGGCGAGGCGGAGCGCGAAGAGCGGCACGGTCCGCGCGACGTCGTGATGGACGGGGATCCGGCGGAGCCGGAAGAGATCCGCGGGCCGGGCGGCCTCGACCCCGATCTCGCCGCCGATCGCCGCCCGGTAGCCGGCGGCCCGGACCGCGGCGACCGTGGCCGCGCTCGCATCCCCGTTCGGGTGGCAGAAGACGGGCACGGTCCGCGCGCCCGAGGCCCGGAGCGCGGCCAGGGAGGCCTCGGCCTCCCGGCGGACCTCGGCGGACCCGAGCCGGGTGAGGATGCGGTGGGTGCACGAGTGGGAGCCGAACGCGATGCCGTGCGCCGACATCTCGCGGATCTCGGGCCAGGCGAGGAACGCGGGCCCCGGCGGCGGCGCCACCTCGAGGATGGCCTGGAGATCCGCCAGTAGCCGGGCCCGCGCCTCGTCCGGCAGCCGCTTGGCGCGCTCGATCGCGGCGTCGATCGCCCGGTCGGGGACGCCTCGCGGCAGGCCGGCCAGCCAGGGGTGGGCGGCCCGGAGCCGCCGGAGGCCCGCGCCGTCGCCCCCTCGCGCCTCCGCCGCCCGGTACGCACGGAGACACGCCGCCAGGATGTCCGTCCAGAAGCGCTCGGGGGTCCCGACGAACGCCGTCGCGACGAAGATCGTCGCCGGGACGCCGAGCGCCCGGAGGACGGGGAAGGCGTGGACGTAGTTGTCGCGCCAGCCGTCGTCGAAGGTGATCGCGCAGTACCGCGCGGCGGGGTCCCAGTCCCCGGCGGCCCATCGCGCGAGGAGATCCTCGAGCGCGAGCACGCGGAAGTGCCGGAGCAGGTACCGGACGTGGGCCGCGAACTCCCCGGCCTCCACGTACATCCCGGGCTGGACGAACTCGCGCCCGAGATCGCCGGGCGCCAGCACCCGGTGGTACCCGAGGATGACCGCGCGGCCGCGCAGCCGTCCGAGCGCCACCCCGGAGCGGTGGCAGATCGACGCCAGCGCGCGGCGCCCGGCCGCCTTCACCGCCTCCCCGAGCCCGGCGGTCACCGCTCCGACGGCGTCCATGCGACCAGCCGCTCTCCGCGGACGTAGCGGACCCAGGCGTGGAGGATCGACGCGTTCACCAGGAGGAAGAAGGTGGGAATCCGCAGGAGCCGCCGCTCCAGCCAGCGGCCGCCGCGGAGGCCGCCGAGCGCCAGCAGGTAGAAGGCGACCTGCGCCCCGCCCAGCGTGGCGTAGAGGGGCGAGCGCCCGGCCAGGGCGACCCCGCTCACCAGCGCGACGAGGAGCGCCGGCGGCACCAGCCACCGGCAGAGCTTGTGGCTGGCGAGCTGCCAGGCGAACAGCCCGTGGCGGAGCGGGTTCAGCAGCGGCGCGGCGCGCCGGAGGGCGCACATCCCGCGGAGCACGGTTCGCACCTTGCGGTCGAACTCGCGGGTCCCGTCGGCGACGTCGCGGTAGTAGCCGACGCTGTGCGGGTCCGACACCGCGCGCAGCCCCCGCCGGACGGCGCTCACCACGACGTGGAAGTCGCTCGGGACGTCGGGCGGCCAGTCCCGGCACACCACCCGCCGCGCGGCGAAGAACGACCCGCTCAGGCCGACCACCGTGCCGGCCCGGGTCTCGAGGGCCCGGAGCGCCATCTCGTACCGCACGTAGGCGCCCTCGCCGCTGGCGCGGCCGCCCGCGTCCACGACCCGATCGACGCTGCTCGCGCACCCGACGGTCGGGTCGGCGAAGTTCGCCACGATCTGCCGGACGCCGTCCGGCGGGAGCAGCGTGGCGACATCGGAGAAGACGAGGATCTCCTCCCGCGAGGCCGCGATCGCGCCGCGCTGGGCGGCCTCCTTGCCGGCCCGGACCGGCGCCCGGACCAGCCGCACTCCCGCCGGCGCGTAGGCGCGGACCACGTCGTCGGTGCCGTCGTCGGAGGCGTCCGAGGCGACCAGGACGGCCAGGCGCTCGCGCGGGTAGTCCTGGGCGAGCGTGTTGTCGAGCTTCTCCCGGATCCGCTTCGCCTCGTTCCGCGCCGCGATGACGAAGGCGACCGGCGGGGTGATGGCCGCCCGCCGGACGCCCCGGCGGCGCACGCCCGCGATGGCGGCGAGCAGGAGCGGGTACCCGGCGTACGCGTACGCCACGAACGCGACGGCGGCCCAGAAGATCCCCGCGGTCATGCGCCGGCCTCCACGCCCCCGGCAGGAGCCGGGGGGGCGGCGCGCTCGTCGCCCAGCACCGCCGCGACGAGCCGGCCGATCTCGGCCCGCACGGGCGCCGAAGCGAACCGGTGGCCCGGGAGGGTCAGCAGCCGCGCGGCGATCGCCGCGGCGCCGGGGCAGGCCGCCGGCCCGCCCGCCCGGAGCGCCGGGATCTCGTCGATCCCCGTCGGGTAGAGCGGCGCGATGCCGAGGCCCCGGCGCCGCCCGGCGCGCACCAGCGCGTCGCGACTCGGGCGATCCGGGGCGAGCAGCGGGATCCGCACCGCCGGCGCCGCCCCCCCGTCCCCGGCGAGCGCCGCCCCGCGCCGCCGGTAGTCGTCGGCGGCCTCGGCGCGCAGCGCCCGCTCGGCCGCGACCCGAGCGGGCCAGCCGGCCAGCATCGCGGCCTTCGCGCCGGACATGCGCCGGATCGGGAACGCCGGGTCGTAGACCGTCCGGCCGAGCTCGAGCCACGGCATCGCCGCCGGGAGCCAGTGGAGCCACGGCCGGAGAAAGACGGCCAGGCCGAGCGCCCGGAGGACGTCGCCGACCGCGGCCGCGACGCCGGGCGCGCCGGCCGCACGCCAGCCGGCGCCGAGCGCGGCGGCGATCCGCGCGGAGGCCGTCACGACCATGCCGCCCGAGCCGCAGGTGACGAGCTTTCCCCGGTCGAAGCTGAACACGCCGGCGTCGCCGAGGGTGCCGAGCGGCCGGCCGTCCCGGCGCCCCCCGAGCCCCTGGGCCGCGTCCTCGACCACGAACGCGCCCCGCGCGCGCGCCAGCGGCGCGATCGCGGTCACGTCGGCCGTCGCGCCCAGGAGGTGGGTCGGGATCACGCAGAGGGTCCGGCCGGTCACCGCGCGCGCGAGCGCCCGGGGGTTGAAGTCGAACCGCTCCGGATCGACGTCGCACGGGACCACGACCAGGCCGGCTCGCACGACCGCGGCCGGCACGGAGAAGCACGTGTAGGCCGGGACGACCACCTCCGTCCGACCGCTGAGCTGGTGGAGCGCCCGCAGCAGCACCGCCAGCGCGGCCCGCCCCGACGAGAACAGGAAGACGTGCGGGACGGCGAGCTCCCGCCGGACCTCCGCCTCCAGTCGCGCCAGGTACCGCGCCCCCGCCACCAGGCCTGCCCCGCCCCGCGCGACGTCCCGGAGCCCGAGGGCGCCGGCGGCCGGCGGCACCGCGCGGAGCCGCCGCGGGCGGCCCGCGACCCGGGACTCGGGCGAGGCCGGGCGGGCGGCGGCGGTCGCCAGCGCGCGGCCGGGCCGCCGCCCGCCGATCCCCCCCGCGAGCCCGATCATCGCCATCCCTGGCGCTCCGGCCGGCTACGCGAGGACGAGCTTCCGGGCGTGGAACGCCTCCGCGTAGCCGCTCGGCGCGCCGGACTCGAGCCCCCGGAGCCGCAGCACGGCCAGGAACAGATCGCGCGAGAACCACCGGCGGTCGCGCTGCGACGGGAAGCTGGCGAGAAGATGCGCGACCTTCCGCTCGCAGAGCGCCGCGTCCAGCGGCACGAAGAGGTTCGGCGCCCCGAGGTCGCCCTCGTACTTCGGGATCTCGTACTCGAGGATCGCGTGATCGCGGAAGGTCTGCCAGGTGAGCTCCGCGACCAGGCGGTGGTCCTGGTGCTGGTCGGCGCGGTGGTGCGTGAAGACGAGGTCCGGCGTCTCGCGGGCCTTCAGGTCCTCGAACCATTCCTTGATCGCGCCGACCTGGGCCGGGAAGAAGCCGTCGCGGAACGGCATCACGAGGATCTCCCGCTGCGGGACGTCGGCGAGGATCGCCGCGGCGCTCGCCCGGGCCTCGCGCTCGCGCACGCGCTCGCCGCTCAGGACGGCCCACGTCACCGCCTTCGGGCGCGCGACCTCGAGGAGCCGGAGGAGCGTGCCCCCGCACCCGATCTCGATGTCGTCGCCGTGCGCGCCCAGGACGAGGATCCGGTCGAGCGGCGCCCCGGAATGGCCGAGCGGGAAGCTCAGCATCGCGCGCCGCCCCGGCCCCGGCGGGGCTGGCCACGGTCCGCGCGGGTCAGCGGGCGGGCGCCCCGCCGGGCCGGCGGCGATCCGGGCGCGCGGTCGCGAGCGGGGCCGGCGAAAACCTTCATCGCGCCGCGATGCGGAGGGCAGCGCCGAGCGCCGCGCGTGGCCCTCCGCCGGGCGGGGCCGGGACCGCCGTTCGGCGCGCGGGCCGCTCCCCGGACGGCGGCCGCCACACCTCCCAGGGCGCGCGGCCGGTGGCGCTCAGCTCGTCGAAGAGCTTCTTGTCCTTGAACGTGTCCATGCAGGCCCAGAAGCCGCCGTACGGGAAGGCGGCCAGCTCCCGGGCGGCGATCAGCCGCCGGAACGGCTGCTCGACCAGCTCCTCGCCGTCCCGGATGTGGTCGAAGATCTCCCGCCGGAAGGCGAAGAACCCGCCGTTCACCCAGAGGCCGGCGCGCCCGACGTGCTCGATGTCGGCGACCGCCCCGGCCCCGTCCACCCGGACGATGTGGAAGCTCTGGGTCGGGCGGACGCACAGGAGGGCGGCGATCTTGCCCGACTCCTGGAAGTGCCGCAGGTACTCGGGCAGCGGCAGGTCGGTCAGGCCGTCGGCGTAGTTGGCGAGGAAGGTCTCCTCGCCCTCCAGGTACGGCGCGACCGCCCGCAGCCGCTGCCCCACGTTCACGTTCAGCCCGGTGTCGACGAACGTGATCCGCCAGTCCTCGATGTCGCGCCCGTACAGCGTGATGTCGCGGCCGCCGCGCGACAGCACGAAGTCGTTCGAGAGGCACTCGTCGTAGCGGAGGAAGTAGCTCTTGATCGCGTCGCCGCGGTAGCCGAGGCAGAGGATGAACTCGGTGTGCCCCCAGTGGGCGTAGTACTTCATGAGGTGCCAGAGGATCGGTCGCGAGCCCACCGGGACCATCGGCTTCGGGATGTCGTCGGTGTACTCGCGGAGCCGGAGCCCGAGCCCCCCGCAGAACAGGACCACCTTCATGCCTGCGCGCCCTCTCTCCGCCGGGGCGCCGGGCCCCGCGCGGTCGATTCCCCTCGGATGGACGGCGGAGCGCCCCCGGGCTGCACCGGCCGCCTCCGCCCCCTCGATCCGCCCCGGACCGGGCCGTCGCCGCTCACTGGCTCAGGCGCCCCCGCAGGACCGGCCCGAGCCGCGTCGCCAGCGCGACGGGGAGCCGCCGCCAGGCCGCAACCGCGGCGCGCGCCAAGGGTCCCGGCCGGTCCGGACGGGTGGGTTCGGCGGCGACCCCGGCGGCCCGCGACGCCACGTCGGCGGCAGGGCCCGCGGCCGCGGCACCGCTCCGCGGCGCGGGCCGGACGATCGCGCTGCGCTGCCAGTGGAGCGGCTCCACGGCCGCACCCCACTGCCGCTTGAAGCGGTACGGGCCGCTCCCGGGCGAGGACCGCCCGAAGTCGAACCGGACGAAGCCCTTCTCGCACGCCCAGCGAATCGCCTCCCAGTAGAGGAGCGTGCTCGGACACGCCCAGCGCTCCGTCCGGAGGGACGAGGCCCACGGCATGAGGAGCGTGTCCCGGAAGGCGAGACAGAGGCCGCCCGCGATCGCGCGGCCGGCCCGCCGGACGATCGCGAGCCGGGCGCCGTCGCCGAACTCCTCCAGGACCGCGCCGAAGAAGCGGCGCCCGTGGACGGGCGACCCCAGGTCCCGCATGTTCCGCGCGAACACCCGGTAGAAGTCGGCCAGGCCGTCGGGGCCGGTCCACCCCACCTCGAGCCCCGACTTCTGCGCCTTCCGGACCTGGTTCCGGAGCTTGGGGTCGAAGCCGGCCCACATCCGGCGGGGGTCGCCGGCCAGCGCGAGCGCGAGGGTGACCTTCCCCCCGTGCGCCGGGAGCGCGAGCGCGCCGGGCCGCCGGTGGCGGAGCTCCAGCGCCGCCGCGCCGCAGCGCCGGCCGAGGCCGAGCGCCGCGCGCCCGAGCGCGCGGGCGACCTCGTCGCTGTCCGCGACGACCCCGCCGTCGTCCAGGAACGGCATCGAGACCAGGGCGTGCCGCCCGCCCAGCCCGCGGAACAGGATCAGCGGCAGCACCCCCGCGACGCCGGCCGGGCCGAGCACCCAGAGGTAGAGCGGCCGATGCCCGTAGCTCCGTGCGACCACCCGCCGCCAGCCGCTCAGGTGGCAGTGGCCGGCCGTCGGCGCCCGGCGCACGTAGGCGTCCCACGCCGCCTCGTCGCCGGGGGCGAACGGGCAGAGCTCAGCGCGCACCGGCGTGCTCCCGCAGCACCGCCACGATCCGCTCGGCGGCCCGCCCGTCCCAGAGCGGGGGGCGGCCGCGGGGCGGCGGAGGCGCCTCGAGCGCCCGGATCGCCTCCTCCACGACGCGACCGGGCGCGGTGCCGACCAGCCGGTTCGTCCCGGCGGTGAGCGTCACCGGCCGCTCGGTCGTGTCCCGCAGCGTGAGGCAGGGCACGCCGAGCGCGGTCGTCTCCTCCTGGATGCCCCCGGAGTCGGTGAGCACCAGCCGGGCGCCGGCCATGAGCGCCAAGAAGTCGAGGTAGCCGAGCGGCTCGATGCACCGGAGCTTCCGGGGCCCCCCGGGGACGGGCGCCCCGTCGACCGCGGGCTCGCGCCCCTCGCCGTCCAGCGCAACCAGCCGCGCCCGGGTCCTGGGGTGGACCGGGAAGAGGAGCGGCAGGCGCGCGGCGACCTCGTCGAGCGCTCCCAGGAGCTCGGCCAGCCGCGGCGCGTAATCGACGTTGGCGGGCCGGTGGAGCGTGACCAGGCCGTAGCCGCCCCGCGCCACCCCGAGGCGATCGCGGATGCCCGAGCGCTCCCATCGCGGGCGGAACGCCTCCAGGGCGTCGATCATGACGTTCCCGACCAGGTGGATCCGGGCGGCGTCCCGCCCCTCGGCGACCAGGTTCGCGACCGCGCTGTCCTCGGAGGCGAACAGGTACTCGCTGATCGCGTCGGTCACGACGCGGTTGATCTCCTCCGGCATGCCGCGGTCGAAGCTCCGGAGACCCGCCTCGACGTGCGCCACCGGGATCCCGAGCTTCACGGCGGTGAGCGCGGCGGCCACCGTCGAGTTCACGTCGCCGACGACCACGACGAGATCCGGGCGGGTCCGCTCGAGGGCTGGCTCGAGCCGCTTCATCACCTCGGCGGTCTGGTGGGCATGCGACCCCGACCCCACCTCGAGCGACACGTCGGGCGGCGGGAGGTCGAGCTCCGCGAAGAACGAGCCGGCCAGGGCGGCGTCGTAGTGCTGGCCGGTGTGGACCAGGAGCGGCTCGACCCCCGGCCGGGCGCGCATCGCCCGGAGCAGCGGCGCGATCTTGACGAAGTTCGGACGCGCCCCGACCACGGCGGCGACGCGCATCAGAGGACGCCCTCCCGGCGGCCGGTCCGGTGGAGGACGAGGAGGGCGATGACCCCCGCCGTGCTGACCAGGAGGTCGCCGAGCCTGGTCCCCGGGCCGGCGCCTCGCGCGTACCACTCGCCGGCCAGCGCGTACCCGCCGGTCACCGCGACCACGGCCAGGTAGGCCCACCACGGCACCCGGCGCTGCCACTGCCCGTCGGCGAGCGCCAGGAGGGCGCAGGCGCCCAGCCCGGTGAAGAGCGGGAGCTGCAGCCACGCCGGCCACCGGCTGCCGTCCACGGGCGCGGTCACCACGACGGAGATCGCCACCATGTAGCCGATCGTGGCGAGCGCGTAGCCCGGATGGAGCTTCACGCGACCGCGCTCCGCGCGGGAACCGGCCGGCCGAGCCCCAGGACGTCGCGGGCGGGCGCGAAGCGGAGGCCCGCCAGGAGCGTCTCGAGCTTCCGCTCCATCCGCCGGGTGCCGGCGTAGTGCCGCGCGCGGTGGCGCCACCGCATCGGCGGCCGCGGCTGGGCCGGGTCGAGCTCCCAGGGATGGAAGTAGAACATCGTGGGCCGGCGCTCGCACCGGTTCACCCGGCGGATCCCGGCCTGCACCAGGGCCCCCGGCAGCACGCGGAAGTAGCCGCCCCCGCCGGCCGGCAGGTTCCAGCCGAGGAGGCGGACCGTGCCGATCGGGAACTCGATCAGCCGGCCGCGCGGCGTTCGCCGGACCTCGTGGACGGCCCGGGGCGCGGTGCGGTCCCCGTAGCGGTCGTGGGCGATCGGGTACGTGCTGGAGTCGTACTCGAACCCCTCCTCGAGCAGGACGTCGAAGGCCCAGGGCTGGCCGCGCCCGATCGAGAAGTTCGGGGCCCGGTAGCCGAGGACCGCCGCCCCGGCCAGGTCCTCCAGCACGGCCTTGGCCCGCCGCACGTCGGCGCGGAAGGCGGGCGGGGTCGCCGCGTCCACCCGCGCGTGCCGGTACCCGTGGCACGCGACCTCGTGGCCCGCCCCCGCGATCCGCCGCACGAGGGCCGGATGCGCCGCGGCCACCTCGCCCAGCACGAAGAAGGTGCCCCGGATCCCGTGCCGGCCCAGCAGCGCCAGCACGCGCTCGGTGCTCGGCTCGACGCGACTCTCCCACGCGCCGCCGCCGAGCCCCGCGGTCGCCTCCTGGAACACGAGCGCGTGGTAGTACTCCTCGACGTCGACGCTGAGCGCATTCACGATCCCCGCCCCCGCCGGCGCTCCCATCAGCACGCGTCCCGCGGGCACAGCGCGCTCTTGACCGTCTCGAACGCGATCTGCAGGTCCAGCAGCGGCGACCGGTGCTTGATGTAGAAGAGGTCGAAGCGCATCTTCTCCGTCTCTTCCTCGAGATCGTTGGCGTAGCGGTAGCGGATCTGGGCCCAGCCGGTCACGCCCGGGCGCACCAGGGACCGGAGCGAGTAGTACGGGATGCGTTCGGTGAACAGCTCGACGTTCGACACCGGGTGGGGCCGGGGGCCGATCAGGTTCATCTCCCCGCGCAGCACGTTGATGAACTGCGGCAGCTCGTCCAGCCGGAAGCGGCGCAGGATCCGCCCCACCCGGGTGATCCGGGCCGCGTTGTCGCGCTCCCACTCGGACGTCCTCCCGGCGGCCGGCCGCATCGTCCGGAACTTGATGAGCCGGAACCGGCGGCCGGCCAGGCCGGCCCGCTCGTGGAGGAAGAACACCGGCCCCGGGGAGTCGAGCTTGATGGCCAGCGCGATCAGCGCTCCCAGCGGGGCGAAGAGCACCAGGCCGACCGCGGCGACGATCAGGCTCACCGCGCGGCCGTACCCGGCCTCGAGCCGCGATCTCCGGAAGTCGTCGGCGAAGATGAGGGCGCTCGGGGTCAGCGTCTCGATGGCGAGCTTGCCGGTCAACCGCTCGTAGAACCGCAGCCCGTCGTCGACCGGCAGCCCCCGGACGCGCGATTCGAGGAGCTGCTGCACCGGCAGCCGCCCGCGGCGCTCGCCGAGGCCGACCACGATGCGGTCGGGGGCGACCTCCTCGACGATCTTGTGGAGGTACCCGAGCGGGCCCAGCACCGGGTACCGGGGCGGCGCGGTCTCGGGGCGGTCGCGGGGATCGTCCACGATCCCGACGATCGTGAACCCGCAGTGGGGACGCTCCTCGATCTCCCGGACGAGCTTGTCGGTCAGGGCGCTCCGTCCCAGGATCAGCAGCCGCTCGGCGAAGGCCGCGCGCCGCATCACCCCGTACGATGCCGCCCGGAAGGCGACCGCCACCGCCATGAGCACGATGGTCGCGGTGAGCACCGGCCGCGCCGCTGCCCGGCCGGGGAACGGCACGTAGAAGGGCACCACCAGGAGCAGCGCCAGCCCGACCGCCTGCACGAGACGCGGCAGGTAGTCGCGGAGGGTCCGGACGATCCGGAGGTCGTAGAGGTCCGTGAAGTAGAAGGTGACCAGGTAGCAGACGCACACGCCCAGGGCCTGCCCGAGCACCGCCACCACGTCCACCGGGGTGGCGGGGGCGGGCCGGGAGAGCAGCATGACGCCGCTCACCGCGACGAGGAGGGAGCTCGCCTCGAAGAGAGCCAGCCGGGCGACCACGGTCCGCCTCGCCTAGAGGGTGACGACCCGCCCCGGCCGGGCGGACAGCTTCCACGTGGCGCCGCGGGTGTCGACCACGAGCGGCGCCGCCTCGACGATCGTCCGGTAGTCGAACTCCGCGTGGTCGGTCAGGATCACCACGCAGTCGGCGGCCGCGAGTTCGGCCCGGGTCGGCTCGATCGCCTTGAGGGCCACGCCGTCCACCGTGACCGCCGGCACGTACGGGTCGGCGTAGGCCACGTCCGCCCCGAGCCGGCGCAGCCGCGCGATGACCTCCAGCGCCGGGGACTCGCGGGTGTCCCCGACGCCGCGCTTGTACGCGACCCCGAGCGCGAGGATCCGCGACCCGTTCAGCGCCCGGCGACGGTCGTTCAGCGCCTCGGCGACCAGCGCCACCGTGTGGGCGGGCATGGAGCGGTTCACCTCGTCGGCCAGCTGGATGAACCGCGAGTCGAAGCCGGTGAGCCGCATCTTCCAGGCGAGATAGATCGGATCGATCCCGATGCAGTGGCCGCCGATCCCGGGTCCGGGGTAGAAGGGGAGGAAGCCGAACGGCTTGGTCGCCGCCGCCTCGATCACCTCCCGGGTCGCGACGCCGAGCCGCCGGCACATGAGCGCGAACTCGTTGGCGAGGGCGATGTTCACGTTGCGGAACACGTTCTCGTAGAGCTTGGCCAGCTCGGCGACCATGGGGCTCGACACCTCGGCGACCCGGGCGATCACCGTCCGGTAGAGCTCGACCGCGACCCGCGTGCAGGCGGGGGTCACGCCCCCCACCAGCTTGGGGATGTCGCCGACGCGGAAGGTCGGGTTCCCGGGATCGATCCGCTCGGGCGAGAAGGCGAGGTGGAAGTCGGCGCCGGCGCGCAGGCCCTTCGCCTCGAACAGGGGCAGCAGGAGCTCCTGGGTCGTCCCGGGGTAGGTCGTGGACTCGAGGACCACGAGCTGCCCGGCCCGGAGATGCCGCGCCACCTGCTCCGCGGCGGCCATGACGAACGAGATGTCGGGGTCCTTGGTCTTCCCGAGCGGCGTCGGCACGCAGATCACGATGGCGTCGCACCCGGCCAGGACGCCGGGGTCGGCGGTCGGCCGGTAGCGCTCCTGCCGGATCAGCTCCCGGAGCCGCGCGGGGTCGACATCCTGGATGTGCGACCGGCCGAGCGCCAGCGCGGCGACGCGGTCCAGGTCGGTGTCCAGGCCGGCCACCGCGAACCCGGCAGCGGCGAACTCGACGGCCAGCGGGAGCCCGACGTACCCCTGCCCGATGACCCCGATCGTCGCGCGCCGCGCGTGGAAGAGCTCGACCAGTTGCGTCTCCATCTCCTCGGTCCTCGTCTCGTGCTCGGGACCCGGCGCGCCCGGGCTCCCGTTCAGTTCTCCGGGTGGCCGTTCCCGCGCCCGCCGCCGCGGTACCGGTAGTACCGGGCCTGGGCCGCCAGCATGCGGTCGTCGCCGTTGAAGACCAGGCCCACCACCTTCGCCGGGTGGACCAGCCGCAGCGCCTCCTCGAGCAGCGAACGGGAGGTCCGGTGCGCCGAGACGACGACCAGGAGGCCGTCGACCAGCCGCTCGACCAGCCGGGACTCGGGCATCCCGACCAGCGGTGCCATGTCCACGATCACGTGGTCGTACTGGAGGCGCGCCTGCTGCAGGAGCGCCTCGACCCGCTCCGAGCGGAGCAGCTCGTACGGCGCGGACGAGGCCTCGCCGGCCGGCAGCACGTCGAGGTTGAACATCGGGAGGCGGGTCACGACGTCGGCGAGCCCGAGGCGGGCCTCCGCGATCGCCGCCACCAGGCCCCGGGCCTCGGGCGGGAGGCCCAGATACCGGGCGACCGTCGGCCGCCGGAGGTCGGCCTCGAACAGGAGGACGCGGCTCCGCGGGTCCTGGGCGAGCGCGCCGGCCAGGTTGATCGCGGTGACCGTCTTGCCGTCGGCCGCCCCGGGGCTGGAGAGCCCCACCACGCTGACGGCGTTCGTCTCCCGCAGCTGCTCCACCGCGTGCGACAGCATCCGGTACTGCTCGGCCGCGAAGCTCGCCGGCCGGACCAGGCTCACCAGGTGCTCGGCCACGCCGTCCAGCGCGACCGCGGCGGTCCTCCCGGGGGAGCCCCCCCGCTCCGGCCGCCCGCCGCCGGGCGCGGGTGCGTTGGCGGAGACGGCGCCGTCGCCGGGTCCCCCGCCGTGCCACGCCGGCTCGTCCGTCCCGGGCGGCCGGGACGGGCCGGGGGCCTCGGCGACACCCCTCGCGCGCCCGAGCCCCGTCCGGAGCGCGCGCTCCTGCTCCGCCTGCTGCAGCGCCTTGTGGAACTTGCTCATCGCCCGAACAGCGCCTCCACGCCGCCGAACAGCTGGGTGACCTTCGCACCGTAGGCGAAGACCGTGCCCCCCAGCACCGCGGCGGCGTCGCGGTACCAGAGCACGCTGCCGGCGGCGCCGGCGGCGACGGCCCCCGCCCCGAGCAGCCAGCGCCAGCGGCCGACCGTCCACTGCCGGAGCGCCGCCCCCCGCTCGGCGCCGGCGCCCTCATCGGCCCGGAGCGCGCGCCGCGCCTCGGCCACGACGCCCCGATCGATCCGGCGGACCTGGTCGGCGTAGCCGATGAGGAGGCTGTGCTCGCAGAGGAGATTGATGGTTCGCGGGATCCCCCCGGCGTACCGGTGCACGCGCGCGAGCGCCCGCTCGGTGAACAGGCGGGGGTTCGGCGCCCCGGCGACCCGGAGCCGCGTCCGCACGTAGTGCGCCGTCTCCGGCGCGGTGAGCGGCCGGATCCGGCAGCAGAGCCCGACCCGCTGCTTGAGCTGGCGCAGTTCGGGGAGCGCCAGCTTGGCCATGAGCTCGGGCTGGCCGGCGAGCACGATCTGCAGGAGCTTCTCGGAGCCCGTCTCGAAGTTCGAGAGCAGACGGATCTGCTCGAGGGTCGCCGGGGCGAGGTGCTGGGCCTCGTCGATGATCACGAGCGTCCGCTGCCCGGTCCGGGCGCGCTGGACGAGGAAGCCGTGGAGGGCGATCAGCCGCTGGGCGGGGCTCGGGCCCGCCGCCTCGACCCCCAGATCCTCCAGGATGTACTCGAGCAACCCCTCGAACCCCAGCATCGGGGTCACGACGAACGCGACCGCGACCGTCCGGTCCAGCCGGTCGAGCAGGGTCCGCAGGAGCGTCGTCTTCCCGGTTCCCACCTCGCCGGTGAGGACGATCACCCCGGTCCCCTCGCGGGCGCCGTAGACGAGCTGCGACAGCGCCTCGCGGTGGCTCGGGGTCAGGAAGAGGAAGCGCGGGTCGGGCGTCGTGTTGAACGGCTTCTCGGCCAGACCGTAGAAGGAGAGATACACGGCTCAGTTCCTCAGCAGGAGCGCCTGGGCGACCTGGCTGGCGCCCGGCACCAGGCCCCGCGCGGTCGCGTAGGCGGCGCCGCCGGTGATGGTCATCGCGAGCACGGCGGCGCACGCCCAGGCCACGCCCCGCGCGCGCCGGCGCGCCGCATCGGTCCGGGTCGGGATCGGGGGGATGCGCCCGGTCACGGGGACGTTCGCGAATCCCCGGAGCTCGTCGACGTCGTGGAAGGACGTGTCCAGCCACTCGGCCAGGACCATCGCGCCCACCGCGAGCCCCGCCGCCAGCGCCGTCCCGAAGAGGAACAGCACGAGCCGATTCGGCGCCGCCGGCGCCCGGGGGGGCACCGCCGCCTCCAGGATCCGGAACTGCTCGCCCTTCTGGCGCTGCTCGAGCGTCTCGGCGAGCTGCGCCTCCTCGTACCGCTTGAGCAGGGTGCGGTAGAGCTCGCCCGTCGTGTCGTAGTCGCGGGAGAGCTCCTGGAACTCCTGCTCCCGGAGCGGCGTGTTCTCGACCCGCCGCTGGTAGGTCGCGAAGTCCTCCCGGAGCCGGCGCTCCTCCGCCCGGAGCGCGATCACCTCGGCATCGACCTCCGCGATCGCCTGGCGGATCTTGACGACGTACGGGTTCGGGATCGTCTCCCGCGTGCCGGGCGCCGCGCTCTCGGCCGGCCGGGCGGCCAGGGCGTGGGCCTCGAGCGCCGCGATGTCGGCCTTGAGGCGGACGACGTCGGGGTAGCGATCGCTGAAGCGCGT
>DASRDR010000292.1:0-16360 GCA_035652475.1 Candidatus Methylomirabilota bacterium | reverse complement strand
GTTCCGGGACGTGCTCGAGAAGATGCAGGACAAGGTCGAGTTCGGCCTCAAGGTCCTCTGGGACCGGGACGTCATCGTCCAGCAGATCGAGAGCGACGACGAGGACATCCGGCGGCTGAAGAGCGAGATCTCCGGGCAGCGCGGCTCGACCTACTTCGCGCGGATGCAGTACGGGCGGCTCATCGAGACCGCCCTCCAGGCGCGGGCGGACCGGTACGTCGGCGACATCTTCGAGCAGCTCCGGGAGGTGTCGGTCGCCTCGCGGGCGAACAAGCCGATCGGCGATCGCATGATCATGAACGCGGCCTTCCTCGTCTCCCGCGACAAGGAAGCGGCGTTCGACGCGAAGGTGAAGGAGATCGGCGCCATCTACGACAAGCTGAACTTCCGCTACACGGGCCCGTGGCCGCCGTACAACTTCGTGAACATCCGCTTGAAGCTCGAGCGCGCGCGGGAGGCGGAATGATCATCCTCGACCGGCTGCTGGTCGGGGGGCTGTCGTTCGTGCTGCGCACGATCCAGGCCGCGGTCGAGCGCGAGCTCACCGACGACACCGCGCTCCGCGAGGAGCTCCTGGCCGCCCAGCTCCGGCTGGAGCTCGGCGAGATCTCCGAGGCGGAGTACGTCCGGCTCGAGCGCGAGCTCCTGGACCGCCTCAACGAGGTGCGGGCGCGGCAGCGCGGCGAGGGCGACGACGCGCCCGCGGGCGAGTTCCGGGTCACGGGCGCCGAGGCGACGTTCACCGGCGACGAGCACCGCTGAGCCGGCCGACCGCGGCGCGCCGCGCTACCGTCTCTTCGGCGGGAAGGGCGGCGTCGGCAAGACCACCTGTGCGGCGGCGGCCGCCCTCGCCCGGGCCGCGGCGGGACAGCGGGTGCTGATCGCGTCGACGGACCCTGCCCACTCGCTCGGCGACGCCCTCCGGGCCCGGCTCCGTCCCACGCCCCGTCCGCTCGGCCGGGCCGGCGGCCGGCTCGCCGCGGTGGAGGTGGACGCCGATCGGGCGCTCGCGCGGTGGCTCGGGCCGCGCGTCCCCATCCTGCGGGCGATCGCCGCCCGCGGCACCTACCTGCGCGACGGCGAGATCGACGCGCTGCTCCGGCACGCGCTCCCCGGCGTCGACGAGCTGGTCGGCCTGGTGGAGATCCGGCGGCTGGCCGCGACCGGGCGCTACGACGAGGTGGTCGTCGACACCGCGCCGACGGGACACACCCTCCGCCTCCTCGAGACGCCCGACATCCTCGTGCGCCTGAGCGAGGTGCTGGACCTCATGCAGGCCAAGCACCGGGTGCTCCTGGCGCACCTGGGCGGCCGCGTGGACGGCCACGATCCCGCGGAGCGCCTGATCGACGAGATCGGGCGCGCCGGGCGGGAGCTGCGGGAGCTGCTCCGGGATCCGGACCGCGCCCGCCTCGCGTGGGTGCTCACCCCGGAGCCGGTCGTCCTCCTCGAGGCGCGACAGGCGGTGGCGGCCCTCGGGCGCGCCGGCATCCCGGTCGCCGAGATCGTGGTCAATCGCGTCCGGCGGGCCCCCGCCGGCTCGTGCCGCCACTGCCGCGCCGCCGCCCATGTCGAGCGGGCCGCGATCGCGGCGATCCGGGCGGCGTTCCCGGGGCGCCCCCTGCGCCTCGTCCCGGTGACGGCGCCCGAGCCCCGCGGGCCGGCTGCGCTCCGGCGCCTCGGGCCCCGGGTGATCGGCCCGGGCGTGCAGCTCGCTCCCTGGCGGTCGCCCGCCGCCAGGGGAGCGGCGCGTGGCGTGCTGCACCAGCGGCTCGAGCGGGCCGGCGCCCCCGCGGAGGGACGGGCCGCCACCCGCCCGGCCCGCCCCCCCCGCCCCGTACCCGGCGGCTCCCGCGGCCACGGCGACGGCCGGAGCACGACGCCGCCCTGGCTCGCGTCGGTGTTCCCGCGGGAGACCCGCCTGCTGATCGTCGCGGGCAAGGGCGGCGTCGGCAAGACCACGTGCGCGGCGGCGCTGGCGCTCCTGCGCGCCAGGGAATCGGCCGGGCCGGGGCCGCTCCTCCTCTCCGCGGACCCCGCACACTCGGTCGGGCACGTGCTCGCGTGCGCGGTCGGCGATCGCGCGGTCGAGATTCCGGGGGCGCCGGGCCCGCTCCGCGCGCGCGAGCCGGATCCAGGGCGAGCCCTCCGGGCCTGGCGGGAGCGCTACCGGCCGGGGCTCGAGGGCCTGCTCGGCGTCCGCGGGGCCCGGTCCGGGATCGAGCCCGCCTTCGACCGGCAGCTCGCCCGCCGGCTCCTCGATCTGGCGCCGCCGGGCCTGGACGAGCTCTGCATGCTCCTGGCGGTCACCGAGGCGCTCTTCCCGGACACGGCGGCGGCCCCGCCGGCCGGCGCGGTGATCCTGGACACCGCCCCCACGGGCCACGCGCTCCGGCTCCTCGGGTTCCCCGCCGTCGCCGGGGGCTGGCTCCGCACGCTCCTGGCGATTCTGCTAGAGTACCGGGAGGTGGCCGGGCTGGGCGCGGGCGCGCGGCAGGTGCTCGATCTCGCCCGCGCCGTGCGGCGGCTGGAGGCGCTCCTCCGGGACCCCCGGCGGACCCGCGCAGTCGTCGTCACGACGCCCGGCGCGCTCCCGGCGCTGGAGACCCGACGGCTGCTCCGCCGGCTCACCCGGCTCGGGATCCCGGTCTCGGCCCTGCTCGTGAACGGTGTGACCCCGGAGGGATGTGCCCGATGTCGCCGCGCCCGCGCCGCCGAGCTGGCCAGCGTCCGTCCGCTCGCGGGCGGGCGGCCCTCGCCCCCTCGCCTGCTCGCCCCCCGCGTCGTCCCGTGGCCGGTCGGGGTGCCGGCCCTGACGCGCTGGAGCCGGACGTGGCGGGCACCGGCATGAGCGGCGAGTCGATCGCCCCGCTCACCTACGTCTACGCGATCGCCCACGGCGCCTCGCCGCCGTCGCTGGCCGGGGTGCCGGCGGGGCTGCCCGGGCTCGAGCCCCCGCGGCTCCTCGGCGCCGGCGGCGGCTTCTGGCTCGTCGTGGCCAGCGCGCCCCGCGCGCCGTATGGCGCGGAGGCGATACAGCAGGGGCTCGGCGATCTCGACTGGGTCTCGCCGCGGGCCCTCGCCCACGACGCGGTCGTCCACCACGTCGGCCGGACCGCGACCGTCCTGCCGGCGAAGCTCTTCACCCTGTTCGCCTCCGACGACCGGGCCGTCCAGAACGTCGCCGCGCGCCGCGCCGCCCTGGCCCGCACGGTCGCCCGCCTCGCCGGCCGGCGCGAGTGGGGCGTCCGCGCCCGGCTGACCGCGCCGCCGCCGACGCTCGCCGGCCGGGAGGGGACGGACCGGAACGACGGGCGGGGCGCGGGGACGCGCTATCTCCGCCGCAAGCAGGAGGAGCGGGCCGGCGCCCGCCGCGCGGCCGGGCAGGTGCGGCGGGAAGCCGAGCTCGCGTACCGGGCGCTCCGGGGCGTCGCCGACGCCGCGCGCCGCCAGCTCGCGACGGAGCGGACGCCGGGGAGCGTCGTCGTCCTGGACGCCGCGTTCCTCGTGCCCTCGCGCGCGACCGCCGCGTTCCGCGCGACGGTGCGCCGCTGGGCCGGGCGGCTTCGCCGCCGGGGCTGCGCGCTGACGCTGACCGGGCCATGGCCGCCCTACACCTTCGTCGCCGAGCGCACCGCCGATCGCCGCGGCTGACCCGGCCCCAGGCGGCGAGCGCCGGGGTCCGGGACGTCGTGGAGGGAGCGGACGCCTCCCTGCTCGACATCGTCGACCATCTCCTGACGAAGGGCGTGGTCGTCACGGGCGACGTCGTGCTCGGGCTGGCGGACGTCGACCTGGTGTACCTCCGCCTGGCCGCGCTCCTCTGCGCCGCCGATCGCGTGCTCCCGCCCGCGCCGGCGGGGACGCGCCGCCGCCCTCATGCCGGCGGGGACGCCCGGCCCCGCCGGACGGCGGCGGTCCCCGGGTGAGCGCGCTCTACTGCTACGCCCTGCTCGGCCGCCGCCCGCGCGGCCGGTCGATCCGGGGCGTCTCCGGCGAGCGCGTGCAAATCATCCGGGGCCCCGGGTTCGTCCTGGCCGGCGGGCGGCTGCCCGCCCCGCCGGCGGTCACGCCGCGCGCGCTCCGACGCCAGGATCGCGTGGTCCGGCGGCTGGCCGGCTCGGCCGCGGCGGTCCTGCCATTCCGGTTCGGGGTGCTGGTCGCCGACGAGGCAGCGCTCCTGGCCCGGCTCACGATCGCCGCCCACGCCGTGCGCCAGGGACTCGCGCTGGTGGCCGCGCGCGAGCAGATGACGCTTCGCCTCGCGGGGCTCGCCCGGGCGCCGACCGGCCGGCGCCCCCGCCCGGACGCCCGCCCGGCCGGACCGGGCACCCGGTACCTCCGGGCGCGGGCAGGGCCGGGGCTCGACGCGGGTGACCAGCGAGTGCTGGCGGCGCTGCGGGCGGAGGTGGGGCCGCTGCTCCGGGCGGAGATCGTGGAGGTGCCGCGGGACGGCGGCGTGCTCCGCGCCAGCGTGTACCACCTGATCCCGCGCGGCCAGGCGGCGGCGTACCGCCGGCGCGTGCGCCGGGCGGCCGCCCGGCACCCGGCCGTCCAGGTGGTGGTCAGCGGACCGTGGCCGCCCTACGCGTTCGCCGCCACGGTGCTTCCGTGAGGCGCCGGCGGGTCCGCCCGCTGCCGCGACGCGCGGTGAGGGCGCTCCGGGTCGACCTCACCCGCCGCGCGGCCCGCGCGGCGGTCCCGCGATGGAACGCCGACCCCGACGACGTCCAGCGCTCCGTCCTGAAGCTGGTGCTCTCGCTGGTGGAGTTCCTGCGACAGCTCCTCGAGCGGCAGGCGATCCGACGGATGGAGGCCGCCACTCTGACCCCGGCGGAGATCGAGGCGGTCGGGCGGGCGCTGCTCGAGCTCGAGCGCGCGGTCCGGCGCCTGGCGCGCCAGTTCGAGATCTCGATGGAGGAGCTGAACCTGGATCTGGGGCCGCTCGGCCGGCTGCTCTAGCCCGCCGACGGGGTCACGAGGGGGAACGAGGGGACGGTCAGGCCGCCGGCTCGTCCTCGGGTCCGATCACCTCGGCGGCGTCGTCGTCGAGCGGCCGGAACAGGATGAAGTAGTCCCCCACCTGGGCCTCGTGGACGTCCAGCAGCTCGAGCAGGCTGTTGGCGACCCGCACCGCCGCCTCCTGCCCGTCCAGGACCGGATCGATGACCGCTCCGATCTGGCCCGCGGCGATCAGCTCGAACTGCGTGTCGTTGATCCGGATGACGCCGATGGGCTCCGAGTCCATATGGCTTGCACTCCGGAGGGTGATCGTCCCTCCCCACCGGTCGCCAGGTGCAAGGGGCAGACCACGGAGCGGCCCCGTGAGCTCGGACGCGCCCGGGGCGCTGGACAGGGACCTACCCCGGCGCCCGCGGCCCCAGCCTTGTCGCGATCACGTCATCGTGGCCGAGTCGGACGACCGGTCGCGGCCGAATCCGCGTCACCGAAACGTCACCGAAAAAGAAGGGCACGAGGGAGCGGGGTCACCGCTGCCCTCGTGCCCCCTGGAGGCCGGGGACCGAGGAGGGAAGGGGGGGCAGAGGGGGTCAGCCCCCGGCCGCCAGCCTGAACCTAGCCGATCAGCACGGAGCCTGCCCGCTCGTCGTGCCGGGGCCCATCGCCGTGCCCGACCCGACGGTGCCGCTGCTCGTCCCAGTGCCGGTCTGGCCGGAGCCGCTGCCCAGGCTCGAGCCGGTGCCCGAGGACGCGCCCGTGCCGGTGCTGGGCGAAGTCGCCGAACCCATGGTGGTGGTCCCGGAGCCGGTGCTCGGCGCCGTCGCGCTCGCGCCGGGAGCCGTCGACGAGCTCGTGCCCGGCGACGTCGCGGAGCCGGTGCCCGACCCGCTCATCGTGCCGGAGCTGCCCGTCCCGCTGCCCAGCGTGGAGCCAGTGCCCGCGGTCTGGTTCCCGGTGGTCGAGCCCGTACCCGCGGCCGAGCCCGGCGGGCAGTTCCCCTTGGACGCTTCAGCGCCCGTCGACGACGACGCGCCCGACGTGCCCGTGCCCGAGCTGCCCGAGCCCGATCCGCTCGTCTGCGCCGCGGCCCAGAAGGACATGGTCGCCGTCAGGCCCACGGCCAGTGCGAACGCCACCGCTTTCTGCATACGTCCACCTCTCTTGCACCTCCGCGCCCCGCTGCGCGAAGGGCTCGTTGTTTCGTCGGGTACGGCAGTGCAAGACGTGTACCCCCGGAGCGCGTCGGTCGCGGTGTCGTGCGAACCCACGGCGACGCCACGCCGTCACGCCCCGAGCTCCGGCGGAGTCCCCTCATCGGCGATTCACCACGGAGGTGGCACGCGCACCGTCGTGACCTCGATCACACCGGGCCTCGACGATCGCGTCCTGGCTCCGATGAGCTGGAGCCACGGTGTCGTGGCAACGACACGCTGGCACCGTGGCGCGAAGCGCGGCTTCAGCAACGCCACGGAGGATCGACAAGTTCACGATCGAGCGCGAGTGCATGCGGCTCGGTGACCAGCGGGGCGCCCTTACCTCGAGCTCGCGCCGAAGTGCGCCGGCCCGGCGGCGACCCGGCGCGCACGGGCCGCGCCGCCGGAACGATGCACCGGGGCGGGGCAGCCTGGCGCCGTCGACCGGCAGCGGCACCCGCTCACCGGGCGCCACGGCGCGCGCGCCGCGGGGAGGAGAACGTGGCCGCCACGCCGTCCCACGTGTGCGCGGCGGTGAACCCGATCAGACATTCCCGATCAGACATGAAGAGCGCCGGGGCTCGCGCTCCCGCCGGCCGGCGCTCTCGTCGCCGGACGGCGGGATGGGGAGGTGGCCGGGGACGGCCCGGTCAGTCCTCCCAGCGCGCGATGACGGCGTGGAGCTCGGTCCCCGTGATCTGGCCGACGATCCACGGGTCGACGTCGGGCTGGTGCCCGTACGTCGGCCGGGCGACCATGAACCGCGAGAAGAGCCCGCTCCGCTGGGCCTCGTCGTACTTCAGCAGCACCTCGTCCGGGATCCGCTGGGCGTAGTTCTCGATGGTCTCCAGCTGCGTGTCCCGGACGCGTCCGAGCTGACGCGGGAGCGAGGTGCGCACCCGCTCCCGGATCTCGGCCAGGGTGTAGAGCGAGCCATAGGTCAGGCGGGCCTGGGCGACACGCTCGCACAGGACCTGCCCGGGCAACGAGGCACGGATCGCCCGGAGACGGGCGTCACGATCGATCGTCGGGGCGTGGGCGTCCTTCGGGGGGGTGAGGGTGATGGAATCCATGTGCCACCTCCTGTCGGCGGATCGTGCAAGCGGCTTGCCGCAAATGCCGAGCAAAGGCGTTCACGGCGCATCGCTGCCGAACTCGACGCGCGCATCGGACGAACTCGACGCGCGCCTCGGATGGGAGCGCCTCCGGGCGCCCGGGGGCCGGCGGATCCGGGAGCGCACATCCGACGCACGCCCCTGCGCCACGAATCCGGACGCTCCCTCGGCCCGCATGCGCCCGCGCCGCGCACGCGCGTTGCGCGTCATCGCGAGCCCGGGGCGCCGGCGCGTGCCTCCGGTGACGCGGGCCATCGGAGCGCCGGGACGCTCGGCACGCCGTGGAGCCCCCGACGGAGCGCCTCCGTGCCCGTCGCGCGCGCGGTCGCGCCCTCGCGCGCGCTCGAGGGCGCGGGTCGTCGGCCGAGCGCCGGCCGCGGCCGGGTACCGGAGCCGTACCGGGTTCAGGCGCGGCTCGAGCCGCAGGCCCGATTGCCCCGGGCCGACCCGGCTCCCAGAGCCGCCACCGCACGGTGATCGGGCCACCGCACTCGAGGGGAAGCGCCCCTCGTCCTCGCCGGGGCCCGTGCACAGCGAGGCCCGCGAATCGCTCGATCGCCATGCTGTCTGAAGCGCGACAGCATGGCGTCCGGTCGGAGTGCGAGGGCCCGGCGGCGCCATCTCGCCGGGCGGGCGGCGATGCCGCCGGCGGCATCCGGCTTGCACCGTCTCCTGCGCGGAAGGGGAGTCCCTCTTGTGCCGATCTCGAAGTTGCCCTACCGTGTCCGCGGATCGTGAGCCGGGCGACGCCACGGAAGCGTCCCGCGGCGCGAGAAGACCGAACCGATGACCATGGATCGCGCACGGCACGGCGACGATGCGCCCGCGCCCCCGAAATCTCCGGGACGCCGGGTGCTCATCATCGAGGACGACGAGGACGGCCGCGAGACTCTCCGGCTGCTCCTCGAGCTCCAGGGACACGCGGTCGACGTCGCGGCCACCGGCCGGCAGGGAGCCGCGCGCGCGCTCGAGACCCGCCCTGACGTGGTGCTGGTCGACATCGGGTTGCCCGACGTGGACGGGTACGCCGTCGCGCGGGAGATCCGGGCGCGCGCTCCCGTCGCGCCGATGCTGGTCGCCCTCACGGGCTACGGCGCGTCGGCCGATCGGCAGCAGGCGCTGGAGGCGGGGTTCGACGCCCACCTGGTGAAGCCGATCGAGCCCGGCACCCTCGCCCGCCTCCTCGCCAACAGCCAGTCCTGAGCGGCCGGGCGGCGCCCGGCCGGCGAGGGCGGCCGGGCGTGGCGCTTGGTACCCCCCTTGAATCCCGGGGAGGTGCGATCGATGGCGCGAAAGCGATCGGGGTCCGGGACACCGCGCAAGCGGAAGCCGACCTCGGAGGCGAGCCGGAAGGCGACGCGGCCCCGCCGGACGCGCGAAGAGCCGACGTCCACCCGGCGCCGCGAGGCGCGCCGCGCGCGCGCGGGAGCGAGCGCGCGGAAGGCGTCCCCCTCACGGCGACCCGCCACCAAGGAGCGGCGCCCGGCCGCCAGCGCTCCGACCCACCCCGCGGCTCCGGCCGCGTCGGCCGACGAGGCCCTCCTGGGTCCGCCGCCCGCCGAGGCGCTTCTCGAGCCGAGCGATCAGGAGCGCCGTGCGTGGGCGGAGGCGGCCCAGTACCACGAGACGGGCCCCGACCTCTCCGGGGGCGACGTCGACGCCGACTGGCAGCGGGCCGCCAGCTCCGGCGAGGAGGCGGTCGGGGGGACGGTCGCGACTCCCGACCAGGACCAGGTGGACGAGCTGGGCGACGCCCTGGGCGTCCCTCGTCAGCCCGACGAGGAGGTTCGCAGCTCCGCCGAGATCCTCGCCGACCGCGATCGCCGCCGCCGCGAGGAGTGACGGGCCCCCGGCGCCCGCGGTGGATCGCCGCCGCGAACGCGGGACTGCGGGCTCCGGCGGTCTCGGCCCGATCGCCGCCGCGAAGGCGCGGTCGCGGCCGGCAGCCCGGATCGCGCCGGCTGGCGCGGCCGTCGCGCGCTCCACCATGACCCACGGGAGCGGGCCCCGCGCGGTCCGGATCGGGGCCGGCGCGGCGGACGTCCTCGGCCAGCGCCGGCCCGGGAGCCGGCGCCGACGAGCGGCCGCCGCCGCGGGCGCGCCAGCTGCGCGCCTATCGCTTGACGACCAGCTCGGCGTCGCCCCGGCGGGCGAGCAGCTCGACGGCGGCCTGCTGCCGGCCCCGGGAGACGAGGATGTCCAGGCTCGAGTGCCGGAGCCTGAGCCCCCGGACGGCGATCCAGTCGAGCCAGGGCGGGAGCACCGGCTGGTTGAGGGTCAGCCGGTTCTCGGCCGCGTCAGGCTCGAGGCCGAGCATCGCGGCCAGGAGCTGGAAGACGGTCCCGGCGCTCCAGGCCTGCGGCGAGCAGGCCACCGGGTAGCGGGTGGGGCCGAAGCCCGTCACGCGCGGGAACCCGCAGAGGAGCTCCGGCATCCGGAGCCCCTCGAAGTGGACCACCGCCTCGAAGAGGCCGGTTGCCAGCGTGAGGAACGGCTCGACGAAGCCGTACCGGCGCATCCCCACCGCCGCGATCGCCGTGTCGTGGGGCCACACCGACCCGTTGTGGTAGCTCATCGGGTTGTAGAGCCGCTCGCCGGCGGCGAGCGTGCGAAGCCCCCAGCCGCTGAACACGTCGGCGGCCATGAGCCGGTTCGCGACCGCGCCGGCCCGGGCGGGACGCGGCAGGCCCACCCAGAGGCAATGCCCCGGATTCGAGGTCACCACCCGGCAGGGCTGTCCCTCGCCGTCGAGCGCGAGCGCGTAGTGAGCCTCGGACTCGAGCCAGAAATCCCGCTCGACCCGGTCCGCGAACCGGCGCGCGTCCTCCCGGAGCGGCGCCCCGATCTCGGCGCGCCCGACCGTCTCGGCCATCTCGGCCGCGGCGAGCAGCGCCGCGTACTTGTACCCCTGCGCCTCGATCAGCGCGATCGGCGGGGCCGCGAGCGCGCCCGAGGCGTGCATGACCGCGTCCTGGGCGTCCTTCCAGCCCTGGTTGTCGAGGCCGCGGGCCGACCGGCGCCGGTACCGGAGATAGCCGTCGGCGGCGCCCTCGGTCCCCTCCCCGCGGATCCAGCCGAGCGCCCGGTCGAGGACCGGCCAGAGGCCTCGCACGAACTCCTCGTCGCCGGTCCACCGCAGGTACTCCGCGAGCAGCATGACGAAGAGCGGCGTCGCGTCCACCGACCCGTAGTAGGGAATGAAGACGATCTCCCGGCAGTTGGCGAGCTCGCCGCGCCGGTACTCGTGCAGGATCTTGCCCGGTTGCTGGTCGGTGAAGTCGTCGTGGGTGCGACCCTGGAACCGGGCCAGGAAGCGGAGCGTGCCGCGCGCGATCTCCGGCTCGAACGGGAGCACCTGGAGCGCCGTGATCAAGCTGTCCCGGCCGAACGGGGCGACGAACCAGGGGATGCCCGCGTACGGGATCGGGCCCTCGCCCGTCTCCGTCACCAGCATCCGGATGTCGGCGCGGGCGCGCGCGATCCAGCGGTTCACGTTCTGGTGGCTCGTCTCGAGGCTGGTGGCGCCCAGGAGCACCGTCCGGCCCCGGCGGCGGCGGGTGCCCGACGGGGCGCCGGCCGCGCCCTCGGCGGCGATGCTGACCGAGACCTCGAGCTGCCCCGCCGGCGGGAGCTCCAGGCGGTAGGCCGCGCTGGTCGGCGTCACGGCGGCGGGCACCGGCGAGAAGACGACGCGCGTCGACCGCACCACGTCGTCGAGGCCCCGGTATCCCAGCCGGACCGCGGCCGGCGCGCATTCCGCCTCGAGCAGCGTGCCCCGCCGCTCCCGGGTGACGCCGCGGACCTCGAACACGTCCGCGAAGTCGGCGGCGAAGTCCCAGCCGAGCGCCAGCTCGAGCGCCTCCCCGCTGAAGTTCTCCACCCGCACGGTCTGGGTGAGCTCGCGCCCCTCCAGGCTCATGCGGCGGGCGATCCGGAGCGTCCGGCCGTGGAGCAGGAGGCGGCCGTCCCGGCGGTAGTCGGCGTTGGTCAGCTCGACGGTGACGTGCTGGGTGTCCTCGGCCACCGCCGCGTTCAGCAGGATCGGGCGCTCGCCGGCGATCCGGAGCTCCAGCGCCTGCAGGAACCGCGTGTCGTCGACGTAGAAGCCGAACTCGCTCTGCGGAAGCCGGGGGAAGTCGCCGCGCCGGTCGGCCACCACGAAGGCGCCGTCGTGCTTGACGACCACGCGGGGCAGGTCCGCCGCGACGCTCGAGGCGAGGATGTAGTAGCGATCGCCGACGGTGAGGGCGTCGCGGGAGTCCGGGGCGGTCACGCCGCGCGCCTCGTCCGCAGGAGGTCCGCGTAGATCGCCTCGTAGCGATCGACCATGCGGGCGATCGAGAACGAGGCCTCGACGTGGCGGCGGCACTGCGCGCGGTCGATGGTGTCGACGCGCCGGACCGCCGCCACCAGCTCGTCGACCGACCGGCCGAGGAATCCCGTCCCGGGGACGATCACCTCCGGAACCGACCCGAACGGCCGCGCGATCACCGGCGTCCCGCAGGCGAGCGCCTCGATCATCACCAGGCCGAACGGCTCGGGCCAGTCGATCGGGAAGAGCAGGGCCAGCGCCCCGCCGAGGAACTCGGCCTTCGCCTCGTCCCCGATCTCGTTCAGGAACTCGACCCCCGGCCGCGACAGGAGCGGCCGGATCACGCGCTCGAAGTACATCTCGTCGGCCCGGTCGACCTTGGCCGCGATCTTGAGCGGCCGCCCGGCCCGCTGCGCGACCTCGATGGCGGTGTCCAGGCCCTTCTCCGGCGACACGCGGCCCAGGAAGGCGAGATAGCGGCCGCCGCGGGGGGAGAAGGGGAACCGGTCCAGCGCGAGCCCGTGATGGACCGTCCCCGCCCACCGGACGCCGAGCCCCTCCAGGGGGGCGCGCTGGGCGTCGCTGATCGACACCAGCGGCAGGTCCCGGAAGTGGCGGTACACCGGCCGCATGCTCGGCCGGTCCAGGCGGCCGTGGAGGGTGTGGACGGTCGGCGTCCGGACCAGGCGGCCCAGGAGGAGGCCCAGGTACCCGATGTGGCAGTGGATCAGGTCGAACTCGTCGGCGCGCTCGAGCACCTGGGTGACCTGGTGGACCTGCGGGGCGAGCTCGTCGCCGGGCTCGGGGTCGAAGCGCAGCGCGCGCCCGCGCGCCGCGACGAGCCGCGCCCGGGTCTGCGACTCCCCGCTCGCGAACAGGGTCACGTCGTGACCGCGGCGCACCAGCTCGTCGGTGAGGCTCGCCACCACGCGCTCGGTGCCCCCGTAGCGGAGCGGCGGCACGCTCTCGAACAGCGGGGCGACCTGCGCGATGCGCACGGCCGCGTCAGCGCCCGGGACGCGCCGGGGCGCGCCGGGAGGCCGCGGGGCCGCGGAGGGCGCCCGCCGCGAGGCGGAGGTCGTCGACGAAGCGCTCGGTCTCGGTCTGGCGGGTCTCGTCGTCCGGCGCCCGCAGGATCGCGGACGGGTGCACGGTCGCCACCACGAAGGGCGCGAGCGGGGACTCGACGAACCGCCCGCGCCCGACCGTCACCCGGAACGCCGCGCCCAGGAGCGCCCGGGCCGCGGTGGCGCCGAGGCACACGATGACCCGCGGCTGGACCGCCTGGATCTCGGCCTCGAGCCACGGCCGGCAGGCGGCCACCTCCGTCCGGTTCGGGGTCTTGTGGATCCGGCGCTGGCCGCGGGGCTCCCACTTGAAGTGCTTGACGACGTTGGTGACGTAGACGTGGGCGCGGTCGATGCCGGCGTCGGCCAGGGCCCGGTCGAGGAGACGGCCCGCGGGACCGACGAAGGGCCGACCCGCCAGGTCCTCCTCGTGCGCCGGCTGCTCGCCGACGACCATCAGGGGCGCGTCGAGCGGACCCTCGCCGAAGACCGTCCGGGTCCCGAGCTTCCAGAGATCGCAGGCCCGACATCCCGCGGCCCGGACGCGCACCTGTCCCAGATCCGGACGCACGGCCGCGCCGGCAGGCGACGCGGCGTCGCTGCGCACGTCAGCCTGTCGCCGGATCCGGGACCGGTGGCCCCCCTGCGGCCCGCCAGCCCTAGCCGCGGCGGCCCGTCCGCCAGCTCCGCAGGCGCGCCATCGGACGCACGAGCGGGTGGTCGTGCCCGAGCACCGCCGTCGCGGCCAGCAGCAGCGGCACGCCCGGGAGAAAGGGCAACACGAGGCCGAGCGCCCCGATCGACAGCAGCGCGATCCCGCCGGCGTCACGCAAGGGTCGCGACCACCGCGGGCGCGAATCGTCGCGACGGAGGAGCTGCACGGAAGGAGATGTCGAGCAACCCGGATGCCAGCGGCATCCGCTCGCCACGCGGAGCGACCGGCGCCGGGGGCGAGTTCGCGCCCTCACGGAAGCGATCCAGCCCGACATGGCAGGCTCACGCGGAGCGACCGGCGCCGGGGGCGAGTTCGCGCCGGCCGCCTGCAGATCGCGCCAGCCGCCCCGCAACTCTTGCCGCTGCGCCGCGACAACGGCCGTCGGCAAGTCCGCGCCGTTGCGGAAGGGCTCCGGGTGGCAGCCGTATTGCCCCCGGGGGTGGGCGCCGCCTGCCGAGGCGACGCGAACGTTCACCCATCTCTCACGGCGAGGTGACTAATGCGAGCGTCACGACTCGAGCCGCCCCGGCGCGGCGCCGTCGTCTTCCTCCTCGGCCTACTCGCGCTCCTCGGCACCGGGCTCCCGGCGCCGTCCCCGGTCGACGCGGCGCCGAGCTTCGCGGTGACGGCGGCCTCGGTGAGCCCCAGCCCCGTGGCGCCCGGCGCCACCGCCACCATCACGATCGCCGTGAAGAACAGCGGGACCGCGGCGAGCGGGATCAACGTCGACATCGAGGTCTACGACGCGAGCAATCGCCTCGTGTTCCAGAGCCTCGCCGACGGCCAGAGCTTCGGCACGGGCGAGTCCCGCACCTATCAGCCCGCCTGGGCCGTCCCGTCGAACGAGCCGACCGGCGTCCACACGGTCAAGGTCGGGGTGTTCAACGCGAGCTGGGCCCTCCTCGTGTGGAACAACAGCGCGACCACGGTGCCGGTCCAGAGCGGCCCCGCCCTGCCGGTCGACTTCAGCGTCGGGACGATCTCGGCGTCCCCCTTCCGCATCAACCGGGGGGGCACCGTCACCATCAGCGCGCCGGTGACGAACACCGGGCAAGGGACGGCGTCGGCGATCCTCGTCATGCTGTTCCTGCGGGACCCCCTGGGGAACGAGTTCCAGGGGAACCAGCAGGTGGTGACGAACCAGAGCTTCGCGCCGGGGCAGACCCGCACCTACAGCTTCCAGTGGACCGCGCCGTCGAGCGCGGTCCAGGGCACCTACAGCGCCGCCATCGGGGTCTTCAGCGGCGACTGGAGCACGCTCTACGACTGGCGGCAGGACGGCGCGTTCGCCGTCGGGAGCACCGCCCAGCCCACGTTCGCGGTCGGGACGACGAGCGTGTCGCCGACCGCCGTGGCCCGCGGGCAGTCGTTCACGGTGACGACCCACATCACCAACACGAGCCAGGTCTCGGCGAGCAACATCATCGTGCTCGGCGAGTACAACGACGACGTCGGGTGCCAGTGCAACATCGGCTCGCAGCCGGTCGAGGGGCTCACCTTCTCGCCGGGCCAGACCCGCTCGGTCTCGTTCACGTTCACGGTGCCGGCCGATCTCCCGCCCGGTCGCTACACGATCGACGTCGGCGTCTTCAACGGGGACTGGTCGACGATGTATGCCTGGGGGTACGAGGTCGCGGCGCTCGACGTCCGCTGACGGGACCGGGCGCGGCACGCGGGCGGGACCCCGCGTCCCGCGCCCGGCCCGGCGGGGACCCTTCCGCCGCGCCGCGCTGCCCGCGGCTCGGACCGGGTCGGGCCGGGCGGGTCGATCACGCGGTCGCAGCGGCGGCGGTGCCGCCGCCGTCCCCTCCTCCGGCCGCGTGCACATTCGGCGAAGCCTCCCGCAGATCTTGCCGGACGCGGGGCCCCGCGCCCCGCGGAATCGTGCGGAAATCCCCATGTCCTCGTCGTGACGGCGTGGCAGCGTTCTTGCGCTGGTGGCTCGGCGCGGCCCGGTGTGGGGCCATGAGCGAACCCTCTCGCTGGTGAGGTGTGTATGCGAGCGTCCCGTACGGCATCCGTCCTCGTGATCCTGCTCCTCGGCGCGCTCCTCGCCGTCCCCGCCGGCGCCGCGCCGAGCTTCTCGGTCTCCAGCGCGAGCGTCGACCCGAACCCCGTCGCGCCGGGCGCGACCGCGACGATCACGATCGGCGTCCACAACAGCGGCAGCCTCGCGTCCGGGATCATCGTCGACATGGAGGTGTACAACAGCGGCAACCAGAAGGTGTTCCAGCAGTACACGCCCGGGCAGACGTTCGGCACGGGCGAGACCCGCACCTACGACTACTTCTGGACCGTGCCCGCGAACCAGCCCGGCGGCACCTACACCGTGAAGGTCGGCGTGTTCTCCACCGGCTGGAGCACGCTGTACATGTGGAACAACTCGGCGACGACCTTCTCGGTCGGGACCGGCTCCGGGCTGCCGGTCGCCTTCAGCATCGGCAACATCACGCCGTCGCCGCTCAACATCCCGCGGGGGGGCACGGTCACGATCAGCGCCCCGGTCACCAACACCGGCCAGGGCACGGCATCCGGGATCATCGTGATGCTGTACCTGCGCGACCCCTTCGGCAACGACTTCCCGGGCAACCAGCAGGTCGTCGAGAACCAGAGCTTCGGGCCGGGGCAGACCCGGACCTTCAGCTTCCAGTGGACCGCGCCGAGCGACGCCACCCAGGGGTCCTACTCGGCGTCGTTCGGCGTCTTCAGCGGCGACTGGAGCACGCTGTACGCCTGGAAGAACGGCGACACCCACTTCACGGTCGGGTCCGGGACCGAGCCGACCTTCAGCGTCGGCACGACCTCGGTGAGCCCAGCGACCGTGGCGCGCGGGCAGTCGTTCACGGTCACGACGCACGTGAAGGACACGAGCTCGCAGCCGGCGTCGAACATCATCATCCTGGTCGAGTACAACGACGACGTCGGGTGCCAGTGCAACATCGCCACGCAGTACGTGAGCGGGCAGTCGTTCTCGGCCGGGCAGACGCGGGCCTTCTCGT
>DASRDR010000291.1:0-11231 GCA_035652475.1 Candidatus Methylomirabilota bacterium | reverse complement strand
GGCGGCCTGGATCTCTCACCCGACGAGGCGCACTACTGGGAGTGGTCGCGGCGGCTCGACTGGTCGTACTACTCCAAGGGGCCGTTGATCGCGTACCTGATCGCCGCGCTCACGGCCGTGCTCGGCACCTCCGCGTTCGCGATCCGGCTGGGCGCGGTGCTCCTGAGCGTGGTGGGGGCGTGGGCGCTCTACCGGCTGGGCCGGGAGGCGTTCGGCGTGCCGGCCCCCGGCGCGCTCGCGGTGATCGGGCTCCAGCTGACCCCGCTCATCTGGGCGGGCAGCCTGCTGACGACCATCGACGCGCCCTTCGTGGTCGCGTGGACGCTCGCGCTGTGGGCGCTCTGCCGGGCGCTTCGCGACGGCGGCCTCGCAGCGTGGGCGCTGGCCGGGCTGGCGATCGGCGTCGGCTGCCTGGCCAAGTACACGATGCTCTTCGTGCTCCCCGGTCTGGCGCTCTACCTCGTCCGCGCGCCCGAGCGCCGCCGAGCGCTGGGGCTGGCCGGCCCGGCGCTCGCCGCCACGCTGGCGCTCCTGGCGTTCGCGCCCGTTCTCGCGTGGAACGCGCGGCTGGGCTGGATCTCCGCCCGCCACGTGGCCAGCCAGGGACGCGGGGGCGGGCTCACGCTCGTGCACGCGGCGGAGTTCCTGGGGTCACAGATCCTCGTCCTGACCCCGGTGGCGGCGGCGCTCCTCGGGTGGGGCGCGTGGGTGGGCGCGCGCGAGGGGCTCCGCCGGGGCCGGGAGCCGTACCGGTTCCTGGTGGCGTTCGCCATCCCGATCATGGTCGCCTACCTGCTGGTGGCGCTGCAGGGGAAGGTGCAGGCGAACTGGGCGGCCGCCGCGTACCCGCCGCTGGCGCTGGCCACCGCCGGGCTCCTGCTCGAGCGCCGCGCCCGGCTGGACCCGGCGGGGCGCCGGCGGCAGACGGCGCTGCTCGGCGCGGCGGCGGGCCTGGCGCTGCTGGTGAGCGCCCTCGCCCACGTCACCGACCGGCTCGGGGTGCCCGCGGCGTTCGACCCGACGATGCGCCTCCGCGGGTGGGCGGCGCTCGGCCAGGCGGTGGGCGCCGAAATCGCCCGGATGCCGGAGCCCGGCCGCACGTTCGTCGTGGCGAGCCGGTACCAGGTCACGAGCGAGCTCGCCTTCTACACGCCGGGGCGCCCGCCGGCGTACAACTTCAACCTGGGCCGTCGCATGAACCAGTACGACCTCTGGCCCGGCCCCGACGCGAAGCACCTGGGCTGGGACGCCGTCTACGTGGAGGAGGGCCGCCAGCCCCTCGACGAGCGGGTCCGGGAGGCCTTCGAGCGGGTGGATCCGCCCGTCGTGGTGACGCCGCGGAGCGGCGCGCGCGCCGGGCGGCCCTTCGCCATGTACCGGGCCTACGGCTTCCGGGGCGCGCCCCGCGCCGAGGGCCCGCCCCGGTTCTGAGCGCGGAGTGGGATCGCCCCCCGGCCCAGTCCCCGCGCTCTCGGTGATCATCCCCGCCTTCAACGAGGAGGAGAACGTCGAGCCGTGCTACCGGGAGCTGGTCGGCGTCCTCGAGGGGCTGGGCACGACGTTCGAGGTGATCATCGTGGATGACGGCTCGCGGGACGGCACCCCGCAGGTCCTCGAGCGCCTCCTGCGCGAGGACCCCCGGCTGCGCGTCCTCCGGTTCCGGGAGAACGCCGGTCAGACCGCGGCGATGGACGCCGGCTTCCGGGTGGCGCGCGGCGACGTGGTGGTCACGATGGACGCCGACCTCCAGAACGACCCTCACGACATCCCGCGGCTGCTCGAGGCCCTGCCCGGGCACGACGCGGTCTGCGGCTGGCGTGTGGACCGGCGCGACCCCTGGACCAAGCGGGTCGCCTCGCGCATCGCGAACGGGGTCCGGAGCCGGCTGACCGGGGACGGCGTGCACGACACCGGCTGCACCCTCAAGGCGTTCCGCCGGGAGGCGCTCCTGGGGCTCCGCCTCTACCGCGGCATGCACCGCTTCCTGCCCGCGCTCCTGCAGATCGAGGGATTCCGGGTGGCGGAGGTCCCGGTGGCGCACCGGCCGCGGCGCGCTGGCGCCTCGAAGTACGGGAACTGGGGGCGGCTCTGGGTGGGCCTGGCCGACCTCTGGGCCGTCCGGTGGATGGCCCGCCGGCGGCTCCGGTACGAGCTGGAGGACGGCGAGTGAGGCGGCGCGCCGCCCTCCTGGCCGGCATCGGCCTCGCCGTCCTGTTCGCGCTCGAGGCGGTCCCGTTCTACACGGACTGGCTCTGGTTCGAGGAGGTCGGATACGCCTCGGTGTTCCTCCGCGTCGCCGCCCTCCGCGGCGCCCTGTTGCTGGCGGTCGGCCTCGGCAGCTTCGTCTTTCTCGGGCTGAACCTCCGGGCGGCGGTCCGGGCCCGCCCGCCCGACGTGTTCTGGGAGCTCGAGGAACCGCTCGGGCTCCCCAGCCGGGTGGTGCTGGAGCCGGTGCTGCAGCGACTCGTGGTGCCGGTGACGGGCGTTGTGTCGCTGCTGATCGCGGTCTCCGCGAGCGACGACTGGCAGATGTGGCTCCGCTACCGGCACGCGCAGCCGTTCGGGGTCGTCGACCCGCTGTTCGGGCGGGACGTCGGCTTCTACGTCTTCCGCCTGCCGCTGTGGGAGGCCGTGGTGGCCTGGGCGCTGACCGTGGGCGCGCTGGCGCTCCTCGGGACGGCGCTGGTCTACTTCCTCGGGCGGGTGCTCGTGCTCACCGCCCGCGGGCCGGTCATCACCGCCTGGGCCCGGGCCCACCTCCTCGGGCTCCTGGCGCTGCTCCTGTTCCTGAAGGCGATGGACTTCTGGCTGGACCGGTACGAGCTCCTCTTCTCCCAGCGCGGGGCGGTCCTGGGCGCCTCCTACACGGACGTGCACGCGACCCTCCCGGCGCTCCAGTGGCTCGCGGTGCTGACGGCGCTCTGCGGGGTGGCGGCCCTCGTGCACGCGTTCCGGCGGACCGCGCGGCCGGTGCTGGCCGGCCTGATCGTGCTGGTGGTTGCGTGGCTCGGCGGCGTGTGGGCGTTCCCCGCGCTCGTCCAGCGGCTCCGGGTCGCGCCGAACGCGCTCGTCGCCGAGAGCCCGTACATCGCCGCGCACATCCGCATGACGCGCCGGGCGTTCGGGCTCGACCGCATCGAGGAGCGGGACTTCCCGGCGCAGGAGACCCTGGAGCCGAGCGACATCGCCCGGAACGCGCCGACGCTCAAGAACGTCCGCCTGTGGGACCACGCCCCGCTGCTGGCGACGTTCGCCCAGCTGCAGGAGATCCGGACGTACTACCGGTTCGTGGACGTGGACAACGACCGGTACGTCGTCGACGGCGAGTACCAGCAGATCATGCTGTCGGCGCGGGAGCTGTCGTACGAGAACCTGCCGCGCGATCCGCAGGGGCGGGACACCGACCGGCAGTGGATCAACGAGCACCTCCAGTACACCCACGGCTACGGGGCGGTGGTGGGGCCGGTGAACCGGATCACCGCCGAGGGGCTGCCCGAGCTCTACATCAAGGATATCCCGCCCGCGTCCCGCACCTCGCTCCGGATCACCCGCCCGGAGATCTACTTCGGCGAGGTCGGCAACGACTACGTGTTCGTGCGGACGGCCTCCCAGGAGATCGACTATCCCGCCGGCGAGGAGAACGTCTACACGACCTACGGGGGGCGCGGCGGCGTCCAGGTGGGGTCGCGGTGGCGCCGCATCCTGCTCTCGCTCCGGTTCGGCTCCTACCGGATCCTGCTGAGCCCCGAGATCACCCCGGAGAGCCGCGTGCTCTTCTACCGCGAGGTCGGCACGCGCGTCCGGCGGATCGCGCCGTTCCTGCGGTTCGACGGCGATCCCTACCTGGTGATCCGGGACGACGGCCGCCTGACCTGGCTCCTCGACGGGTACACGGTCTCCGACCGCTTCCCGTACTCCGAGCGCGTGTCCGGCCTCGGCAACTACGTGCGCAACGCGGTCAAGGCGAGCGTCGACGCGTACGACGGCACGGTCCGGTTCTACGTCGCCGAGCCGCAGGAGCCGCTGGTCCGGACGTACGCCGCGGCGTTCCCGGAGCTGTTCCAGCCGATGGCGGCCATGCCGGCCGATCTGCGCGCCCACGTCCGGTACCCGGCGGGGCTGTTCGCGGTGCAGGCGCGGATGTACGCGACCTACCACATGCAGGACCCCCGCGTGTTCTACAACAAGGAGGATCTGTGGGCGGTGCCCCGGACCGCCGAGGCGGGTCGGGAGCGCGAGCTCGAGCCGTACTACACGATCATGCGGATCCCGGGCGAGCCGCGGGAGGAGTTCGTCCTGCTGATGCCGTTCACGCCGCTGCGGCGGGACAACATGATCGCCTGGCTGGCCGCGCGCTCCGACGGCCCCGCGTACGGCCGCCTGGTGGCCTTCCTGTTCCCGAAGCAGCGGCTCATCTTCGGGCCGCGGCAGATCGCCGCCCGGATCGACCAGGATCCGGTGATCTCGCAGCAGCTCACGCTCTGGAGCCAGCGGGGCTCGACCGTGCTCCGGGGCAGCTTGCTGGCGATCCCCGTCGAGGAGGCGCTCGTCTACGTGCAGCCGCTCTACCTGGCGGCCGAGAAGGGATCGATTCCCGAGCTCAAGCGGGTGATCGTCGCCTACGGCAACCAAATCGCGATGGAGGAGACGCTGGATGCCGCCCTCCAGGCGATCTTCGGCCGGCGGGCGGGCGCTCCCGCGGGGCGTCCGGCCGAGCGCGGCCTGGCGGCCCCGGTCCGGGAGGGGACGGCGGCCCTGGTGGCGCGGGCGTGGGAGGCGTGGACCCGCGGGCAGGAGGCGCTTCGCCGCGGGGACTGGGGAGCGTACGGCGACGCGCAGCGCCGCCTCGAGGAGGCGCTCCGGAGCCTGCGGGAAGGCGGCGGCCGCTGAGCGGCGTGCGGCCGCCCGCGCGCGGGCGCGGGCGGCCCGGCGGGCGCGGGGGAGGGTCCGTGACCGGCGAGGGCGCGAGCGGGCTGGTGGTGGGCAGCGGCGACTTCCTCTACGACGTGGTGCGCCCCTGGGGCCGGCTCCCGGCCGGCTGGCGCCTCGGCCTGGTGAGCCACGTCGCCGTCGACGCCGCGGACCGCGTGTACTTCTACCAGCGACAGGACCCGCCCGTCCTCGTGTTCGACCGCGACGGCGGGTTCCTGACCGCCTGGGGCAGCCGGCGACTCGGCGACGCCCATGGGATCTTCGCCGGCCCGGACGGGCACCTGTACGTGTGCGACCGGGACGCGCACGAGGTGCTGAAGCTGACGCCCGAGGGGCGCGTCGTCCTGACGCTCGGGCAGCGCGGCCGGCCGGCGCTCCAGGCGCCGTTCAACCACCCGGCGGACGTCGCCGTCGCGCCCAGCGGCAACATCTACGTCGCCGACGGCTACGGCAACTCCGCGGTGCACCGCTTCTCGCCGGACGGGCGGCACCGGGGGTCGTGGGGCCGCCCTGGCGCCGGACCCGGCGAGTTCACGACGCCCCACGGGATCTGGGTCGACGCCGCCGAGCGCGTCCTCGTCGCGGATCGGGAGAACAATCGCGTGCAGCTCTTCAGCCCGGAGGGCGACTACTACGGCGAGTGGCGCGACCTCTACCATCCGATGGACATCTACGTCGACGGGACGGGGGCGGTCTACGTGACCGACCAGATCCCGCGCCTGAGCGTCTACGCGGCGGACGGCCGCCTGCTCGCCCGCGGGAAGCCGGTCGCGATCGGCGCCCACGGCCTCTGGGGCGACTCGCGGGGGGATCTCTACCTGGCGGAGGTCGGGATGCACCAGGTGACCAAGCTCGTGCGGCGCCCCCGCGCCGGGGCCCTCGCCGAGCGGGGTGCGAGCCGGGCGGGCGCCGGCGGGCGCAAGGGGCCAGCGCGGCACGCCCGGCCAGGAGGCGAACGGTGACGGAGTCGATCGAGCGCGAGTGCGACCTGGTGGTCGTGGGCGGCGGCATCGTGGGGTGCGCGACCGCCTACTACGCCGCGCGCCGCGGGATGCGCGTCGTGGTGCTCGAACGCGGGGAGGTCGGCGGCCAGCAGTCCGGCCGGAACTGGGGTTTCGTCCGGCAGCAGGGCCGGGATCCGGCCGAGGTTCCGCTCATGATGGAGGGGAACCGCATCTGGCGCGGCCTCGAGGAGGAGCTGCAGGCCGACCTCGAGTGGGTGCAGGGGGGAAACCTCGCGCTCGCGGCGACCCCGGAGCGGCTCGCGCTGTTCGAGGAGTGGCTCGGCGTCGCCCGTCAGGTCGGGCTCGAGACGCGGCTCCTGAGCGGGGCGGAGGTGCGCGCGCTCCTGCCGGGCGTCGCGCGGGACTGGCTCGGCGGGCTCTACACGGCGAGTGATGGCCACGCGGAGCCGGTCCGGGCGACCCGGGCCTTCGCCGACGCGGCGAGCCGGCACGGCGCTCGTGTGCACCCGCGATGCGCCGCGCTGGGGATCGAGACGCGGGGCGGAGCGGTCGGCGGCGTGGTGAGCGAGGCGGGTCTCGTCCGCGCCCCGGCGGTCGTCTGCGCGGCGGGGGCGTGGTCCTCGCGCCTCCTGCGTCCGCTCGGCGTGCGGCTCCCGCAGCGCTGGGTCCGCGCGACGGTTGCCCGCACGACCCCGGTGCCGCCGCTCACCCGGGCCGGGGTGTGGGGGCCCGCGGTCTCGTTCCGGCAGCGGCGGGACGGAAGCCTGAACATCGCGGCGGCGGGGGCCGCGGATCACGACGTGACGCTGGAGTCGCTCCACCACCTGCGGCTCTTCCTGCCGAACTACTGGCGGAACCGGAAGCTCTTCCGGTTCCACGTGGGCCGCCCGCTCCTCCGGGAGCTGGCGGGCCTGCGGCCGGGCTCGGCCGCCCGGCGGCACCCGCTCACGTGGGATCGCGGCCTCGAGCCCACGCCGAACCCGGCGAAGGTGGCGCGGAGCCTGGCCGAGCTGCGGGCGCTCTACCCGGGGCTCCGCGACGTCGCGGTGACGCGGAGCTGGGCCGGCTACATCGACGCCACGCCGGACGCGATCCCGGTGCTCGGCGAGGCCGGCCCGCGAGGGCTGGTCGTCGCGACGGGATTCAGCGGCCACGGGTTCGCCCTGGGCCCGATCGCCGGCCGCCTCGTGGTCGAGCTGATCGCCGACGGCAAGCCGTCGCTGGACCTCCGGGCCTTCCGCTTGTCGCGCTTCGCCGAGGGGGCGACCGGGCGCCCGCGCAGCGTCCTCTGATCGGACGCCTCGCCGGGCGCCACGCCCCCGGGGGAAAGCGCCGCCCGCTCCGGCGGGGCGGTCGCTTCCGCGCGCCGCCCGGGACTAGCCGATCGGCGGGTGCGAGATCGTGGCGCCGCCGTCCACCACCAGCGTGGTCCCGGTGATCCAGGAGGCCTCGGCCGAGGCGAGGAACAGGATCGCCGCCGCGATGTCCTCCGGGCGCCCCACCCGCCCGAGCGGGATGTTCCTCCCCCACTGGGCCAGGATCGCGTCCCAGTCGTCGCCTGGCTTGAGCCGGCTCATCGGCATGGGAGTCGCGACGCGCCCCGGGCAGACGGCGTTGACCCGGATCCCGTGCGGGGCGTAGTCGAGCGCCATGTTCTTGGTCAGGATGTTGACCCCGCCCTTCGCGGCGTTGTACGGGGCGAGCCTCGGGTCCCCGAGCATCCCGGCCACCGAGGAGACGTGGACGATCGCACCGCCGCGCCCGGCCGGCACCATCTCGAGGAGCGCGAACCGGGAGACCAGGAAGACGCCGTTCAGGTCGACGTCGATCACGCGCCGCCAGTCGTCGATGGCGACCGAGGTCACGCTGGCGTTGCGGACGAGGATGCCGGCGTTGTTCACCAGGACGTCGATGCCCCCGAAGGCGGCGACGGTGGCCTTCACCATGCGCTCGGCGTCCTCCGGCCGGCTGACGTCGCCCGTGACGGACGCCGCGACACCCCCTGCCTTCTCGCAGAGGCGCACCGTCTCCTCCAGCTCCGCGCGCCGGCGGCCCGAGACCATCACGCGGGCGCCCTCCTGCACGAACCGCTCCGCGGTGGCGCGGCCGATCCCCGAGCCGCCGCCGGTGATCAGCGCCCGCTTGTCCTGGAGTCTCATCGTTCGACCTCCGTCTCCCGCTTGACAGCCTCGGCGCGGGCGGCTTACGGTGTGGGCACTCGACGACCGTGGCGCCAGCCATCGTAACACCTGCGAGAGACCCGCTGCCGACGAGACGTCCGCCGCCGACCGAGCCGCACGAGCGCTCGGCACGGCCGGCCCCGGCCGTCCGCCGGTCGAGGCTGGACCGTGTCGGGAGGCCCGACGCGGCGTGAGCGCCGTCCCGCGGTACCGGCTCGGCATCGACATCGGCGGCACCTTCACCGACTTCAGCCTGCTCGACGAGTCTTCCGGCGCGCTCCAGGGATTCAAGTGGCCGACCGTCCCCGCCGACCCGGCGCGCGGCGTGCTCGAGGGCCTGGCGGCGTTCGTCCGGGCCGCCGGCGTGGACCCGGCCGCCATCGGCTACCTCGCCCACGGGACCACGATCGGCATCAACACGGTCATCCAGCGGAACGGCGCGCGGCTCGGGCTCCTGGTCACCCGCGGCTTCGGCGACGTGCTCGAGATCCAGCGCCTGAGGCTGGCGAGCCCGGTCAACTTCACCGCGACCCGACCGCGGCCGCTCATCCCGCGGCACCGGGTCGGCGAGGTGAGCGAGCGGATCCTGGCCGACGGGAGCATCGACGCCGCGCTGGACCGCGACGAGCTCGTGCGCGAGGCGGCCCGGCTGGTCGAGCGGGAGGGGGCGGAGGCGCTGGTGGTCGCCTTCCTGAACGCGTACCGCACGCCGGCCCACGAGAGCGAGGCGAAGAAGATCCTGGGCGAGCGCTTCCCCGAGCTCCCGGTCACGTGCTCCCACGAGGTCTGGCCGCAGATCCGGGAGTACGAGCGGACGATGGCCGCCATCCTGACCGCGTACGTCCGGCCCCGGGTGGAGCAGTACCTGTCGAGCCTGGAGCGCGAGCTGGCGGCGACCGGCGTGCGGGTGCCGGTCCATGTGACGAAGTCGAACGGCGGGGTCACGAGCGCGCGCGACGCGCGCCAGGCGACCGCGGAGACGCTCCTCTCCGGACCCGCCTCGGGCGTCATCGGCGCCGCCGTCGTGTGCGGGCAGGCGGGGTACCGCGACCTGATCACCTTCGACATGGGCGGGACCAGCGCGGACATCGCCCTGGTCCGCGGCGGCGAGCCGCTCACGTCGACCGACGAGACGGTCGGGGACTTCCCCGTGGTGATGCCGGTCGTGGGGGTGTCGTCGATCGGCGCGGGGGGCGGGTCCATCGCGTGGCTGGACGCGGTCGGGGTCCTGAAGGTCGGCCCGCGCAGCGCCGGGGCCGATCCGGGCCCCGCGTGCTACGGGCGGGGCGGGGTGGAGCCCGCGCTCTCCGACGCGTTCCTCCGATGCGGGTTCCTGAACCCGGACAACTTCGTCGGCGGACGGCTGCGGCTCTACCCGGATCGGGCGGAGGCGGCGCTCGCCCCCGTGGCGCGGGCGCTCGGTCTCGACGTCGACCAGGCGGCCGAGGCGGTGGTCGAGGTCGCGACCGCCAACATGTACGCCGCCTTCTCGAACGTCCTGGCCCGGCACGGCCTGGATCCCCGCGACTTCAGCCTGGTCGCGTTCGGGGGCGCGGGACCGATCGAGGCCTGCTTCCTGGCGGAGGAGTTCCACATCCCGCGGGTGGTGGTCCCGCCATCGCCGGGCACGCTCTGCGCGATGGGCGCCATGGCGGCGGACGTGAAGAGCGACTACATCCGGACCCTGCATCGCCGGCTCGGGGCGCTGAGCCCCAGGCTCCTGGCGGCCGAGTGCGACGAGCTGGGGGCGCGGGCGCGCCGATGGCTCGCCGACGAGGCGCCGCGGGTGGCCGCGACGGCGCTCCGCTTCAGTGCCGACTGCCGGTACGCGGGCCAGGCGTTCCAGATCGAGGTCCCCATCGACCCCGCCTGGCTCGCCGCGTCGACGACGGACCGCTTGCGCGCGGCGTTCCACGAGCTCCACGAGCGGCTCTATGGCCACGCGGACCGGACGGCGGAGGTGGAGGTGATCGACCTGCGGGCGCGGATCACGGGCGCAACGCCGAAGCCGGCGCTCCCGCGGATCCGCGGCGGCGCCGGGCCCCCGACCCCGGTCGCCCGGCGGGCGATCCACTACCGGCGCCAGCGGCACGAGGCGGCCGTGTACCGGCGGGACGACCTCCTGGGCGGACAGCGCCTGGACGGCCCGGCGATCGTCGAGCAGCCGGACACGACCGTCCTGGTCCCGGCGGGCTTCCGCGCCACCGTGGACCCCTACGGGCTGCTGGTGCTCGAGCCCCGATGAGCGCGGAGGGGTGAGCGGCGTGGCCGTCGATCGCGTCACGCTCGAGATCCTCCGCAACCACTACCAGGCGGTGGTCGAGGACATGGCGCGCATCATGGAGCGCACCGCGTACACGACCTTCGTCAAGGAGACCGCCGACTTCTCGACCGGGCTGGTCTCGACCGGCGGGGAGTACGTCGCGTACCCGTGGAACCTGGGCGCCTCGTCGTACCTCGGGCTGAACATGCACCACACCCTCCGGTACTTCGACCGCTACGACGAGGGCGACATCGTCATCTGCAACGACGCGTACCTCTCGGGGCCCCTCTGCACGCACCTGCCGGACGTCCACATCCTGCGGCCGATCTTCCACGAGGGGCGGATCGTCTGCTGGGGGTACGCCTTCGTCCACTCCTCCGACATGGGTGGGGCGGTGCCGGCCAGCGTCTGGCCCCGGGCCACCGAGATCTTCCAGGAAGGGCTCCGGCTGCGGCCCACCAAGCTGTACCGCGCCGGCATCCTCCAGGAGGACGTGCGAAACCTGATCTGCGACAACTGCCGCATCCCCGAGATGAACTGGGGCGACATCAAGGCGATGGTGGCCGCCGTCACCTCGTGCGACCGGCGGGTGCAGGCGATGATCCGGAAGTTCGGTGCCGACACGGTGGTCGAGGGGATCGACGCCGTGCTCGACTACACCGAGCAGCGTGCCCGCGCGGTGATCCGGCAGATCCCGGACGGGACGTACCGGTTCACCGACTACATGGAGGACGACCTCCGCTCCGAGGTGCCGATCCGGCTGAAGGTCGCCCTCACCGTCTCCGGCGACTCGCTCCACCTCGACTTCAGCGGGTCGGATCCGCAGGTCGGCTCCGCGCTGAACATCGCCTCCCACGGGGTGACCCACCCGTTCCTCTGCCAGGCCATCAA
>DASRDR010000290.1:0-10405 GCA_035652475.1 Candidatus Methylomirabilota bacterium | reverse complement strand
GCCCGCGCCGGGCGTCGTCCCCGACGCTCGCCCCCGTGACCTGGACCCGCTGCCGGAGGCGCCCCGGCTCCGGGCCGTCGACGCGTTCCCGGCGGAGGTCGAGGGCCGGCCGGTGGTCTGCCTGCGCGATCCCTCGGGCGTCACGGAGGCGGTGCTGGCCTTTCCCCGCGCGCTGGGGCCGATCCTCGCGCTCTTCGACGGCACGCGCTCGGTGGCCGACGTGCAGGCGGAGGTCATGCGGCGCCACGGCGAGCTGATCTCGCGCGGCGCGGTCGAGAGCCTCGTGCGGACGCTCGACGCGCACCTGTTCCTGGAGGGCCCGCGGCTCCAGGCCGCCCGCGCCCGGCAGCGCGCGGCGTACCTGGAGCGGCCGGCGCGGGCCGCGTTCCATGCCGGCCGGGCGTACCCGGACGAGGCGGGCGCGCTGGCCGCCTCGCTCGAGGGCTACTTCACCGCTCCCGACGGTCCGGGGGCTCCCCGGGGGCCGGCCGGAGCGCGGGTCCGGGGGCTGATCGCGCCCCACATCGACTTCGCCCGGGGCGGCCCGGCGTACGGGTGGGCGTACCGGGCGCTCGCCGAGTCCGAGCCGCCCGAGTGCGTCGTCGTCCTGGGGACCGCGCACGCCGGGCTGGACGGGCATGCGTTCGCGGTCACCACCAAGGCGTACGAGACCCCGTTCGGCCCCCTCGCGATCGACACGGAGGTCGTCGAGGCGTTCCGGCGCCGCGCCCCCGGCGACCTGCTCGCCGCCGAGCCGGCGCACCGGAGCGAGCACTCCGTCGAGTTCCAGGCCGTGTGGCTGCAGTACCTCCGGCCGCGGGCGTGGCGGGGGGGCGAGGTCCGGATCGTCCCCGTGCTCGCCAGCTTCGTCCACGAGTGCCTCGCCGCGGGGCGGGACCCGGCGACGGTCCCGGAGATCGCCGGCGGCCTGGCGGCGCTGGCCGACGCACTCGCGGCGTCGGGGCGCCGCTGGGCGGTCGTGGCGGGCGCGGATCTGGCGCACGTCGGGCCGCGGTTCGGCGACGCCCGCGTCTTCGGACCGGCCGAGCTCGCCCGGGTGGAAGCCGACGACCGGGCGCTCCTGGCGCACGCCGAGGCCGGCGACCCTGCCGGCTTCTTCCAGGAGGCGCTTCGCCAGCGCGATCGCAACCGGGTCTGCGGGCTGTCCCCGATCTACGGGCTGCTGACCCTGGTGAGCGGCGTGCGCGGGCGGGTCCTGCGCTACGGCCAGGCGCCCGATCCGGCGGGCACGGTGTCCTTCGCGAGCGTGAGCTTCGGCGGCGCCGAGGCCCCCGCGGGGTGACCGGACCCGACCTCGAACCCGGGGCGATCCCGCCGGGGACGTTCCGGATCGATCGCGACGGCGCCTGGCTCCACGAGGGCCTCGAGGTCACGCACCCGGGCGTCCTCCGGAATCTCTATGCGAACCTGCGGGTCGAGGGCGACGTCCACTACCTCCAGGTGGGGCCCCGGCGCGTCCCCGTCCAGGTCGACGACGCCCCGTTCGTGGTCGTCCGGGCGAGCGTCAGCGGCGCCGGGGACCTCGAGGCTCACCTGGGGGACGGCACCGTGGAGACGCTCGACCCCGGGACGCTGACGCTCGATCGGCACGGCGTGCCGCACTGCCGGGTCAAGCAAGGCGCGTTCCGGGCGCGCGTCTCCGTGGCGGCGTGGCTCCAGCTCGCCGTCCACCTCGAGCCCGATCCGGGTTCGCCGGAGCCCGTCCTGGTGGTCGGGGGCCGCCGGTTCCGGATCACGCGGGAGGGCTGACAGCCGGCGGCGCGCACCGGGGCGCGGCTCCGGACGCGGTTCCCGGACCCGCGGTCGGAGGCGCAGGCGGGGCCCCGGGATCGACTGCCGCACGCCGCGTCGACCCCGGGGGAAGCGCCCTGAGGGTCCGCTCGCGCCACCGCGCCGGGATCAGCCGCGCAGGTGGAGGACCACGGTCTTGAGCTCCGTCATCTCCTCGACGGCGTAGCGCGGGCCCTCCTTGCCGAACCCCGACTCCTTGAGGCCCCCGTACGGCATGAGGTCCGCCCGCCACTGCGGTCCCCAGTTGACGTGGAGGTTGCCCGCCTGCACGTCCCGCGCGAACCGCATCGCATGCTCCACGCTCTCGGTGAAGATCGCCGCCGACAGCCCGTAGGGCGTGTCGTTGGCGAGGGCGATCGCCTGGTCGATGTCGTCGAACGGCGTCACCGCCACGGCGGGCCCGAAAAGTTCCTCGGCCGAGATCCGCATCTCCGGCTTCACGTCCGCGACGACCGTCGGGGCGAAGACGGCCCCCTGGCGGTGGCCGCCGGTGATCAGCCGCGCCCCGGCCCCGACCGCCTCGCGGATCCACTCGTCGACCCGCGCCGCGTCGCGCTCGCGGATCATCGGCCCCATCCGGACCCGCTCGTCCAGCTGGCTGCCGGTCGTGATCGCCTCGACGCGCGGCTTGAGCGCGTCCAGGAAGTCCCCGTAGACCCGTCCGGCGGCGAGGACGCGCTGGGTGGAGATGCACACCTGGCCGGCGTTGGCGTAGCCGGTCGCGGCGACCGCCTCGGCGACGCGGTCGAGGTTGGCGTCCGGCATGACGATGACGGGGGAGTTGGACCCGAGCTCCATCGTGACGCGCTTGAGGCCGGCCGCCCGGCAGATGCGCTCGCCGACCTCCCGGCTGCCGGTGAAGGTGATCTTCCGGACCCGGGGGTCGCGCGCGAGGAGGTCCCCCAGCTCGCCGCCGGGCCCGGTCAGGCACTGGATCCCCTCGGGCGGCAGGCCGGCTTCCAGCAGGATCTCGGTCAGCTTCAGCGCCGACAGCGGCGTGTCGGTCGCCGGCTTCACGACGACCGCGTTGCCGCCCGCGATCGCCGGACCGACCTTGTGGCACACCAGGTTCAGCGGGAAGTTGAACGGGCTGATCGCGACGACGATCCCGCACGGCACGCGAAGGGTGAACGCCAGCCGGCCGGCGCCGCCGGGGGCGCCGTCGACGGGGATCGTCTCGCCGTGGATCCGCTTGGCCTCCTCGGCGGAGCCCAGGATCGTCTCGACCGCGCGCCCGGCCTCCGCCCGGCCCTCGGCGAGGATCTTGCCCTCCTCGAGGCTGATCGTGCGGCCGAGCTCCTCCCGGCGCGCTGCGATGAGCTCGGCGGCCTTGCGGAGGATCTGGAAGCGCTCGTACCCGGACAGCTTGCCCATCGCCTTGGCGCCGCGGGCGGCGCTGGCGAGCGCGCGCTCGACATCGCTCCGGTCGGCGCGCGGCACGGTGTCGATGACGGAGCGATCGTAGGGGTTCTCTACGGGGATCGTCTCGGGCTTGTCGATCCATTCGCCGGCGACGTACATGCGCATGGCCGTGTGCTCCTCCCGGCTACGTCCTCCATCGCGGAGGGGAAGGGCTTCGCCTCCCTCGGGAGCAGTATGCCCCCCCGGTCGCCGCGCCGACAACCGCGAGGGTGCGCGGCGGCCGTCAGTCGGCGGCGGGAGCCTCGGCGGCCAGCAGGGCGCGGTGGAGCGGACCGCCCTCGCGCCAGGCCTGGCAGGAGTTGATGAACCACGGGGTCGGGCCCCGTCCGCCGGCCGCGACGAACCCGAACGCAGCGCCGGCGGCCTGGCGGACGACCGGGCCCATCGCCTGGATCAGCGCAGCGACGTGCGTGCAGCCGCGCTCGCGGCCGATGCGCTCGTTGACGGCCCGGGTGAAACCGCGGCTCACCGCGACGCCGACCAGGGTCTGGAGGGGCGGCAGGGCGGCCGGGCACACGCCGGGGTACGGGAACGTCCCCATGGTGCCCTCGATGGCGGTGACGACGAGCGACGGCCAGGCGACGGTGAGCGTGACCTCCATGTGATGGATGACGTCGCCGGCGTGCTGGAGCCCCTCGGGCACGCCCCGCGGCCGGCGGTCCTCCAGCACCCCGTGGAGGCTGAGCCCGGCCCCGTCCCGGCCCGGCGCGGCCTCGAGCGCTTCCACGCGGATCGTGCGCACGTGGACCGGGAGCGGATGGGGAGCGGGCGCGCGCGCGGTCACCGGGCGCTCGCCCTGGCGCCGCGCAGGCCGGCGAGGAGCGCGTCGTGGATCAGGCTGTTGGAGGCGAGGACGCCGGGGCCGTCGAGCCGCCACGCCTGGCCGTGGATGTCCGTGATCCGGCCGCCCGCCTCCAGGACGATCAGCCCGCCGGCAGCCATGTCCCAGGGCCCGAGGCTCAGCTCCCAGAAGCCGTCCAGCCGCCCGCAGGCCACGTAGCAGAGATCCAGCACGGCCGACCCCAGGCGGCGGACCGCCTGCGCCCGGAGCGAGAGCGCGGCGTGCTCCGGCAGGTTGGTGTCGGCGGTCGTCCGGATGTCGTACGGGAACCCGGTGACGAGCAGCGCGTGATCGAGCACGTCGACGGCGGAGACGCGGATCGGCTCGCCGTCGAGGGTGGCGCCGGCCCCGCGCTCGGCCACGAAGCATTCGTCGCGGCTCGGGTCGTACGCCACCCCAAGCTCGAGCCGGCCCGCCCGCTCCAGGGCGATCGAGACGGCGAAGATCGGGAGGCCGTGGGCGTAGTTGGTCGTGCCGTCGAGCGGGTCGATGAGCCAGCGGTACTCGGCCCGGCCGTCGGTCACGCCGCTCTCCTCCGCCAGCACGGCGTGGTCGGGGAAGGCGTCGCGGAGGCGCTCGATGATCAGGGCCTCGGCGCGGTGGTCCATCTCGGTGACCAGGTCGATGATGGACCGCTTGCGACGGATCTGCCGCACCCCGCCCAGCTCGGCGGCGAGGACCCGCCCGGCGGCGCGCGCGGCGTCGACGGCGACGGCCCGGAAGGGACTCGCGCTCACGACCGGAGCGTACCACACGGTCGGGAGGCCCGGCCGCAGCAGCCGGGGCGGGGCGAACGCGCGGCGGCGCGGAGGGCGTGGCGCGCGTTGCCGCCCGCGGGGCCGGCCGGTATACTCGCGAGGATGTCGGTGTCCGTTCTGGCCCGGTACCTTCTCCGGCACCGGGCGCGGTACGCGGTGGGCATCGTCCTGCTGCTCGCGACGAACGGCTGTGCCCTCCTGATCCCGTGGGTCACCAAGGACGTGATCGACGCGCTGGCCGGGGTGGGGGGCCGCGTCGCGACGCGGGCGACCGTCGTCCAGGGGGCGCTCCTGGTCGTGCTCCTGGCCGTCGTCCAGGGCGCCGTCCGCACCGCCTCGCGCCTCGCCCTGCTCGGGGTCGGGCAGACGATCGAGACGGAGATCCGGCGCGACGCCTTCGAGCGGCTCCTGCGGCTGGAGCCGGCGTTCTACCAGGCCCGCGCGGCGGGCGACCTCATGTCGCGGGTGACCAACGATCTCCAGGCGGTCTCGATGCTGGTCGGGTTCGGGCTCCTCTCGCTCGTCAACACGGCGATCGTCTACGTGGGCGCGCTCGCCGCCATGCTCCGGATCGACCCCTGGCTCACGGTGGTCGCGCTGGCCCCGTATCCGCTGCTGGTCGGGGCCGCGCGCCGGTACAACGCCCGGGCGCACGCCGACGCCCTGGCCGTCCAGGAGCAGCTGGCGCGGCTGTCGGCCAAGGTGCAGGAGAACCTGAGCGGGATGTCGGTCGTGCGCGCGTACACCCTCGGCGCGCGCGAGGTGGAGGCGTTCGGCCGGCTGAATCGGGAGTACCTGGCGCGGGTCCTCCGGCAGGCGCGGACCCAGGGCACGTTCGCGCCGGTGCTGGGGGTGATGAGCGGAGTCGGCGCGCTCGTCGTCCTCTGGGTCGGGGGCGGCGCCGTGGTCGCCGGGCGGCTGTCGCTCGGGGCGCTGGTCGCGTTCACCGGGTACGTCGCGTACCTCGCCTGGCCGACCCTGGCCCTCGGATGGGTGCTGGCCGTCGTCCGCCGGGGGCTCTCGGCCATGGACCGGGTCACCGAGATCCTCCACGCCCGGCCGTGGATCGCCGACGGGCCGCTCGCCCGGCCGGCGCCCGTGTTGGCGGGCGACCTGGAGGTCCGCCACCTCACCTTTCGCTACACCGCGGAGCGGCCGCCCGCGCTCGCGGACGTGAGCCTCCGCGTGCCGGCCGGGACCTCGCTCGCCGTCGTCGGGCCGACCGGCGCGGGGAAGTCCACCCTGCTCCGGCTGCTCGCCCGGCTGTGGGATCCGCCGCCGGGCACGGTGTTCGTCGACGGCCGCGAGATCCACGCGATCCGGCTCGCGGATCTCCGCCGCGCGATCGGGTACGTGCCGCAGGAGCCGTTCCTGTTCTCGCGGAGCCTGCGCGAGAACGTGCTCCTCGCCGCTCCGGCCGCCGGGCTCGACGCCGCGGCCGCCGTCGCCAGCCTCACCGGGGACCTGGCGCAGCTCCCGGCCGGGTGGGAGACGGTCGTGGGGGAGCGCGGGCTGACCCTCTCGGGGGGGCAGCGCCAGCGGGCGACGCTGGCGCGCGCCCTGCTGCGGGAGCCCCGAATCCTGCTGCTCGACGACGCGCTGGCCGCGGTCGACGTCGAGACGGAGGCGGTGATCCTCGACCGGCTGCGGGACCGGATCCGCGGGCGGACGGCGCTCGTCGTCACCCACCGGCTCCGGGCCGCGGCGGCCCTGGACCGGATCGTCGTGCTGGACGGCGGGCGCGTGGTGGAGGAGGGGACGCACGAGGCCCTCCTGGGGCAGGACGGTCTCTACGCCCGCCTCTGGCGGCGGCAGCAGCTCGAGCGGGCGCTGGCCGCCGGATGAGAGGCCTCGAGCCGGACGACGAGCAGACCACCGGGCGGGTCTACGACGCGCGGCTCGCCCGGCGCGTCTGGGCCTACACGCGGCCGTATCGCCAGGGCGTCGCGCTGGCGACGGGGCTGTTCGTCCCGCTGGCCGCGCTCGACGTGGCCCAGCCGTACCTCGTGAAGCTCGCGATCGACCGGCACATCCTCCGGAGCGACTGGGCCGGGCTCTCGCGGGTCGGGCTCCTGTTCCTCGCCACGCTGGTCGCGCAGTACGGGCTGCGATACGCCCAGGTCTACGTGGCCACCTGGACCGGGCAGCGTGTCGTCCACGACCTGCGCGCGGCCCTCTTCGCCCACGTCCAGCAGCTGCCGGCGGCGTTCTTCGACCGCAACCCGGTCGGGCGCGTGATGACGCGGGTCCTGGGCGACGTGGAAGCGATCGGCGAGGTGTTCGCCGCGGGCGTGGTCGCCATCGTGGGGGACGTGCTGACGCTGGCCGGCGTGATCGCGATCATGCTGTGGCTCCACGCGCGGCTGGCCCTGGTGACGTTCGCGGTGATGCCGCTGGTGGTCGCGGTCGGCACCGGGTTCCGGCGGCCGATCCGGCGCGCCTACCGCACCATGCGCGCCCGCCTGGCCCGCCTGAGCGCCGATCTCCAGGAGTCCATCGCCGGGATGTCCGTCGTCCAGCTGTTCGGGCTGGAGGCGGTGAGGGCCGGGGAGTTCGCCGCGCGGAACGAGGAGTACCGCCGCGCCCAGTTCCACCGGATGGGCCTGGATTCCGCGCTGTACGCGGCGATCGAGGCCGCGGGGGCCATCGTGGTGGCCGTGCTGCTGTGGCGCGGCGGCCTCGAGATCCTGGGCGGAACGCTCACCTTCGGCGGGCTGGTGGCGTTCATGCAGTACACGCAGCGCTTCTACCTCCCGATCCGGGACGCCTCCGCCAAGTACACGGTCATGCAGGCCGCCATCGTGGGCGCCGAGCGCGTCTTCGCGCTCTTGGACACGCCGCCCGAGCGGGGCGGCCCGGCTGGCCTCGGCGTCCCCGCGCCGCCGGCCGCCCGGGACGGCGCCGCGGCGGGCGAGGCGCCCCCGGCGATCGAGCTGCGGGACGTCTGGTTCGCCTACCCGGCCCGCGAGGGGGAGGACGGCGCGGCGGCGGCCGGCGAGCCGCGTCCCTGGGCGCTCGAGGGCGTGACGCTCCGGATCCGGCGCGGAGAGCGAGTCGCGGTGGTGGGGGCGACCGGGTCGGGCAAGACGACGCTGGCGCGCCTCCTCATCCGCGCCTATGACGTCCAGCGCGGGGCGGTGCTGGTCGAGGGCATCGACGTGCGCGAGTGGGACCTGATCGCGCTCCGCCGCCACGTCGGCCTCGTGCTCCAGGACGTGGTGCTGTTCAGCGGCTCGGTCGCGGAGAACGTGTCCCTCGGGCGGGCGGTGCCGCCCGGGGCGGTGGAGGCCGCGGTGCGCCGCGTTCATGCCGACGCGCTGGTGCGGACGCTGCCGGGCGGCTACGCCGCCGCGGTGCTCGAGCGCGGCGCCAACCTCTCGCACGGGCAGCGGCAGCTGCTGTCGATCGCCCGGGCGCTCGTGTATAATCCCCTCGTCCTCGTGCTGGACGAGGCCACCTCGAGCGTCGATCCCGAGACCGAGCGCGCGCTGCAGGATGCCGTCGACGAACTCTTGGCCGGCCGGACGAGCGTCGTCATCGCCCATCGCCTGTCGACCATTCAGCGCACCGACCGCGTCCTCGTCTTCCAGCGGGGCCGCCTGGTCGAGGAGGGCGGACACGAGGCGCTCCTCCGCCGCGGCGGGCTCTATCGCACGCTCTGGGCACTGCAGTTCGGGGCCGACGGCGCCGGCGGCCGCCAGGACGACGCGCTCGTCCACTGATGCGCCCTCGCCGGGTTTGCGGGTGGCCGAGGCGTCCTCGCTCCGTGAGCGCGTGTACGTTCTCGTGCGGCGCATCCCGGCGGGGCGGGTGGCGACCTACGGGCAGCTGGCGGCGTGGCTTGGCGCCCCCCGGGCCGCGCGGGCGATCGGGCAGGCGATGCGGGTGTGCCCGGGCGGCGTGCCGTGGCACCGCGTCGTCAACGGGCGCGGCGCGATCAGCCGGCGCGGCGATGGGAGCGGGATGCTGAGCCAGCGCCTCCTCCTGGAGGGCGAGGGCGTCCGGTTCACGCGCGACCGGGTCGACCTCGCGCGGTTCGGCTGGCGGGGCCGACCCGCCGCCGGCCCCGGGCGCCGGTTCCGTCCGGATCTCCTCCGATGATCCCGCCCGCGGCCGCCCGCGTGCAGGAGGTGCTCCGCGCCCTCGGGGTGCCGACCGAGGTCCTGGTGCTGGCGGAGAGCGCGCGCACCGCCGCCCAGGCGGCCGCCGCGTGCGGCGTCGCGGTGGGGCAGATCGTCAAGTCGCTGGTCTTCCTGGCCGACCGCGATCCCATCCTGGTCCTGGTGTCCGGCGCGAACCAGGCCGACGAGCAGCGGCTCACCGCGGTGACCGGTCGGGCGGTGCGCCGCGCGGACGCCGACACCGTGCGGGCGGTGACCGGGTACGCCATCGGCGGAGTCCCTCCGGTGGGCCACGCGCGACCGCTGCCCGTCCTGATCGACCGCGACCTGCTGGCGTTCGAGCGCGTGATCGCCGCGGCGGGGACGCCGCACGCGGTCTTCCCCATCACGCCGGGAGAGCTCTGTCGCGTGACCGGTGGCCGCGTCGAGGACCTCAAGCGCCGGGCGGCGGGGGCCGCGCCGGCGTGAGGCCCCGGCGCGCGGGGCGAGGGCGTCGCGCGTGCGCGTGATGCCGCTCGCCGCCGACTCGCTCGGCACGCGCTCGATGGCCACCTACGTCGAGACCGGTCCGCTTCGCCTGCTGGTGGACCCCGGGGCCACGCTCTCGCCGCGGCGGTACGACCTGGCGCCGGGCCCCGAGGAGGCGGAGGCCCTCGCGCGGGCGGGGAGCCGGATCGAGACCTACGCGGTCCGGGCCACCCACGTCGTCGTGAGCCACTTCCATCAGGACCACGTGCAGCTCGATCCGCGTCTGTACGCGGGCCGGCAGGTCTGGGCGAAGGACCCCCGGCGGATGATCGACGCCCACCAGGCGGCGACGGGCCGCGAGTTCTGGCGGGCGATCGCCGCAGGATGCCGCCTCGAGCCGGCCGAGGGGCGTTGGGTCGAACTGGACGGCGTGACGCTCCGGTTCTCGCCGGCGCTGCCGCACGGCCGCGAGGGCTCGGGGTTCGGGTACGTGGTGGCGGTCACCGTCGACGACGGGATGCGGTTCGTCCACGCGTCGGACCTGCAGGGCCCGGCCTCGCCGGTCGCGGCGGCGTACCTGATCCGCGAGCGACCCGATCTGCTGTACGTCTCGGGGCCGCCCACGTATCTCGCCGCGCAGGTCGGCGCCGAGGTGATCCGGCACGGGGTGGAGAACCTGGTCCGCATCATCGGCGAGACGGGCTGCCGCGTCATCGTCGATCACCACGCGGTGCGGGAGCCGCGGTTCCGCGACCGGCTCCGCGCCGTCTTCGACACCGGCCGCGCGGTGACCGCGGCCGAGTACCTGGGGTACCGGGACAACTGTCTGGAGGCGCACCGGGCCGTCCTGTGGCGCCGCCGGCCCGGCCACGCGCGCGACGCGGCCGGAGGAAGGTGACGCCCGCCTCGGGCGGTCACCGGGAGGAGCGAGCGATGGCGGAGATGCCGAAGGTCGGTGACCCCGCGCCGGACATCCGGCTGCA
>DASRDR010000289.1:0-5482 GCA_035652475.1 Candidatus Methylomirabilota bacterium | reverse complement strand
TCTCGATGCGGGCATCGGTCACCTCCGAGCTGTCGTTCCAGGACTGCCGGATCCCGCTCGCCAACCGGCTCCCCGGGGCGGCCGGCCTCAAGGCGCCGCTGGCGTGCCTGAGCCAGGCGCGGTACGGCATCGCCTGGGGGGCGATCGGGGCCGCGATGGCGTGCTACGACTGGGCGCTCCAGTACGCGCGAACCCGGGTGCAGTTCGGCAAGCCGATCGCCGGCTTCCAGCTGGTGCAGCAGAAGCTCGTCTGGATGGTGCGGGAGATCACCAAGGCCCAGCTGCTCGCGCTGCAGCTGGGCCGGCTCAAGGACGGGCCGGGGGCGCGCCCGCAGCAGGTGTCGCTGGCGAAGATGAACAACGTGTGGATGGCGCTCCGGACCGCCCGGCTGGCGCGGGACATCCTCGGGGCGGCGGGGATCGTGGACGAGCACCCGGTGATCCGCCATCTGCTGAACCTGGAGACGGTCGTGACGTACGAGGGGACCCACGACATCCACACCCTGATCGTCGGGCGCGACATCACCGGCCTGGACGCGTTCGCGTGATGCCGGACCCCAGCGCCGACGCTTCCCCGTGATGGCCGACGACGCGAGCCTGCGCCCCGGCGAGGCGATCCTCCTGGTCGACGTGCGCCGGGGCAAGCGGCACCTGGTGACGCTCCGGGCCGGCCACGCCTTCCACTCGGACAAGGGCTTCATCGGCCACGACGCACTGATCGGTGCCCCCGAGGGATCCCTCGTCGCGACCTCGCGCGGGACCCGGTACCTGGCGCTCCGGCCGACCCTGGCCGAGTACGTGCTCGAGATGCCGCGCGGGGCCCAGGTGATCTACCCGAAGGACCTGGCCGCGATCTGCCTCTTCGCCGACATCGGCCCGGGCCAGACCGTGGTGGAGGCGGGGCTCGGCTCGGGCGCGCTCACGCTCGTGCTGCTGCGGGCGGTCGGACCCGGCGGGCGGGTCGTCTCCTACGAGGTGCGCGAGGAGTTCGCCCGCCGGGCCCAGCGCAACATCGAGGCGCGGCTCGGCCCCGGCGTGCCGCTCACCGTCCGGCTCCAGGACGTCTACGCGGGGCTCGACGAGCGCGAGGTCGATCGCGTGGTGCTGGACCTCCCGGAGCCGTGGCAGATGGTCGCGCCGGCCGCGACGGCGCTGCGGGCGGGCGGGATCTTCTGCGCGTACGTCCCGACCGTGCCCCAGGCGCAGCGGACCCACGAGGCGCTGGCCGCCCACCCCGCGTTCGCGCTGGCCGAGACGTTCGAGACCCTCCTGCGGCCCTGGCACATCGCCGGCCCCTCGGTCCGGCCAGCGCATCGGATGGTCGCGCACACCGGGTTCCTGACCCTGGCGCGGCGCGTCCAGCCGCGCATCGGCGGCGGGCCGGCCGAGGCGGCGGAGGAGCCGTCCGCAACGGGCGACGGCGAGGCGGCCGAGGGCCCCTGATGCTGCAGCGTTGCTTCAAGCTGCAGGAGCGCGGCACCACACCCAGCGCGGAGGTGGTCGCGGGGCTGACGACGTTCATGGTGATGTCCTACATCATCTTCGTGAACCCGGCGATCCTGTCGTTCGCGGGGATCCCGGCGCTGCAGCCGCAGGGGGTGCCCTTCGTGCCGGCGCTCGCCGCGACGTGCCTGGTGGCCGCGGTCATGACGGCGGCGATGGGCCTCGTCACCAACTACCCGCTGGCGATCGCCTCCGGCATGGGACTGAACGCGGTGGTGGCGTTCCAGCTGATCGCGACCCAGAAGCTGCCGTGGCCGGCCGCCATGGGCGTGATCGTCCTGGAAGGCGTCGCCATCACGGTGCTCGTGCTGGTGGGGGTACGCGAGGCGATCCTCAACGCGATCCCGCTCGCGCTCAAGCGCGCGATCTCGGTCGGGATCGGGCTGTTCATCCTGTTCATCGGGCTGGTGAACGCGGGGATCGTCAAGCCCGGCAGCGGGGTCCCGGTGACGCTGGGGGCGCTGACCAGCGCCCGGGTCGCGGTCGCGGTGGCCGGTCTCGCGCTGACCGTGCTGCTCCTGGTGCTCCGGGTGCGGGCCGCCCTCCTGGTCGGGATCGTCGGGACGACGCTCCTGGCGATCGTCGTCAACGCCGCGCGCGGCGGCCAGGTCTGGACGACCCCGGGGGTCGCGGTGATCCCGGGCCGGCTGGTCGCCTGGCCCGATTTCTCGACGCTCGGGGCCGGGCTCACGCTCGAGGCGGTCACGCGGCTCGGCGTCCTCGGTGCCGCGCTGGCCGTCTTCTCGATCATGCTCTCGGACTTCTTCGACACGGTGGGGACCGTGATCGGGATCGGCGCCGAGGCGGGCTGGCTTGACCGGAGCGGGCGCCTGCCCGGCATGCAGCGCGTGCTGCTGGTCGACTCCCTGGCCGCGGTCGCTGGCGGGGCGGCGGGTGCCTCGTCGGCCACGACGTACATCGAGTCGGCGGCCGGGGTCGCGGCCGGTGGCCGGACCGGGCTCACGTCGGTGGTGGTGGCGATCTGCTTCGGGCTGGCGCTGTTCGTCGCTCCTCTGGCCGGGATCGTGCCGGCCGAGGCGACCGCGCCCGCGCTGATCGTGGTCGGCTACCTCATGTCCGCCCTGGTCCGGGAGATCCCCTTCCACGACCTCGAGGAGGGATTCCCGGCGCTGCTCACGACCACCCTCATGCCCTTCACGTACTCGATCACCAACGGCATCGGCGCCGGGTTCGTGAGCTACGTCTTCATCAAGCTGGCCCGCGGCCGGGCCCGCGACGTCCACCCCCTCCTCTACGCGGTCGCGGCCGCGTTCGTCCTCTACTTCCTCCTGCACTGAGCCCCCGCCGCGGCGCGCCGCCGCCGGCCTGGGCCCCCCGCTCCGGGCGGCCCAGGAGGCGTGTGGTAGGCTAGGGACCCGATGGCGATGATGTCCTGGATGCGGCGAGTGGCGCCCTGGCTGCTCGCCGCGGTGCTGCTCGCCTTCGTGGTCAGCCTGGCCTACTTCGGCGCCTCGGGGGCCCGTCAGGGCGGGCAGAAGCCGGTCCTCACCGTGAACGGCGACGCGGTGTCGGCAGTGGCCTTCGAGCGCGCCTACCGGGCGGCCGTCGAGCAGACGCGGCAGATGCTGGGAGATCGCTGGAGCGAGGAGACCATCCGGGCGCTCCGGCTCCGGGAGCAGGTCGCCCAGCGGCTGATCGAGGAGCGGCTGGTGGCCCAGGCGGCCGCCCGCGAGGGCATCGCGGTCACCGACGCCGAGCTCGCGGACCAGATCCTCCGCATCGGGGCCTTCCAGGAGGGCGGGCGCTTCTCGCGGGAGCGCTACGTCCGGGTGCTGGCGCTCGCGCAGCCGCCGCTGTCGCCCGCGGAGTTCGAGGCGGAGCTGCGCGGCGAGCTGATCCGGCGGCGGCTCCAGGGCCTGATCACCGAGGGCGCCCGCGTCACCGAGGCCGAGGTGCGCCAGCAGTGGGAAATCGAGCGGAGCCGCGTGCGCGCGGCCTACCTCCTGGTGCCGGCCGGCGACGGCGAGGGGCTCGCGGCGACCGACGCCGAGCTCGAGGCCTACCACGCCGCCCACCCGGCCGAGTTCACCCAGCCCGAGCGGCGGACGGTGCTCGTGGCCGTGGTCCCGGGCACCAGCCTGCCGGCGCCCACGGTGACCGATGCCGACGTGGAGGCGGCGTACAAGGCGCGCCGCAGCCAGTTCGAGCAGCCGCCCCGGCGCCGGGTCGCCCACATCCTGATCAAGGTCCCGACCGTCGGGGGGAGCGCGGCCGAGGACCAGGCGCGCGCGAAGGCCGACGCGGCGCTCCAGCGGATCCGCGGGGGTGCCGACTTCGCGCAGGTCGCGCGCGAGGTCTCCGAGGATCCGGGGACCGGGAGTCGCGGCGGGGAGCTCGGCCTCATCGCGGCCGGCGAGCTCGTGCCGCAGCTGGACCAGCTCATCCAGACGCTCAAGCCGGGCGAGCTCGGGGGGCCCGTGCGGACGCCGTTCGGCTACCACGTCGTCAAGGTGCTGGACGTGGTCCCCGGATCCAAGAAGGAGCTCCGCGAGGTCGCCGGGACCCTCCGGGCGACGCTGATCGCCGAGGCCCAGCTCAAGGCACTGCGCGAGAAGGCCCAGGACGCCCAGCGCGCCCTGCTGGCGGCCGCCGACTTCGGGGCCGAGGCCCGCCGCCTCGGCCTCACGGTGCGCGAGGCGGGGCCGCTCCGGCGCGGCGACGCCGTCGAGGGCGTCGGGCGCGTCCCGGACGTCTCGGATGCCATCTTCGCCCTCCCGCCCGACGGGGTGAGCAGCGCGATCCAGATCCCCGGCGGGTACGCCATCGTCCGGCTGGTCGGCCGCGAGCCGGCCCGCCTGCGCCCGCTCGGCGAGGCGCGCGAGGACGTGCTCCGCGCCGTCCGCCGCGAGAAGGCGAAAGCGGCGGCGCGCCAGCGCGCCGAGACGCTGCTGGCCGCGATCCGCAAGGGCGAGGACCTGCGCGCGCTCGCGCGGCAGGGCGCCACCTACGGCGAGGTCGGGCCGTTCTCGCGGGCGGAGCCGCTCGCCGACCGCCCGCTCGGCCAGGCGCTGGGGCCGGTCGCCCTCGCGCTGCCGGCCGGCGGCGCGGGCGGGCCGGTCGAGGGGCCGGGCGGATTCTACGTCGTGAAGCTGCTCGAGCGGGAGCGGCCCGCGGCGGGGTTCGAGCAGGCTCGGAGCGAGTTCGAGGCGCGGCTGCTGCGGGACAAGCGGACCCGGCTCTGGCAGGCCTGGCTGTCCGCCGCTCGGGCCGCGGCGAAGATCGACATCAACCGCGAGCTGCTCGGCGAGGGGTAGCCAGCCCGGCGCCCGGCCAGCGCGGCATGCGACTGCGGAAGGCGCACCTCGAGTTCCTGGGCCTGCAGCGGATCATCCACGTCGCCACCGCGGACGCCCGGGGCACGCCCCATGTCGTGCCGGTGTGCCCCGTCGTCGACGACGGCCGCGTGTACTTCGCCTCGGCGACAACCGGGCGCAAGATCGAGAACCTACGGGCGAACGCCCGCGTCGCGATCAGCGCGGACGAGTACTCCGAGGCCTGGGACGGGCTCCGGGGGCTGGTGGTCACCGGCATGGCGCGCGTGCACGCGCGCGACGCGACGTTCCGGCGGATCCGGCGCCGGCTCTACGCGAAGTACCCGCAGTACCCGACCGAGTCCGCGCTCGGCGACAGCGACTCGGTGGTGGTCGAGGTGACGCCGACCGGCATCTTCAGCTGGGGGTTCGACTAGCCGGCGCGGCGGTGCCGGCTACTGCTGGTAGCCGTAGAGCCGCCAGGCGCCGCCCTCGCGGCGCGCGATCTCGAGCTCCCGCTCCCAGACGAAGAGCCCCACCCACTGGTTCACGAACGCCAGCTGGCCCGACACGTCCCCCGTCGACCAGACCCAGGCCTGGGGACCCACGAGCCGGACCTCGTCGATGCGCACCCGCGCACGGAGCTGCTGGTTCACCTGGAACATCGTCACCAGCTGGGCGCGCACGGTCCGCTTCGTCAGCGGCCC
>DASRDR010000288.1:0-47917 GCA_035652475.1 Candidatus Methylomirabilota bacterium | reverse complement strand
GCGATCGTCGCTCGCCTCGCCGGGTTCGGGGGCCGCCCCGCTCTCGTGGCGTTCGGCGCGTCCAACCGCCGCGAGTGGAGCTACCGCGAGCTCGCCCGCGTGGTCGAGGCGCGGGCGCGGACGCTCATCGCGGAGGGGCTGGCCCCCGGCGACCCCGTGGCGCTCTTCGCGCCGGATGGCCCCGAGTGGCTGATCGCGGCCTTGGCGGTGATCCGGGCAGGCGGCGTCCTGGTGCCGCTCGACGCGCAGTTCACCGACGAGCCGCTCGCCCACGCGCTCGTCGACAGCGCGGCGCGCCTGGCCTTCAGCGCGGATGACCGCGCCATGCGGGTCGCGCGGCTCGTCCCCGGCCTCCGGCTGCTCCGGCCGGAGGCGGCGGACCCGGACGAGGACGCTGCCGAAGGAACGCCGCGGTCGGCGACTCCCCTGCCGGGCCGCGAGTCCACGGACCCGGCGGCGATCTTCTACACCTCCGGGACCACCGGGCCTCCGAAGGGCGTGCCGCTGACTCACGGGAGCCTCGCGTACCAGGTCGTCACCCTGGAGGCGATCGGCCTGGTCGCTCCCGACGACCGGGTGTGCCTGCCGCTCCCGCTCCACCACGTGTACCCCTTCGTCGTCGGCGCGCTCACGCCGCTGGCGCTCGGGCTGCCGCTCGTGCTGCCGGCCGCCCTGACCGGGCCGCAGATCCTGCGTGCCCTCCACGAGGGTGACGTCACCGTGGTGGTGGGCGTGCCCCGGCTGTTCGGGGCGCTCCTGGCGGCGATCGACACCCAGCTGGCCGCGCGGGGACCCGGGCCGGCCGCGGTGTTCCGCGCCGGTGTCCGGGGCCTGATGGCGGTGCCGCCGGCGGTCGGCGTTCGGACGGGACGGGCCCTGTTCCGGCCGCTCCGCGCGCGGCTGGGGTCGCGCCTCAGGCTCCTGACCTCCGGCGGGGCGGCGCTGGAGCCGGTGGTCGCCCGGAAGCTGATGGTCCTGGGCTGGGACGTCGCGAGCGGCTACGGGCTCACGGAGACCTCGCCCCTGCTGAGCGTGAACCTGCCCGGGAGCGGACGGCCGACGAGCGCGGGCAGGCCCGTGCCCGGAACGGCGCTCCGCGTCGCCCCCGTGTCGGGCGTGCCGGCCCCGCAGGGAGAGATCCAGGCCCGTGGTCCGGGCGTTTTCAACGGGTATCTGAACCTCCCCGAGCGAACGCGCGCGGCGTTCACCCCCGACGGCTGGTTCCGGACGGGGGATCTTGGCCACGTGGACCCGGCCGGGTTCCTGTACATCACCGGGCGCATCGACGAGATGCTGGTGACCGGCGGCGGCGAGAACGTCGAGCCGGAGAGCGTCGAGGCGGCGTTCCAGCGCCATCCGTTCCTCCGGGAGTTTGCGCTGCTGCAGGAGGACGGACGGCTGGTCGGGCTCGCCCTGCCGGACCTCGCGCGGATCGAGCAGGCGGGACGCGCCGACGTCGTGGCAGCGGTGCGGGAGGCAGTGGCTGCCGTCAACCTGCGGCTCCCGTCGTACCAGCGGGTGGTCGACGTCGCAATCACACGCGATCCCCTGCCCCGAACGCGCCTGGGCAAGCTCACGCGGCGGGCGCTCCCCCCGCTCTACGCACGCGCCTGCATCCAGAAGAGCGACGACGACGGCGGGGCGATTCCGGTCGAGGCCATGGGGGAGGCGGACCGCGCCGTGCTGGACCACCCGGCTGCCGCGGCGGTCTGGACGTGGCTGGCGCGCCGCTATCCGGACCGCCGGCTCACCATGGACGTGAGCCTCGGACTGGACCTGGGGATCGATTCGCTGGCGTGGGTGAACCTCGGCCTCGAGATCGAGCGACAGGCAGGCGTCGAGCTCGACCAGGCAGCCGTCGGCCGGATCGCGACGGTGCGCGACCTCCTCCACGAGGTCGCGACCGCGCCGGGGTCCCGCGGCGCGTCGCCCGCGACGTGGTGGGACGCCCCCGAGCGGGTGCTCTCGGCGGCCGACACCCGGTGGCTCTCGCCGCTCGGCCCGGGCCAGCAGGTCCTGTCCCGCGCGCTGATGCGCCTGAACGGGTGGCTCGTGCGCGGGCTCTTCGGTCTCCGCACGGTCGGGCTCGAGCACGTGCCCGACCCGCCGTGGGTGCTGGTCGCCAACCACGTGAGCTTCCTGGACCCGCTGGCCCTGTCGGCTGCCCTCGGCCATCGCCGCCTCGAGGGAACCTACTGGGGAGGGTGGACCGGGGTCGCCTTCGCCAACGCGCCGATGCGCGCCCTGAGCCGCCTCTGGCGGGTGCTCCCCGTGTACCAGCAGCGCGGGGCGACGCCGAGCCTCGCGCTGGCGGCCGCGGCCCTGGCGCGCGGGCACTCCCTCATCTGGTTCCCCGAGGGGGAGCGCTCGCGGACCGGGGTGCTGCTGCCGTTCCGGGCCGGCGTCGGGTTCCTGCTCCACCGGTTCCCGCGACCGGTCGTCCCGGTGCACCTCGGCGGGACGTTCGAAGCGCTCTCGAGAGGCGCCCTCTGGCCGCGGTTCCGACGGATCACGGTGCGCGTCGGACCCCCGCTCGACCCCGCGCGGCTGGCGGCCCCCGGCACCCCGCCCGACGCCGCCGCCCGGCAGATCGCGGACGGCCTCCACCAGGCGGTTGCTGCCCTGGGCCGGCCGGTTCCCGACGCGCCGGCGGCCCGGCCCCGGACGAGCCCGACCCGCTGATGGGACGCTACACGGTCGTCGAGGACGTCGCGCTGGCGGACTGCGCGATGGACATCGAGGGCCGCGACGCCGGCGATCTGTTCGAGACGGCGGCCCGGGCCCTCGCGGAGCTCATGATCGATCCCGGGACGCTCCCCGTGACCGTCGAGCGGACGATCGAGCTCGAGGCGGCCCAGGTGGACCTCCTCCTGTTCGACTGGCTGGGGGAGCTCATCTTCCGGAAGGACCGCGACCGCGAGGTGTTCCCGGAGGCGCGCGTGCGGATCAGCGGCGACGGGCCGGTTCGCCTCGCGGCCTCCGTCCGCGGCGGCGTGATCGACCCCGCCGGCACCGAGCGCCGGGCCGACCCGAAGGCGGTCACGCTCCACCAGCTCCGGGTCACCGCCGACGAGACCGGATGGCGAGCGCGGGTCGTCATCGACATTTGAGCGAATCGACATTTGAGCCAGAGGACGGACATGGACATCGTGCGGGTGGCCGACGGCGTGTGGGAGATCCCGACGCAGACGAAGCCGGGCATGCGGGTGCCGGCGCGCATCTACGCCTCCGAGCCCCTCCTGCGGGCGATGGACCAGGGTGTCTTCGAGCAGATCACGAACGTGGCCTGCCTGCCCGGCATCGTCCGCGCGGCGCTGTGCATGCCCGACGGCCACTGGGGGTACGGGTTCCCGATCGGCGGAGTGGCCGCGTTCTGTGAGGATCAGGGTGTGATCTCGCCGGGCGGCATCGGGTTCGACATCAATTGCGGGATGCGGCTCATCCGGACGAGCCTCACCGAGGACGAGGTCCAGCCGCGGCTGCGTGCCCTGGTCGACGCCCTGTTCGCGGCGATCCCGACCGGGGTCGGCGCCCACGGGTTCGTCCGCCTGCGGGAGTCCGAGTTCGGCGAGGTGATGCGCGAGGGCGCGCGGTGGTGTGTCCGCCGGGGCTACGGCGAGCCCGAGGACCTGGCACACATCGAGGGCGGCGGCTGTCTTCCCGGCGCCGACCCCGCGGCGGTCAGCCCACGGGCGGTCGAGCGAGGGCTCAACCAGCTCGGCACGCTGGGCGCGGGGAACCACTACCTCGAGGTGCAGGTGGTCCCCCCCACCGGCCTCCACGATCCGGGGACCGCGCGCGTGCTGGGCATCGAGCGGGTCGGCCAGGTGTGCATCATGCTCCACTGCGGGTCGCGCGGCTTCGGGCACCAGATCGGGTCCGACTACCTCCGGCAGTTCGACGGAGCGATGGCCCGGTACGGCATCACGGTGCGCGACCGCGAGCTGGCCTGCGCGCCGTTCCGCTCGCCGGAGGGACAGGCCTACTTCGCCGCGATGGCCGCCGCGGCCAATGCCGCCTTCGCGAATCGCCAGGTCATCACGCATCGGGTCCGGGAGGTGTTCGCGACCGTGTTCGGCCGGTCCCCGCACGAGCTCGGCCTGGAGGTCGTCTACGACGTCTGCCACAACACCGCGAAGCTCGAGCGCCACGAGGTCGACGGCCGGCCGGTGGATCTCCTGGTGCACCGCAAGGGCGCCACGCGGGCCTTCGGTCCCGGAGCCCCCGACGTGCCGGAGGACTACCGCGCCGTGGGTCAGCCGGTCATCATTGGCGGGTCGATGGAGACCGGGTCGGCGCTCCTGGTGGGGACGGCGCGCGCGATGGCCGAGACCTTCGGGTCGACGGCACACGGGGCGGGCCGTACGATGTCACGGGCCCAGGCGAAGAAGCGCGTCCGCGGGGAGACCCTGCTCCGCGAGATGGCCGGGCGCGGCATCATCGTCCGGGCGGCGTCCGCGGCGGGGGTCGCCGAGGAGGCGGGCCTCGCCTACAAGGACCTGGGCGCCGTCGTCGACGTCCTGGCACGCCTCGACCTGTCGCGCCCCGTCGTGAGCCTGACCCCGATCGGGAACATCAAGGGCTGAGCGTGGCTCCCGGGTATTCGAGGGAGCGTACCGGCTGTTCGGGGAGCGCAACCTGCCGGGGCCGGCAGCACCGCGGCGATAACTCGCAGCTTCCGGGAGGGCGAGCGTGCATGCCGCCGGCTGGTTCGCTGAGGCGAGCGTGTCACAGGTGGGGTGCGGCCGGGGCACTCCGGGGAAGCGATCGAAGGGGCCAGGGGCGCGGGCCCGGGGCCTCGAACGGGCCTGCCTTGGTCCCACCAGTGGCACCCGCGTTGCACCTCCGAGCGGCGCGCCGGCAACCGGGCGCGCGGAGGAGCATGACCCAGTCGCATCCGAGGTCAGACTGCGGGGGGCGATGATGCGCGCGCTCCTCGCGGAGAAGCTTCGCGCCGAGTGCGATCCCCGCGGCCCGGGTTTCGGCTCGACGGAAGAGCGACCGCACCCGGTGTCCGCGCCGGCAGCCCGGGCCGGGCGAAGGATGGCGCGCAGGAGGCCGGCATGAGGGCCATGCGGCTCCACGGCCAGGCCCTCATCGACACCCATCCCCTCCGCCTGGAGGAGGTCCCGGATCCGGCGCCGGCCGCGGGCGAGGTCCGGGTCCGTGTGCGCACCTCCGCGATCTGCCGCACGGATCTCCACGTCATCGAGGGAGACCTCCCGCCGCGGTGCATGCCGCTCATCCCCGGGCATCAGGTCGTCGGCACGGTGGACGCCCTCGGGCCCGGCTGCCAGCGATTCCGGATCGGCGATCGGATCGGCATCGCCTGGCTCCGCTGGACGTGCGGGACGTGCGAGTTCTGCCGGGCGGGCCAGGAGAACCTCTGCGAGCGTTCGCGCTACACCGGCTACCACGCCGACGGCGGGTACTCCGAGCTCGCCCTCGTGCCGGAGGCGTTCGCCTACCCGATCCCGCCCGTCTTCTCCGACCGGGAGGCCGCCCCGCTCCTGTGCGCGGGGATCATCGGGTACCGGGCGCTCCGGCGGAGCGCGGTGCCGCCCGGCGGCCGGCTGGGCCTGTACGGCTTCGGATCCTCGGCTCACATCGTGATCCAGATCGCCCGCCACCGTGGCTGCCGCGTCTTCGTCGCCACGCGCGGGGCGAGCCATCGGGCCCTGGCCCGCCAACTGGGGGCCGAGTGGGTCGGCCAGGCCGCCCAGGCGATGCCGGAGCCGCTCGATGCCGCGATCCTCTTCGCTCCCGCCGGCGAGCTCGTGCCTGTCGCGCTCCGGGCGGTGCGCAAGGGCGGCACCGTCGCGATCGCCGGCATCCATCTGAGCCCGGTCCCGACCATGGCCTACGCGGAGTGCCTGTTCCACGAGAAGGTCCTGACCAGCGTCGAGGCCAACACGCGGAGGGACGGCGAGGAGCTCTTCCGCGAGGCCGCCGCGATCCCCATCCGGCCGGAGACCACAGCGTTCCGGCTGGAGGAGGCCAATGACGCCCTGGTCCAGCTCCGGCGGGATCTGATCCGGGGAACCGCGATCCTCGCGGTGGATCCCGGGGCGTGACGACGCGCGACCCGGTCCGACCCGGGTCGCGGGCACCCTCAAGCGAGGAGCATGCGATGAAGCTCGAGATCCGCGGGATCCCGGTCGACGGCGCCCTGCGTACCCGCGTCGCGACGAAGCTGGCGGCGGCGGTCCAGGGCCTGCCCGCTCCCGTGACGGCCCTGGCGACGTTCTTCGACGACAACGGCCCGAAGGGCGGTCGCGCCATGCGCTGCGCGCTCACGGTCCGACGCCCCGGGCGGGCCGATCTGCGCGTCGAGCAGACCGCCACCGCCGCGCGACGGGCGTTCGACGAGGCCGTGACGGTCCTCGAGCGCGAGCTCGCGCAGGAGCGGGACCGGCTCCGGGAGAGCCGGCGGCGGCCGAAGAAGTACTACGCGGCGCGCCGGCTGCTGGCGACCGGCGCCGCGCCGCTCGCATGACCGCCGGCTGAGCTCCGGGGGCCTCGGCGCCGGCACGAAGCGGTCGGCGGCACCCGCCAGGGCCGAGGCGTGCCCCGGCGGATCGGGCGGCGGGCGGGCATCAGCCACGGATCCCGTGCCGGGCCAGCAGGCGGTGGAGGGTCTTCCGGTCCACCCCGGCGGTCTTGGCCGCCTGGGAGACGTTCCCGCCGTGGCGCCGCAGGAGATCGGTCAGGTACTCCTGGGCGAAGCCGCGGAGCCAGATCTCGCGGGCTTCCGCCAGCGGGAGGTCCTTGCCGGGGGTCGCGGGCGCTGGCCGGCCGCGGCCCCGGACGTGCTCGGGCAGGTCACGGGCGCGGATGACCGGCCCGTCGGCCAGGGCACAGGCTCGCTCGACCACGTTCTGCAGCTCGCGGACGTTGCCGGGCCACGAGTACGCCTGCAGCAGACCGAGCACCTCGGGCTCGAACCCCTCCAGCGGGCGCTCCCGGTTCCGACCGTACCGACGCAAGAAGTGATGGGCCAGGAGCTTCACGTCCCCCGCCCGCTCCCGGAGCGGCGGGAGCGCGATCGTGATGACGTTGACGCGATAGAAGAGCTCCTCGCGGAACTCGCCCTTCCGCACCAGCGCCCCGATGTCGCGGTTCGTGGCGGCGACCAGCCGGACGTCCACGCTCAGGAACCGCGTGGAGCCGACGCGTCGGATCTGCCGCTCCTGGAGCGCGCGGAGCAGCTTCGGCTGCAGCGCGAGCGGGAGCTCCCCGATCTCGTCCAGGAAGAGCGTGCCGCGATCCGCCACCTCGATCATCCCGGGCTTCGCGCGGTCGGCGCCGGTGAATGCGCCGCGCTCGTGGCCGAACAGCTCCGACTCCAGCAGGGCGTCCGGGAGCGCGGCGCAGTCGACCGGGACGAAGATCTCGGCCGCGCGGGGACTGTTGGCGTGAATCGCCCGTGCGATCAGCTCCTTGCCCGTGCCCGACTCGCCCTGGATCAGGATGTTGGCGTCGGATCGGGCTGCCCGCTGGACGAGATCGAAGACCGCCTCCATCGCCGGGCCCTTGCCCACGATGTCGTCGAAGCCGGCGCGCGAGGCCAGGGGCTCGCGGAGCCGGCGATTCTCCTCGACGAGGCGCCGCCGCTCGCGCGCCCGCTCGACCGCGAGGCTGAGCACGTCATTGGAGGGCAGCGGCTTCAGGAGGTAATCGAATGCGCCGGCCCGCATGGCCTGCACCGCGGACTCGACCGTCCCGTGCCCGGTGATCACGATCACCACGGCGTCCGGATCCAGGTCGATCGCGCGGGTCAGGACCTGCATCCCGTCGACGCCAGGCATCTTGAGGTCGGTGAGCACGATCTCCGGCCGCTCGCTCTCGAGCAGCCCCAGCGCCCGCTCGCCGTCGGTGGTCGCCACGCATGTGTGCCCGTCGCGCTGCAGCACCCGCGCCCAGTTCGCGACCACATCCGGTTCGTCGTCGACGATCAACACGCGCACCGTCGCGCTCACCTCCGCCGCGGGTGGAGCGTCGCCGCCGCGCCGCATCGCTGGCCCTGGCGGCACGCCCGCGCATTCCGCCCTCCAGACTGTAGCATGACGCCACGCGCCGGCACGGGGCCCCCGGCCGTCGCCCCGGCGCGGTCCGGCCCCTCTTCCGACGGCCCGCCGCGGCCCCGAAGCCGCCCGGGCCGCGGGATCACTCGAGGCTGGTCAGCGCCCCCATGACCCCGATTCCGAGCAAGATCAGGGTCGCCTGCGCGAGCAGGCCGCGCAGGCTCCGCTCGTGCTGGAGCTCCGGGATCAGGTCGGCTGCGGCGATGTACACGAACCCCCCCGCCGCGATCGGCACCAGGACCGTGGTGACGGCGGCCACCGAGACCCCCCCGGCCACCAGCACGCCGACCGTCCCGAGGACCGCGACGCTGCCCGACCCCAGGTTGACGAGGACCGCCTGCCGGACGGTGAGGCCGCTGTGGAGCAGGATCCCGAAATCCCCGAGCTCCTGCGGGATCTCGTGGAAGAGCACCGCGACCGTCGTGGCGACGCCGAGGGTCGGGCTCGCCAGGTAGCTGGCGGCGATCAGCATGCCGTCGATGAAGTTGTGGATCGCGTCGCCGAGGACGTTGATCGCGGCCAGCTCGGGTCGGGTCGACGCAGCGGGATGGTGGTGCCGGTGGAGGGGCCCGTGCTCGTGTCGGAGGAGCTTCTCCGCGACGAAGAACAGCAGGATCCCGCCCAGGACCAGGAGCGACGCCGAGAGGGTCGGCTCGCCCGGGTGGAACGACTGCGGGATGAGATGGATGAAGGCATCGCCGAGCAGCGCGCCGACGGCGAAGCTGACCAGGAGCCCCGCCACCCGCCGGATGGCCGCCTCGGTGAGGGGCATGGTGGCGAGTCCGACGAGCGAGACCAAACTCACGACGACCACGCTCAGTACGCTGGCGCTCCAGGGGCTCATGTCGGCCGCCGCGCGGGATGCGCCGGCCGCGGCCCCCCGCCCCGGCCCTCCCCGCCAGGCCGCGATGTCACGAGCCACGGGCGCCGCGCCGGCTCCATGTGCGATCTTCGCAGCCGGAGGCGCGACGCCTCGCCCTCCGGCGCGCCTATCGGCTCGGACCCGGCGCGAGTGACGGCGTCGAAGCGCCCGACGGTCCCGGCCGCCGCGCCGCCGGGCGGCGGGCCGAGTCCAGGAGGGCCAGCGCGGATCGGATCGGCGTCCCGAGCGCGGCCCCGTCGAGGCCGGTGACGACGGCCGTGCTGATGCCGATCACGCGCCCCGAGGTCGCGAAGATCGGGCCGCCGCTGCCGCCGATGCTCGTGGCGGCGTCGTGGGCGAGCTGGTGCGGCCGCGTGTCCGCCAGGTGGCCCCACGTCGCGTACGCGCGGATCTGGCCGAGACGGTTCAGGCGCTCGAGCAGCGCCGGAACGGGGACGGTCGTGTCGCCGAGCGCGGTTGCGTCGGGTCCGATCAGCGCGCGCAGGACCGCCGGGTCAACCCGGGCCAGCAGAAGCTCGAGGCCCCCGGGATGCCCCAGGACAATGACCGAGCGTCCTGGGATCGCCAGCTGCCCGGTGCGCTCCAGCGGAAGGACCGGGACCGACGTCGGTACGCGACCTCGCAGGACCACGACGTCAGCGTCCCGGGAGGCGCGCACGACGCTCAGCGCGACGGGCTCCGGTACCCCCGGGAAGAGGGCGCGGAGCTGCACCACCCGCGGGGTGAGCCCCTCTTGCTCCAGCAGGTCGCCCAGCTCGTCGTCCCGCTCCCACGGATACGCGATGTGGCGGTTCGTCAGCACCGCGCCGTCGCGGCTGGCCAGGAAGCCGGTCCCGAGGAAGGTCGACTCGACCACGTCGCCGCGCCCGTCCAGGCTGATCCGTGGACCGGCCGGCGGCTCCCCGCGACGCCGGTGAGCCGCGTCCGTGGAGTACCGGAGCGGCCGCCCCTCGCGGTCCTCGTAGACCAGCGTGCCCTGCAGGAGGGCCACCCCGGGGCCGTAGGCCCGGATGATCCGCTCGCCCGCGAGGCGCTCCGCCTCGAGCGCCTGCACCGTCCGTTCCACGGCGGTGACCTCAGCCCGTCCGGCCGCGATCAGGTTCCGGACGTCGGCCTGGTACGCGGCCAGACGGGTCCGGTCCGCGAGCATCTCGCGGGCCAGGGCCTCGCGTCCGAGCCGCTCGCGCTCGATGCCCGCGGTCAGCTCCGCGATCGCCCGGCTGGTGGCGCGGAGGCTCGCCCCGAGCCCCGCGAGACCCGCGGCCATGGCCATCGCCGCCAGCGCGATCCCGACGGTCCCCGCTCGCGGCCACCCGGGCGACAGATCCGGCGCGAGCCGATCGCCCCCCGCCCCGCTTCGGCGCGGCATCATGCGGACCGGTCCGTGCGCGCCGCCGCGGCGGCGCGCGGCTCCGGCGACGCGCGTCTGCCTCCGAGCCGCGCCAGGGTCCGCCGGACCCGGCCAGGCTCGCCCCAGTCGCACCAGTCCACGCCGCGCACGGCGAGGACCGCGAGGCTCGCTGGCCTGGCGGCGAGCACGTCCGCCGAGAAGTCCGCCGGCGCCAGCTCGCGGTAGAGCTGCCGCACTGCATCGCCTGCCCCGTCCACCGCCCGGCGCCGCCAGGCCGCCGCGAAGGCGCCCTCCAGCGCGGGGGCGCTCGCCCGGATGAGCGCGAGCAGCGCGGGGACGCGCCCCACGACCACGAAGCTGTTCCACAGGCACGCGCGATCGAGGAGGCGCTCGGCGAGGGCGGGGGGCGGCTTCTCCCAGAAACGGCGCACGCGATGGACAGGGTGGCCGCCGCACTCCAGCAGCGGCCGGCCGGCCGGCTCGATCCAGCCGTACTGAGGCTCCGGCCGGTCCGCCTGGATCCCGAGCAGGATGATCAGCTCCGGCCGGAGGCGCACCGCGGCGAAGGCCGCCTCCACGTGCTCCATGAACCGGGCGTCGTCCGAGACGTAGTGGTCGGACGGCAGCATGGCGACGGGATCGTCGCCCCCACGTTCGGCGATCCGGAGCAGACCGTAGAGGATCGCGGGCGCGGTCCCGCGACCGGAGGGCTGCACCACCAGGCGCTCCGGTGGGACGTCGGCCAGGAGGGGCGCGTAGAAGGGCTCATGGCTCTCGGTGAGAAGGAACACCGTCCGCCGGGGGCTCACGGCCAGGGCCGCGCGCCGACGCGTCCGGGCGAGCAGGGTCTCGCCCCCGAGGAGCGGGCAGAACTGCTTCGGGCGGTCGTCGCCGGCAATCCGTCGGGTCAGAGGGCGCAGGCGAACTCCCTCCCCTCCCGCGAGGATCATCGCCCACGCGTCGCCGCCGCACGGCGCGTTCATGTCCGCGTGGGAACGGAGCAACCGCGATGCCACGCCCGGCGCGTCGGCGACTCCCGCGGGACCGGGAGTCCCGCGCCCGGGCTCTCTCACCCGAGCGGCTCGAGTGCCCCACGTGGGGCGACGACGGGATACCTGTGCCGGCGACCGCCGGCAGCCGGCCCGGCGACAGGCCAGCACCTCGGTGGCACCCCCGTTGCACGGTCCGCCATGGTCACGCACCTGCCCGCGGATCCGAAGAACGCGAGGGAGGACGACGAGCGATGAGCCTCAAGGACCTGCTGGTGTACGTGGACAACGATCCGGCCTGCGCGTCGCGACTCCAGATCGCCGTCGCGCTCGCCGCGAGCCGGGAGGCCCACCTCGCGGGGCTCCACGTCATGGTGCCCTCCCCGCTCCCCGGCTACCTGGAGGCGGAGCTCCCGCCCGCGTTCTACGCCGAGCAGGAGCGGCAGCTGGCGGAGCGCGCGCGAAGTGCCGAGGCTCGGTTCCGCGAGCACGCGCAGCGGGAGGGCGTCCGCCACGAGTGGCGGGTGGCCGAGGGCAGCCTGATCTCGACCGTGAAGCTCCATGCCCGTTACGCGGACCTCACGATCGTGGGCCAGGGGGTCGACCTGGCCGACGGGCCGGGCGAGCTCGCGTTCCTCCCCGAGGAGCTGGCGCTGGGAGTGGGGCGGCCCGTCCTGGTGATGCCACGCTACGGCACCTTCGAAACGGTCGGCGAGCGCGTCCTGATCGCCTGGAACGGCAGCCGGGAGGCCACCCGGGCCGTGCACGACGCGATGCCGCTCCTGGCCGGCGCCAAGACCGTGACCGTGCTCTCGATCGACCCCCCGGACGACGGCCGGGCCGGCCGGCTGCCCGGGGCGGACATCGCCCTCCACCTCGCCCGCCATGGCATCCAGGCGGAGGCATCGGTGACGCACGCGATCGACATCTCGGTCGGCGACGTGCTCCTCTCGGCGGCCGCGGATCGGAGCGCCGATCTCATCGTCATGGGCGCCTACGGGCACTCCCGGGTGCGGGAGATGGTGCTCGGCGGAGTGACCCGCCACCTGCTCCAGCACATGACGGTTCCGGTTCTCATGTCGCACTGAGCACGCGCGAGCGGAGGATCAGCCATGGAGAAGAAGGCCCGCCGTGCCCGACGGCCCGACGTCCCGCAGCGGTTGCCCCCCATCATGAGTCCCCGGGCCGACGAGTTCGCGGGCGATGCCGAGCTCCCGGCCGCGCCGGCGTGTCGCCTGACCGGCGGCGATCCCGATGCCGACTGGGAGCGGGCGGCCGCCTCGGGGGAGGAAGCGGTCGGCGGCAGCGTGGCGACGCCCGACCAGGACGTCGTGGACGAGATCGGGGAGGCGCTCGGCGTCCCGCAGGCCGCCGACGCCGAGGTGCGGACGTCCGGGGAGATCCTGCGGGACCGTGACCGGCACTACTGGCATCTGGCACGCGACGCGGCGGGCGACGATCCATCGAGCTGAGCACCCGCCGGGTGACGCACCGGCGGCAGCGTCCCCGGGCCCTCGCGCCCGGCATCTCCGTCCGCCCTCGTCGCCGCCGTGGCGACGGCGCTGACGACCGCGGAGTCGCCGGGTCCGAGCGTCCGGGCCGGACCGCTCCACGACCGCCCGGCGGGGGTCCGCTGCCGGCGGGGAGGCGGGGTCGGCACGGGCCGGAACGACCGGCGCGCGGCGACCCCCGGGGACTGACGTTCACGAAGCACGAAGGCCCGGGGCTCGGGGATCCTCGGCGCCGAGGAGGTGCGGCGATGGTCCAGGCGATCCAGGACCAGTGGGCGATCGTGGCGGCGGTGGTCGCGCTGGTCGTGGGGACGGCGGTGTGGATCTACGCGCGGAGACCCTGAGTGCCGCGGTACATCCGCTGGTTCCGGGACATCCGCCTTCGCGATCTCCCGCTCGTCGGGGGCAAGACCGCCTCCCTCGGGGAGCTCTACGGCGAGCTGGCGGCGGCCGGCGTCCGGGTCCCGAACGGGTTCGCCGTCACCGCGGAGGCCTACGCAGCCCTCCTCGACGGCGCGGGGGTTCGGGCTCGCCTCGAGTCGCTCGTGCGCGGGATCTCCGGCGAGGACGTGACGGCCCTGGCCCGGGCCGGGATGGCTGCCCGCGCGCTCCTCCTGGAGGCGCCGTGGCCGGCCGGCCTCGACCAGGAGATCCGCGACGCGTACGCGACCATGCAGGGCGAGACCGGCGTCGAGCCCGCGGTCGCAGTCCGGTCCAGCGCCACCGCCGAGGACCTCCCGGAGGCGAGCTTCGCTGGCCAGCAGGAGACGTTCCTGGGGGTGCGCGGGCCCGAGCGGCTGCTGGAGGCCTGCCGGCGCTGCTTCGCGTCCCTGTTCACCGATCGCGCGATCGTGTACCGCGTGGAGCACGGATTCGATCACCTGGCCGTCCGCCTCTCGGTCGCGGTCCAGCGAATGGTCCGGGCCGACACCGGCGCCGCCGGGGTCATGTTCACGATCGACCCCGACAGCGGCTCGCCGGACGTGGTCGTCATCAACGCGGCCTACGGGCTCGGCGAGCCGATCGTGAAGGGCGAGCTGGACCCGGACGAGTTCCGCGTGTTCAAGCCGGCCCTCCGCGCGGGACAGCAGGCGATCCTGCAGCGCGCCGTCCGGCAGAAGATCTGGAAGCTCGGCCTGGACCCGGAGGGCGCCCCCGTCCGGCTCGAGGTCCCGGCCGGCGCACGGCTCCGGCCGAGCCTCAGCGATCCCGAGGTGCTGGAGCTGGCGCGCCTGGCCCTCGCCATCGAGGCGCACTACTCCGCGAAGGTCGGCCGCGCGGTCCCGATGGACATCGAGTGGGCGCGCGACGGGGAGGACGAGCGGCTCTACATCCTGCAGGCGCGCCCGGAGACGGTGCACCGCGCCGAACGCCGGCCCCAGATCGAGGTGTTCACCCTCGGGCCGGTGGACGGCTTCGAGCGGCTCGCGACCGGTCGCGCGATCGGGGACCGGATCGGGGTCGGCCGCGCCCGGCGCCTCCGGGATCCCCGCGACCTGGGTCGCCTGGAGCCCGGCGAGGTTCTGGTGGCGCCCATGACCGATCCCGACTGGGAACCCATCATGAAGCGGGCGGCGGCGATCGTCACGGATCGTGGCGGCCGCACCTGCCATGCCGCCATCGTCAGCCGAGAGCTCGGGGTCCCGTGCATCGTGGGGACCGAGCGGGGCACGGAGACCATCCCGGAGGGCGCGACCGTCACCGTGAGCTGCGCCGAGGGCGAGGACGGGGCCGTCTTCCGCGGCGCGGTGCCCTTCCAGCGCCGGATCGTGGACCTGGGCACCCTCCCCCGGCCGATCACCGGGGTCATGCTGAACGTCGGGAACCCCGGAGAGGCGTTCCGGCTGGGAACCTTGCCGGCGGACGGGGTCGGCCTGGCCCGGATCGAGTTCATCATCGCCAGCGTCGTGAAGGCGCACCCACTGGCGCTCCTCCACCCGGAGCGGGTGACGGATCCGGCCACCCGCTCGGCGATCGACGCGCTGACCGACGGCTACGCGGACCGCGCCGGGTACTTCGTCGACCGGCTGGCCGAGGGGGTCGCGACGATCGCGGCCGCGTTCTACCCGAGGGACGTGATCGTGCGGCTTTCGGACTTCAAGTCGAACGAGTACGCGGGGCTGATCGGCGGGCGAGAGTTCGAGCCGGCCGAGGCCAACCCGATGCTCGGGTTCCGGGGCGCCTCCCGGTACGCCCATCCCAGGTATCGCGAGGGGTTCGCGCTGGAGTGCCGGGCGATGCGACGAGTCCGCGACGACATGGGGCTCACCAACGTGAAGCTCATGATCCCCTTCTGCCGGACGCCGGAGGAGGGACAGCGGGTGGTGACGCTCATGGCCGAGCACGGCCTCCGCCGCGGCGAGCGCGGCCTGGAGGTCTACGTGATGTGCGAGATCCCGTCGAACGTGATCCTCGCCCGGGAGTTCGCCCAGGTGTTCGATGGGTTCTCGATCGGCTCGAACGACCTGACCCAGCTCGTCCTGGGCGTCGACCGCGATTCCGAGCTCGTGGCGCCGATCTTCGACGAGCGGAACCCGGCGGTCCTGGCGATGGTGGGCGCGGTCATCGAGGCGGCCCGGGCGGCCGGCCGGCGGATCGGCATCTGCGGCCAGGCGCCGAGCGACTACCCGGAGTTCACACGCTTCCTGGTCGAGCGCGGGATCACCAGCATCTCGCTGAATCCCGACGCCCTGTTGCGAGGACTCGAGGTCATTGCCGCCGCCGAGGCCCAGGCGGGGCGGACAGCTCCGCGCGGCGAGACGCCGCCGGGACACGCGGGAGCGGCCTGAACCGGGTTGCCCCGGCGCGTCCCTCTACGACGGCGTCGCCTCGGCCACCGTCGCTCCATCGCTCAGGAGCCGGCGGACCGCCGCGACGAACGTCGCGTTGGTGAACGGCTTCGCCAGGTACACGGCCGCGCCGGCCTCAGCCGCTGCGCGCCGCCCATCGGACGAATCGTGCGCGCTCATGAGGAGCACCGGGATCGCCGGTCCGTGCGCGCGCGCGGCTCGCGTGACCGCCAGTCCGTCGGCACCGGGAAGGCGGAGGTCCGTGACGACCAGGTCGGGGCTCCGGCTCTCGATCAGCTCGAGGGCGGCGAGCCCGGTGTCGGCGGTCAGGCAGATGTATCCCAGCGGCCGGAGCAGCCGCTGGCAGTTCGCCACCAGATCGGGCTCGTCGTCCACCAGGAGAACGGTTCGCGCCATGGTCTCCGGAGGAGACGCAATCGGGGTGCCAGGCGCATCCACGCGACCAGCGGCGAGGATTTCGACGCCCCGCTTCCCCGGGGCAAGCGCTCCGGATGGGGCGGCGGCTCCGCGGGTGAGGCGCGACCGCCCTATCCCCGAATGCCGGAGCAGCCCATCGAGGAGCGGGCGCGACTCGGCCAGGGCCGTGCTTGACGGCTCTCGCGGTGGGGCGAAGAATGCGTGGGCGACATGCCACGGGGGAAGCGAGGCGCGGCGGCGAGGCAGCGGCCGCGACCAGGGGTCGCCGGCGGCTCCGGTCGGCTGCCGAACCCGTTGCTCCTTGGGTCGGTGGCCAGGGCCGAGAAGGTCCTGGAAACCTCGCCGCTCGGCATCCTGATGAGCGACCGCACCGGCCGGATCGTCTGGGCGAACCAGCGCGCGGAGGAGATGTTCGGCTACGCGCGCGACGAGCTCGGCGGGCTCGCCGTCGAGCTCCTCCTGCCCGAGCACCTCCGCGGCGCCCACTTGGCCCACCGTGCCAGCTTCTTCGACCATCCGCGAGTCCGCCCGATGGGACTGGGCCTCGACCTGGTCGCCCGGCGCAAGGACGGCCGAACCTTCCCGGTGGAGATCAGCCTGAGCTTCATCGAGACCGACGAGGGGCTCTTCGCGCTCAGCTTCATCACGGACGTCACCCCGCGCCGGGAGGCCGAGCGGCGCCTGCAGGCGGAATTCGCGGTGACGCGCGTGTTCGCCGAATCCGGCCCGATGGAGGGCCTCGCCCCCCGCCTCCTCCTGGCGCTCTGCGAGAGCCTGGACTGGGACCTGGGCGAGTTCTGGCGCGTGGACGAGGACGTCCTCCGATCCGACGCGATCTGGTACCGGGAGACCCTGGACGCCGAAGAGTTCGCCACGCTCGGCCGTCAGGTCCCTCTCGCGCGGGGGATGGGCATCCCCGGCCGGGTGTGGGCGACGGGCGAGGCGCTCTGGGCCGAGGACGTCGCGCAGGAGGTCGGGTTCGTCCGCGCGGCGGCCGCGGCGCGCCTCGAGCTCCGATCCGGGTGCGCGTTCCCGGTCCGGAGCGACCAGCGCATGATCGGCATCATGGTGCTCCTCCGGCGCGAGGTTGCGCCACGGGATCACGCGCTGCTCACGATGCTGAGCGACATCGGGAGCCGCATCGGCCAGCACCTCGAGCACCGGCGCACCGAGGAGGAGCTCCGGCGGCAGCGGGAGATCCTGTACCAGAGCGAGAAGCTGGCGGCCCTGGGCCGGCTCGTGGCGGGTGTGGCTCACGAGATGAATAACCCCCTCGGGATCATCTCCTCGCGGATCGAGCTCATGCTGGCGGACGCCCAGGGCCAGGCGCTCCCGGCCCAGCACCTCGAGGACCTCAGCGTCGTCCACCGAAACGTGCTCCGCGTCGCCGGGGTGGCCAAGGCGCTCCGCTCCTTCGCCCGGCACTCCCCGGGCGAGCGGCAGCCGGTGACCCTGAACAAGGTGGTCGAGGAGACCCTGCTCCTGGCCGGGAAGCCCTTGAGCACGGACAACGTCCGCGTCATCACCGCGCTCGATCCCGACCTCCCGCCGCTCCTGGGCGACGGCAACGCGCTCCAGCAGGTCGTCCTGAACCTGCTCACCAACGCGCGGGAGGCCATGACCACGGGCGGCGAGATCCGCGTGTCGACCGGCCCCGTCCCCGGGCGCCCGCGATGGGTCCGCCTCGTCATCGCGGACACGGGCCCCGGGATCGCCCCCCGCGACCTGCCGCACCTCTTCGAGCCCTTCTACACGACGAAGGCGTCCGGCACGGGCCTCGGGCTGGCGGTGAGCTACGGCATCGTGCAGGATCACGGGGGGACGATCGAAGTCGAATCCTCACCGGGCAAGGGGGCGACCTTCACGCTGTCGTTCCCGGCGATCGCCCCGGCCTGACGCTGCCCGCGCACCCGCGGTCACGAGTGCGGCCGGTCGCGCCGCGTCGCGGGGGGCCGGACCGTCGCGGACGCGGCCGGCGGCCCGAGCCGCAGGGAGACGATGCCGGACTCGGTCCGGCGATCGAGCACGGTCGCGACGCGCCCGAGCAGGGCGAGCATGCGCGCGTTGTCGGCCAGCACGTAGGCGCGGAACTCCCGGATCCCCTTCCCCCGCGCGTACTCGATCAGCTCGGTGACCAGCCTCGTCCCGAGACCCCGACCCTGCCACCCGTCCTGGACCACGACCGCGATCTCCGCCTCGTCGGCGCCGGCTTCCGACGGGTAGCGGGCCACCCCGATCACCCCGTCGTCGGGCGTCAGGGCAACGAATGCCATCCGGCGGTCATAGTCGACGTTGGCGAGGACGCGGGCCCACTCCGGCGGCAGCCGGCGCATCACGGTGAAGAACCGCTGGTACGCCGTGTGGGGGCTCAGCCGGTCGTAGAGTGCCGTCAGCGCGGGCGCGTCTTCCGGCCGGATCGGCCGGATGGAGACCTCGGAGCCATCAGTCAGGCGGGCCGTCTTCCCTGGGGCGTCAGCGCCCCAGCCGAGGGGCCCCTGCCCCAGACCGCCAGGGCCGGGCCGAGGTAATCGAGCGTCCCCGCGACCCTTCCCGCATGGCATCGTCGTTGCTCCCTGTTCTGCGAACCGATTAAATCACCGAAGAGGGAGGACCGGACATGCGAGCATTGTCACCGTGGACCGGCGTGTCGACGATGAAGAAGGAGATGGATCGCCTCTTCGATCGCTTCTGGGAGGGGGACTTCCAGTTCCCGGCGATCGGGGAGTGGGCGCCGGCCCTCGACGTCTCCGAGACGAAGGACGCGGTCGTGGTGAAGGCCGAGGTCCCGGGCATGGACGCCAAGGACATCCAGCTCTCCCTCGAGGACCAGGTGCTGGTGCTCAAGGGCGAGAAGAAGCAGGAGAAGGAGGACAAGGACGAGCATTACTATCGGACCGAGCGGTCCTACGGCGCTTTCACCCGGGCCATCCGCCTCCCGGCGGCGGTCGAGGGAAGCAAGGTCACCGCGACCTTCAAGAACGGCCTCCTCTCGGTGACGCTGCCCAAGGCGGCGGGCGCGAAGGGCACCGCGATCCCGATCAAGGCGGCCTAGTCCGGCCCCGCGGACGGGGGTGGTCGCCGACCTCGCCGATCCCGGATCCCGTCCGGGGAGCGCGGCCGGGCCACCTCCCGTGGGCCAGATGACGCCTACGAGGGCCGCCGCGCGGCACGCGCGGGCCGCCGCGGCGGCGGGCGCCTGCCGAGGAGATCCCACGATGAGCATCACCGAGCAGCTCCCCCGGCTGGCCAGGCTGACCGGGGGCCGCACGCCGGTCGTGAGCGTGTACCTGAACACGGACTGGCGGGACGAGCACCAGCGTGAGCGGACGCGCGTCTTCCTACGGCGCGAGGTCCGGAACGCCCGGGCCGCGGATCCAGCGCCGCGCCTCGCCGCGGCCCTCGACTGGATCGAGGGCCAGGGCGAGGCGCTGATCGGCCAGGCGCGCCATCCGGAGGCGCACGGCGTGGCGCTCTTCGCTGGCGGCGACGAGACCCTGCGCGAGCTGTTGCCGGCGCGGATCCCGTTCGAGCCGACGTTCGTCGTCGCGCCCGCGCCGGTCCTGCGTCCCCTGGCCGCGCTCCTGACCGAGAGTCCGGAGACCGTGGTCGCGTTCGTGGACGCGGAGAGCGCGTGGCTCACGCCAGTCTCCATCGGTGGGGCGGGCGCCACGGTTCGCCTGGAGAGCGACGTGCCCGGTCGCCACCGCCGGGGCGGCTGGGCGCAGCTCGCCCAGTCGCGATACCAGCGGCACATCGCCGAGCATCGCGGCCAGCATCTCGAGGCGGTAGCCGCGGCCCTGGGCCGGCTGGACGACGAGCACGACGCGGGGCGCATCGTGCTCGCGGGGCCGGCCGAGGTCGTCGCGGCACTCCGGCGACGGCTGCCGGAGCCCCTCGCGAGCCGGGTGGCCGGCGCGGTACCGGCCGCGCGGCACGAGACCCCGGCGGCCGTCGTCGACCGGGCGCTGACCGCGCTCGCGACGGGCGAGCGCGCCGCGCTCGCGCGCGCGGTGGACACCGTCCTCACCGAGGCGGCCAAGGATGGGCGGGCCGTGGCGAGCCTGGACGCCGTCCTCGAAGCGGCCCAGCGGGGCGCGGTCGACCAGCTCTACCTGCTGCGCGCCTTCCGGGAGTCCGGCCGGCGGTGCTCCGCCTGCGGCGGCCTCCAGCCCGGCACCGCGGCGCTCTGCCGGCAGTGCCGCCACGGGACCATCGCGGTCGAGCTCGGTGAGGCCGTCGTCACGGCGACCATCGCGGCGGGCGGCGGCGTGTGGCTGGTCGATTCGCACCCCGGGCTCGCGCGGGCGGGGGGCATCGGCGCCCGGGTGCGGTTCGCGCTGTGATCGGGCGCGGCCTCCCGGCCGCTCGGACCGCCCGGTCACGGCGGTCCCAACTGGGGTCCCGGCAGCCCACCGGGCCTGCCGATCGTCCGGACGCCCGCGGTGCGAGAGGCGGTGCGGCGGTCCGGCCTGGCACCGAGGCTGCACCCGAGTCCAGCAGAGGACCGAGCATGGGAACGAGCGCAGGGAGTCCGGCGCGCACCGCGCGTCGCCGGCGCGCATCCTGATCGTGGAGGACGAGGCCGATCTCGCGGACACCTGCGCTCGCTACCTCGGCGGGTTGGGGTACTCCCTGCGGATCACGCACACCGGCACGGCGGCGCTCGCGGCGATCACGGCCGCGCAGCCGGATCTCGTCCTCGCGGACCTCCGGCTGCCCGGGCCCGGCCGACGGGTTCGCCGTCGCCCGGCACGCGCGAGAACAGCGGCCACCGGTCCCCGTTGCCGTGTGCAGCGCGTACTCATCCGATCACGCCCGGCGAGAAGCCACGGAGATCGGAGCGGCAGGCTACCTCGCGAAGCCCTTCTTCCTCGACGAGCTCCGCCTTGCCGTCGCCCGGGCCCTCGGGCCGGGCGCGCCGATCGACCGTGACCGTCCGGCCTGACCTCCAGTCGCTCGGGCGCGATCGCGATCCGACGCCTGGCCGCATCTCCGCCTTCCGGCAGCGGATCCCCATCCCGGGCACCGCGGGTCGCGATTCCCACGATCTGAACGTCATGTGCCGTGACGACCGCGCCGTCGCGGTCGTCGCCTTCGCCGCCGCGCACCGATCGGAGGAGGGCTCCATGCCTCGACGACCGCCGCCCGTTCCCGTCCCGCGATCCCCGAAGGCCGGCATTCCGCGGGAGGCCCCGGCCGCGCCGGCGCGGGTCCGCCGGCGTCAGAAGACGGCCCACGTGGCCGTCCGGAAGGACACGACCGCGTTCGAGGCCTCGGAAGGGGTGCGGGTCGCCTGGGGCCGCGGCAAGCCCAAGGTCCCGAAGCGCTGACGTTCGCGAACCTCAAGCGCCGCGCCGGGCGCGGCGCCGGGACGCGCGACCGCTCTCTCCCGTCTCGCTGACGCGGACCCACCTGGATGCCCGGGGCGGGGAGCCGAGGCGGCGGGCCTCGGCGACGGCCCTCGAGGCCCGGGCGCCGACCGGACCGCGAACCGGCGCATCCCTCCTCCCCCATGGATCGTCTGGTAGCATGGACGGGGCATGATGACGCGCGCATCTCTTCGGACACCCCGGGGGTGGCTCGCGACCGTGCCGGTCGGGGCCGGGCTCTGGGCGCTCGCCCTGGGCGGCTGCGAGCAGAAGGCCCCCGGCGCGGTCGAGCGCCCCCCCGCTGCCGTCGTCGTCGCGACGGCCGTCACCCGGGACGTCCCGGTCTACCTCGACGCGATCGGGAAGCTGGTCGCCCGCGAGGTCGTCTCGGTGCAGCCGCAGGTCTCGGGCCGCATCACGGCCATCCACTTCAAGGATGGCGCCGAGGTGGCGCAGGGTGACCGGCTGTTCACCATCGATCCGCGGCCCCTCCAGGCGGCACTCGAGCAGGCCGAGGCGAACGTGGGCCGCGACCTGGCCCAGGCCCGCCAGGCCGAGGCGAACGCCGCGCGGGATCGGGCGCTGGCCCAGCAGGCGGAGGCGAGCCTCGGCCAGGCCCGGGCGCAGCTCCAGCAGGCCCAGGCCAACCTGGCCCGGGACGCGGCCCAGCTGGAGAACGCGCGGGTGCAGGACGCCCGCTACGCCGAGCTGGTCCGGAAGGAGCTCGTGGCCCGCGAGCAGTACGACCAGATCCACACCGCCCTCGAGGCCGCCCGGGCGACCGTCCGGGCCAGCACCGCGATGGTCGACAACGCCCAGGCCGCGATCACCGCCGCCGAGGCGCAGCTCGCCCAGGCCCGGGCTGCCGTGCTCGCCGGGCAGGCCGCGATCGAGAACGCGCGAGCCGCGGTCCGGGCCGACCAGGCCGCCGTGGAGAGCGCGCGCCTCCAGCTCGCGTACACGGAGATCCGCGCGCCCATCGCGGGCCGGGCCGGGCAGCGCCTGGTCGACCTGGGGAATGTCGTCACTGCGAACACCGGCTCGCTGCTCACGATCCAGCGGCTCGATCCCATCTACGCCGACTTCACGGTGACCGAGAACGACCTGACGGCGGTACAGCAGCACCTGGCCCACGGCACGCCCACCGTCGAGGTGCGGCTGCCCGACGAGCCCGACGCGCCGGTGAACGGCACGGTCACCTTCCTCGACACTGCTGTCCAGGACGGGACCGGGACCGTGAAGCTCCGGGCCACCCTCCCCAACCCGAGCCGCCGGTTGTGGCCGGGGCGGCTGGTGAAGGTCCGCCTGATCCTGAGCCGCCTGCCGGGAGCGGTCCTGGTGCCGGCCGCGGCCCCCCAGGTCTCGGCGACCGGACCGTTCGTCTACGTGGTGCGGCCGGACTCGACCGCCGAGCTGCGTCCGGTGACGCTCGGCCAGCGCCACGACGACCTGGTGGTGGTGGCCAAGGGGCTCGCCGCCGGAGAGCAGGTGGTGACGACGGGCCACCTGGCGGTGGCGCCGGGCGGCAAGGTGCGCGTCCAGGAGAGCGGCGGGACCGGCGCCCCGCAGCCCGCTCCGAAGCCCGGGGGCTCGTCCTGAACCTCTCCGAGCCGTTCATCCGCCGTCCGGTCATGACGGCGGTCCTCACGGTCGCCGTCATGCTGTTCGGAGCGCTGAGCTACCGCCAGCTTCCGGTGAACGACCTGCCGGCGGTCGACTACCCGGTGATCCAGGTCCAGGCGGACTACCCGGGCGCGAGTCCGGAGACCGTGGCCAACAACATCGCCACCCCGCTCGAGCGGCAGTTCATGCAGATCAACGGCCTCGAGCTGGTCACGTCGAAGAGCACGCAGGGGCACGTCACCCTCACCCTCCAGTTCGCGCTCGACAAGAGCATCGACGCGGCGGCGACCGACGTGCAGACGGCGATCTCGAAGGCGACCGGGAGCCTCCCGGTCGACCTGCCGTCGCCGCCGAGCTTCTCCAAGACGAACCCGAACGATCAGCCGATCATGTACATCGCGCTCACGAGCGACTCGGTCACCTCGGGCCAGCTCTACGACTACGCGAACACCCAGGTCGGCCAGCGGCTCAGCATCCTGCCCGGGGTGAGCCGGGTCGCGGTCTTCGGCGCGAAGTCGGCGGTCCGCATCAAGGCCGACCCGGCCGCGATGTGGGCGCGCGGCATCTCCATCGACGACCTCGCGGAGGCCATCCGGAACGGGACCAGCTCGACGGGCGCCGGCCAGCTCGACGCCCCGACCGGCACCGCGCTGCTCCAGCCGCGGGGGCAGCTGGAGACGGCCGAGGCGTACAACTCGCTCATCGTCGGCTCCCGCGACGGAGCGCCGGTCTACCTCCGCGACGTGGCCCGGGCGCGAGAGTCCGTGCAGGACGAGCGCGTCACCATGCGGTTCTGGGCCCGCGGCTACACCGTCCCGTCCGCGACGGTGGTGGCCGCCGTGTACCGGCAGGCGGGCGCCAACGCGGTCGAGGTCGCGAACCGGATCCGCGAGCTGGCGCCGCTCATCAACGCCGAGCTCCCGGGATCGGTCCGGGTCACGCCGATCTACGACCGGTCTCGGACCATCGTGAACTCGGTCCACGACGTCCAGATCACGCTGGCGCTGGCGTTCGTCCTGGTCGTGGCCGTCATCTTCCTGTTCCTGGGCCGGGCCACCGACACCCTCATCCCGGCGGTGGCGCTTCCGCTCTCGCTCCTCCTCACCTTCGTCGTCATGCGGCTCCTGGGCTACAGCCTCGACAACCTGTCGCTGATGGCGCTGACGCTCGCCATCGGGTTCCTGGTCGACGACGCCATCGTGTTCCTCGAGAACACCGTGCGCCGGATGGAGCACGGCGAGGGCGCCCTGGCCGCGACGCTCCACAGCGCGCGGGAGATCAGCTTCACCATCGTCTCCATGACCGTGTCCCTGGCCGCGGTCTTCCTGCCGCTCGTGTTCATGCCCGGGTTGGTGGGCCGCATCTTCCGGGAGTTCGCGATCACGATCGTGGTCGCGATCTTCGCCTCGGGGCTGGTGTCGCTCACGCTGACGCCGCTCATGTGCGCGCGCCTGCTCGCCGACCGCGGCTCCGGCACCGCCCGCACCTGGATGGAGCGCGTCATCGGCGGCGTCGAGCGCCGGGTGCTGGCCGCCTACGGCCGGTCGCTCTGGTGGTTCCTCCGCCGACGCTGGGTCTCGGCGCTCGTGTGGGCCGCGTGCCTGGCCGGGACCGCCTGGCTGTTCCTCCTCGTCCCCAAGGCATTCCTGCCGGTCGGGGACAGCAGCGTCGTGTTCGGGGTGTTCCTGGGCCGGGAGGGGTCGTCGCCGGACCAGATGCGCGCGCTCCAGGACCGGGCCGACGAAATCCTCCACTCGGACCCGAACGTCATCACCGCGTTCACGATGACCGGCAACAGCCAGTTCCTGTCCTCGAACCAGGGCATCACGTTCACGTTCCTCCGCCCCCCGGGCGAGCGGCCGCCGATCCCCGTGGTGGCCGGCGAGCTGATGGCGAAGATGGGGGCGACCCCCGGGATGTTCGCGTTCCTGCGCCCCTATCCGGTCCTCGAGATCAGCACCGGGGCGACCAGCCAGAACCAGGGCCAGTACGCCTTCTCCGTGTCGGGCGTGAACCCGGACCAGGTCTACGAGGCCGCCGGCCGCCTGATGGAGCGCCTCCAGGGGTATCCGGGGTTCGCGTCGCTCTCGTCGGACCTCTTCCGGAACACGCCCAGCCTGGAGATCGACCTCCGCCGGGACCAGGCCCGGATGTACGGCGTCTCGGAGGCCCGGATCCTGGCGATGCTGAGGAACGCGTACTCGCAGAACTACCTCTACCTGATCAAGAAGCCGCAGGATCAGTACCAGGTGATCCTGGAGATCGAGGACACGGCACGCGAGCACCCCGAGGACCTGTCGCTCCTCTACATCCGCTCCGACGACGGCAAGAACCTGGTCCCGCTCCGCGCCCTGGTCAGCTGGAAGCCGGTCCTGGGCCCGCAGGCCGTGAACCACCTGAACCAGTTCACCAGCGTCACGCTCTTCTTCAACCTGAAGCCCGGGGTGCCGATCGGCGAGGCGACCGACTTCATCACCCGCACCGCTGCCGGCGTGGTGCCGCCCGCGCTCCGGGCCGAGCTCCAGGGCGAGGCGCGGACGTTCCAGGACACGGTCCGGCAGCTCACGATCCTGATGGGGCTCGCGGTCTTCGTCATGTACGTGATCCTGGCGATCCTGTACGAGAGCTACGTCCACCCCCTGACGGTGCTCTCGACCCTGCCGACCGCGCTGGTCGGCGGGCTGGCCACCCTGGTGCTGTTCCGCGAGCAGGCCACGCTCTATGCGTTCGTCGGCATGTTCATGCTGATGGGCATCGTCAAGAAGAACGGGATCATGATCGTCGACTTCGCACGCCACCGGGTCGAGGGCGGCCAGGGGCCGGCGGCGGCGATCCATGACGCGAGCCTGGATCGATTCCGGCCGATCCTCATGACCACGCTGGCCGCCGTGATCGGCGCGGTCCCGATCGCCGTCGGGTTCGGGGCGGACGGCGCGGCCCGGCGGCCCCTCGGGCTGGTCATCGTGGGCGGACTGGTCGTGTCCCAGCTCCTCACGCTCTTCGTCACCCCCGTCATCTACCTCTACATGGAGCAGTTCCAGCGGCGCGTGCTGGACCGGGTGCCGTTCCTGCGCGCGAGCCACCGCCTTGCCGGACAGGTGGCCGACGGCCGGCCCACCCCGCGCCCCGCACCGGCGCTCGCCGGCGGCTCGGCGGACGAGCGGGGGGAGAGCGGAGGGGCGGACTCGGGGGAAACCCCCGGCCGGATGCCGCCCCGCTAGCGCCGGCGCATGGCCCACCTCGCCGAGCGGCGGCGCGCGTTCCGGGAGCTTCACCGGGAGGGGTGCTTCGTCCTCCCGAACCCCTGGGACGTCGGGACGGCGCGGTATCTCCAGGGGCTCGGCTTCAAGGCGCTCGCGACGACGAGCGCCGGCTACGCGTTCTCATGCGGCCTGCCCGACAACGCGGTGCCGCGCGACACGATGCTCCGGCATCTCCGGGAGATCGTGGCCGCGGTCGACGTGCCGGTGAACGCCGACTTCGAGGGCGGCTACGCGGACGACCCGGCAGGGGTCGCCGAGAACGTCCGCCGGTGCGTCGAGACGGGGGTCGCCGGCCTGTCGATCGAGGACTCGACCGGGGACCGGCGGCGCCCGCTCTACGATCTGGACCACGCGGCAGCGCGGATCCGGGCCGCCCGGAGGGCGATCGACCAGGCGGGCGGCGACGTGGTCCTCACCGGCCGCGCGGAGTGCTTCCTGGTGGGGGTGCGCGACATGGACGAGACCATCCGGCGGCTCACGGCGTACGCGGAGGCCGGCGCCGATTGCCTCTACGCGCCCGGGATCCGCACGCGGGAGCAGATCCAGGCCGTGGTCCGCGCGGTGGCGCCGAGGCCGGTCAACCTCCTGGTCGGCGCCCCGGTCGGTCTCACGGTGGCGGATGCGGCCGCCCTCGGGGTCCGCCGCATCAGCGTGGGCGGTGCGCTCGCGCGCACGGCCTGGAGCGGGTTCATCCGGGCGGCCCGGCAGCTCGCCACCGAGGGCCGGTTCGAGGCATTCGCCGAGGCCACGCCGATGCCCGAGCTCAACGGCTTCTTCCGCGAGGACCACGCCCGCCGCCCCGAGGCCGGCCCCGCGGCCCCCTCGCCAAGCCCCTGAGCCTGGCGGACCGATGGGCGCCTCCGCGCTCCCCGCGCGCGGGCGAGGCGCCCTTCCGTGTGACCGGCGCCCCGGGCGGCCGCGGGCGGGCCTCGGGGCGCCGGCCTCAGCCGCGGGCCGTCGCGGTCACGAACTCGAGAGGGTCGGGCACGACGCGGAGATGCGCGGGACCGCCCCGCGCCTGCCCCTGGTAGTGCCGCCGCAGCCGCCAGAGCCGAACGTGCCGGAGTTCGACGACCAGCGCGCGGGGGCTGAGGAAGTACTTGAAGGCCACCCTCAGAAAGCACCCGGCAAGGCGGCATCCCTCTCCGGACCGTCGCCGTGCCCCGCACCCCCAGCAGCCGACCGGCGCCGCCGCGGCCTTCGCCTCCCAGCAGGAGCACGATCTGCGGGTTGCGCACGGCGTTCCGGCTCGTCCCGCTCCCGGCCCCCGTCGCGATCACCAGCGCGTCCCCGTCGACCATGAACCAGAGCGGGGTCAGGAAGGGCCGCCCGCTCGCCGTTTGCGTGGCGACCCGAGCGACCCGTAGCCCGCCGCAGGATGGCGCGGACCTCCGGGTCGCAGACGGGGGCCGTCAACGGGAGCTCCGGGGGGTCCCGTAGTCCCACGCCAGGACGCGGGAGGGCTCGAGGGCATACCACGCGAAGGGACCCTCCGCGTCCGGCCGCGCGGGCTCGAGCCGCCGCGCCCGCCCCCGCGCGGAGATCCCGCGCAGCTCGAACCAGTACGCGCCATCGTCGATCACGAGCGCGACCTCGCGGCCATCCAGGGCAGGCGCCACGGCCGGGTCGACCCCGATCGGGTACGAGCCACCCTCGAACCGCGCGTGCACGGGAAGGAGATCGACGTGGCCGGCCTCGACAAAGGCCACGGTGGCCCGCGGTGGGCGCTCCAGCAGGTCTGGGAGCGCGGCCGGGACGACGTCCCGCTGACGCGCGGCCTCGCGCCGGGAACCCCCGCCGGCCTCACCGGCGCTCCCGCGCGGCGCCGGCATCCCCCTCGTTGGCAAGGACCTGCGCTCGACGCGCCTCGATCTTCGTCCGGCTCCGGTCCAGCAGGTCGGCGGGTGCGACCCCGGTGGCCGCGACGAGGCGCGTCCAGTGCCGCCACACATCCCCGAGCTCGCCCGCGAGCTGCGCCCGCCGAGCCTCCTCCCCCGCCCCGAGCTTGCGCAGGCACTCGACGACCTCGCCGGCGTCCCCGGCCAGCGCGAGCCCCGCATCGCCGAGCGCGGCCTCGTCCTCCGGCGCGCCGTCCGTGCCGCGGACCCACGCCGCGAAGTCCTCGAGCGAGGCCGGGGCGTCCGCCGACGCGGGTCCGTCCGGCAGGCGGCCGGCACGGCGCCACTCGACGTGCGCCCGGCTGCGGGCGAGCAGGGTGGACGCGCCGACCCCGGTCGCGGCGCAGAGCCGGGCCCACCAGTAGGCCACGTCCCCAAGCTCGTCGGCCAGCTCCCCGCGGTCGCGCGCCTCGCCCCGAAGCCACCGGACCAGGACGCCGGCGCCGACCTCGCTGGCGAGCCCGAGCCCGAGCGCCGTCAGGCCGCGCTCCGACCGGGCGTCCGGTCCCGGCTCCAGGCCGACCGTCGCCGCCCACGTCACGTACTCCTCCAGGGTCATGGCCCGCCCTGCGGCCTCCTCCGCATGTCCGCCGGCTCGCTCGAGGGCAGTATGCCCGATCCGCCGCTCCGGCGGCGTTCGCCTCGAGGCACGCCAGGCCGGAGCGGAGCGGTCGGGTCGCTTCCCACCGTGGCCGCCGGCGGGCGCGTTCGCCCGCCCTCGGAAGAAACGGCCCGTACGCCGGCCGACCACGTACACTAGAGCGTCGACGCGGCCGGGGCGAGGGTGGCCAAGCCCGGCGCGACCCGGTGCGATCGACGGAGGCTCCATGACACGCAGCATCGTTCCGCTCGTGCTGGTCGCGCTCGTCGTGGCGACGTCGCCGGCCCGGGCCGCGACCCCGGACACCGTGTGGCTCGACCGGCTGACCTGGACGGAGGTCCGTGAGCTGGTCCGGACCGGGACCACGACGGTCATCGTGCCGACGGGCGGCACCGAGCAGAACGGGCCGCACCTGGCGCTCGGGAAGCACAACGTGCGCGTGCAGGTCCTCGCCGAGGCGATCGCGCGCGCGCTCGGCCACACGCTGGTGTCGCCGGTGCTGGCGTACGTGCCGGAAGGCGGGGTCGCGCCGCCCACCGGCCACATGCGCTACCCGGGGACGCTCACGCTCCCCGAGCCGTACTTCGAGGCCGTGCTCGAGTTCGCCGCCCGGAGCCTGGCGCTCCACGGGTTCCGCGACATCGTGTTCCTGGGCGACAGCGGCGACAACCAGGCCGGGCAGCGCGCGGTCGCCCGCCGGCTCAACCGCGCGTGGGCCGCGGCCGCGGCCCGGGCGCACGCGATCGACGCGTACTATCGCGCGAGCACGGACGGCGCGCGCCGGATCCTGCGGACGCGGGGGTACCGCGATGCGGAGATCGGGGCGCACGCCGGGGCCCTCGACACCTCGCTCATGCTCGCGATCGACCCGAGCCTGGTCCGCCGGGACCGCCTCCAGCCGGCGGCCGGCGGCACGGGCTGGCCGGGGGCCGACGGGGATCCGAGCCGCGCCACCGCGGAGGTGGGGCAGGCCGTCGTCCAGTTCATCGTGGCCGAGACCGTCGACGCGATCCGGCAGTCGATCGCCCAGCGGGGCGCGCCGCCGGCCAGGCCGCAGTCGTGACCGTCGCGCGGCGCCGGCCAGGCCGCGCGGCCCGGCGATCGCCCGCCAGCGAGCGCTGGCAGCGGCGCGGGGCGGTTCTCGCGCTCCTCCTGGCGGCCGTGGCGGGCGCAGGCGGGCTCGCCGCCCTGCGCCGCCACGCGCGCGCTCAGGCGCCGCCCAGAGCCGCGGGCCCCGGCGTGGCGCCCGCCCTCCCCGGGATGCCCCCCGTCGTGGACCCGCGGAACCTCTACAGCGAGGCCGGCCCGGGGAGGCTGAGCCAGGCCGTCGCGGCCGCACTCCCCCGCGTCTACGTCCCGAACCTCCGGTCCAACAGCGTGACGGTGATCGATCCCGCGACCCGGACCGTCGTCGACGAGTTCCCAGTCGGCGTCAATCCGCAGCACGTCGTCCCCTCCTACGACCTGCGGACGCTCTGGGTCACCAACAACGCGGAGGGGCGCACGGATGGGAGCCTCACGCCCGTCGATCCGGCGACCGGCAAGCCCGGGCGGCCGATCGCGGTCGACGATCCGTACAACATGTACTTCACCCCGGACGGTCGCTCGGCGATCGTGGTCGCCGAGGCGCTGAAGCGCCTGGACTTCCGCGACCCCCGCACCTTCGTCCTCCAGTTCGCCGTCCCGGTGCCGAACTGCGCCGGCGTCAACCACATCGACTTCGCGATCGACGGCCGGTACCTGATCGCCACCTGCGAGTTCCAGGGCAGCGTCGTGAAGGTCGACCTGGTCGACCGCACCGTCGTCGGGTACCTGCGACTGTCCGGCGGCGGGATGCCGCAGGACGTGCGCGTCTCGCCGGACGGCCAGATCTTCTACGTCGCCGACATGCTGGCCGGCGGTGTGCACCTGGTCGACGGCGCCCACCTCGCCGAGGTCGGCTTCATCCCCACCGGGGTGGGCGCGCACGGCCTCTATCCCAGCCGGGACGGCACGAAGCTCTACGTCGCGAACCGCGGCTCCCGCATGATCCACGGGCGCCCCCGGGGGCCGGGCGGCGTCTCGGTCATCGGCTTCGCCACCCGGCGGGTCGAGGCCACCTGGCCCGTTCCCGGCGGCGGCAGCCCCGACATGGGCAACGTGAGCGCCGACGGTCGCACGCTCTGGCTGAGCGGCCGGTACGACGACGTGGTCTATGCGTTCGATACCCGGACCGGCGAGGTGGCCTCGATCCCCGTCGGCAGGGAGCCCCACGGGCTGACCGTCTGGCCGCAGCCCGGCCGTTACTCGCTCGGGCACACCGGCAACATGCGCTGAGCCATCCGTCGTGCCCGCCCCGGGCGGGCCGGAGTGTCCGGCCGCGGCGGGCACGGACCTCCCCGGGCGCGCCGCCGGAGCCGCGCACCACCGATTCCCGCGCGCACGCCAAGATGGTACCGTCGTCCCGCGGAGATCGTCCGGATCGATCTCCGCGATGCGGCGCACGCCCCGATCCAGGAGGGCCCCGATGGCTGCGATCCGACGTATCCTGCATGCGACCGATTACTCGCCCGCGTCCCGTCCCGCCCTCCGCACGGCGATCGACCTCGCGAAGGCGCTCCGCGGCGAGCTGGTCGTCGTCCACGTGCTCTCGCCCGTGGTCGTCCCGGTCCTCGCCGGGGAGGTGTACCTCCCGCCGGCCACGTACGACGAGCTCGAGCGGAGCGCGCGAGCGGCCGCCCAGCGGCACCTCGACCGCGTGGCCCAGCAGGCCAAGCAGGCCGGCGCCCGGGTCTCCAAGCGGCTGATCGAGGGGGCGCCGGTCGCCGACCGGATCGTCCGGGCGGCCCGGGCCCTCCGCGCGGACCTGATCGTCATGGGCACCCACGGCCGCACGGGCGTCACGCGGGTCGTGCTCGGGAGCGTGGCGACGCGCGTGGTCGCCACCGCCTCGTGCCCCGTCCTCACCGCTCGAGCGCGATCCGGGAGGGCTTGAGCGCGACGACCCGGCGTCGCCCGTGGCATCCCTCGCGCGCGATCCGATCGTCACCCTGCTTCTTTCGGCGCGCCGCGGCGGCCGCGACGCCGCGGCGGAGCGCTGAGCCGTGAGGGTGCTCGAGCCCGCCGGACCCGGTGACGGCGCGGCGGGTCTCCCGGCGTTCTTCCGGCCCGGCAGCGTCGCGGTCATCGGCGCGGCACGTGACCCCTCGAAGGTGGGCGGGAGCGTGCTGGCGAACCTGCTCGCCGGCGGATTCCAGGGCCGCATCGTGCCCGTCAATCCGCGCGCGACCACGGTCCAGGGACTCCCCGCCGTGCCCTCCCTCCTGGCCGTGGACGGCTCCGTCGATCTCGCGGTGATCGCCGTCCCGGCTCCGGCCGTGCTGCCGGCGCTGCAGGACTGCGTCACGCGAGGCGTGGGCGGCGCGATCGTCATCTCGGCCGGGTTCCGGGAGTCGGACGCCGACGGGCGGGCGCGCGAGGAGGCGCTCCGGAGCTGGGTGCGCGGGCAGCCGATCCGCGTTCTCGGACCGAACTGCCTCGGGTGGATCCGCCCGTCGAGCCGCCTGAACGCGACCTTCGCGCCGGGAATGCCGCTGCCCGGTGGGATCGCGTTCGTCTCCCACTCCGGCGCCCTGGCAACGGCGATCCTCGACTGGGCCCGTGACCGGCGGCTCGGATTCTCGCTCTTCGCCAGTCTCGGGAACCAGGCCGACCTCACCGAGAGCGACGTCCTGGCCGCCCTGGGCCACGATCCCGAGACGCGTGTCGTGGCGGCGTACGTCGAGGGCGTGGCGGACGGTCGGCGCTTCTTCGAGACGCTGCGGGCGATGGCGGCGCGCACGCCCGTCGTCGTCATGAAGGCCGGGCGCTCCGCGGAAGGGGCGCGGGCGGTTGCCTCCCACACCGGGGCCCTGGCCGGCTCCGATGCGGCGTTCGACGCAGCGGTGCGGCAGGCGGGCGCCGTGCGCGTCGGAACCGTGGAGGGGCTGTTCGACCTGGCGCGGTGCCTCGCCTCGCAGCCGATGCCGCGCGGCCGCAGGCTCCTCGTCGTCACCAATGGCGGCGGGCTCGGGATCGTCGCGACGGACGCCGCCCGCGCCGCCGGGCTCGAGGTGGGGCCGCTGGAGGAGACGGTCCAGGCGCGCGTCCGCGGGAGTCTCCCGCTGGCCGCGAGCGTCGTGAACCCAATCGACCTCGTCGGCGACGCGGACGCCGGCCGCTACGCACGGACGCTCCAGGCGGTGGGCGCCGAGGGCGGCGCCGACGCGGTCCTGGTGATCGCGACCGCGCAGGCCGCGACGGACGCCGCCGGGATCGCGCGAGCCGTCGTCGGTGCCACCCGGGAGTGGCCCATCCCCGTGGTCGCGAGCTTCGTGGGCGGCGCGCGGATCGCGCCCGGGACCCGCGCCCTCGAGGAGGGCGGCGTCCCCTGCTATCCGTTCCCGGAGCCGGCGGTGGCCGCCCTGGCGGGCATGGCGCTGCTGGGCGAGCGGCGCCGCGCCGGGGAGGCGGCGCGGGCCGCCGGCGGGCCCCGGATCGCGGAGCGGCTCCTGCAGCTCGTGCCCGGCTCCCCGGCGCCCCCGTCGGCCCCGCCAGCCGCGGCCGGGCCGGCGCGCGCCACGCTGTCGGCCGCGGGGGCCAGCCACGTGGGCCTGGCGGAGCTGGCGCCGCTCCTGGCCGCATACGACGTCTCGGTCCTCCTCCCCGCGCTGGCGGAGACCCCCGAGGAGGCCGCCGCGATCGCCGAACGGCTCGGCGGCCCCGTCGCGCTCAAGATCGCGTCGGCCGAGATCAGCCACAAGACGGAGATCGGCGGCGTGGCGCTCGACCTGGCCTCTCCGGCGGCGGTGGCGACCGCGGCGCGGACCATCATGGCGAGCGTCCGTCGGCACCGTCCCGACGCCCGGATCCAGGGTCTCCTCGTGCAGGCGATGGCGCCCCGGGGCAAGGAGCTGCTGCTCGGCTCGGTCCGGGACCCCCAGTTCGGGCCGGTCGTGGTGGTCGGACTGGGCGGGATCTACGTCGAGGTGCTGCGGGACACCGCGACGCGGCTGGCGCCACTGTCCGCGTCGGAGGCGGAGCGCATGCTCGACGAGCTCCGGATGGCGCCGCTCCTCCACGGGGTGCGCGGGGAGCCCCCCGTCGACCGGCGGGCGCTGGTCGCCACGATCGTCCGCTTCGGCGACCTGGTGGCGCAGCACCCGGAGCTGGCAGAGCTCGAGCTGAACCCGCTCATCGCCACCCCGACCGGCGTCGTCGCGGTGGACGCGCGGGCGACGCTGTCCATGCCGGGCGACGTGCCCCCGCACCCGCCTGCGACCCGGCCGCCCCGCGGGGCCACCGCGGCGGAATCGCCCGAGACGGGCCGATGAGACCCGCCGCGTGGCCTGTGCGGATCTTCCTCGAGCGCCGCGTCTCCCCGACGGCCAGCGACGTCTGGACCGACCCGCGAGGCCGATCGCGGGCCCCGGCGCCGCCGGAGCTGCCGAGTTGATGGACGAGCTTCGGCGAGGACCGCCGCTCGCCCTCAGCGCGGCTTGCGGCAGAGCACCTGGATGGGATGCGTCCGGCCTTCCTCGATGTTCCGGGCCGAGTTCCGCGTCTTCTCCAGCAGCGACTCCCCGAGGACGACGTGCAGCCCGAGGAGCGGCAGCGTACCGCTGTCGGCCTTCTGGATCACGCCCCGGTACGCCGCGACGTACTCCGGCCCCGTGTCCTCGACGACGATGTCGCGAAAGCCCGTGCGCTCCAGGATCGCCCGCGTCTCGGCCGGAGTGACCAGGTACGCACCCGAGCCGTCCACCGACCACGGCACGGGGTGGTGCGGGTGGCCCCTGACGCCCAGTCCGTGCTCGGTGAGGCCGAAGCGGCCACCCGGCTTCAGCACCCGGTACGCCTCCGCGAAGAACCGCGGCCGGTCGGCGACGTTCATCGTGACGTGCTGCGTGTACGCCGCGTCGAACTCCCCGTCCGGGTACGGCAGCTGCAGGGCGTCACCCTGCTGGATCCTCACCTGGCCGATCATCCGAACAAGCGCGGTGAGTTTGTTCGCCGCGTCGACGAACGGCCCCGTGATGTCGATGCCGCTCACGGCGCACCCGAAGCGCGCCGCGATGTAGCGGGCGGGACCGCCCAGCCCGCACCCGATGTCGAGGACGCGCTGGCCCGGCTCGATCCCGAGGCGGTCGGCGAGCTTCGCCGTCGCCGGGAGTCCGCCCGCGTGCACGTGATCGACCGGTGCCAGGTCCTCGATCGTCACGCTGTCCAATCGCTTCCCCGCCCTGGTCAGGGCCGCGGCGATCCGGTCGTAGACGTCCCCGGTGGCCCAGTGGTCGGCGATCGCTCGTCCGTTCGTCATCTCGCCTCTCCCTGCTCTCGCGTCGTGGCGCTGCCCCTCATGATGGAGCAAGCCCGTGGCCGGACGTTGTGGCATCCATCACCGCGCGGCCACGCCGGCCGGGACCGCACGACCTCGCCGGCCGGCGTGGGACGAGCAGGGCCGAACGCCGGTCCCCTGGTCGCCAGGGCAGCTCGGTGGCGGGCCCCGGCTCCGGCCGGTCCGGCTCCCACGCGGTCGCGGAATGTCCCGGCGATCCCGCCACGGAGCTGACAGATCGCCCCGGCGCGGGCCACCAGCCCGGCCCGGCCACCCCGTGCCTGACCGCGAGCGCCTCATCGCTCCGGGCCAGGTTCCGGGTCCAGGGGGTTGGGGGCCGCCCAGCTGCCCCGTGGTACGCGCGTGAGCATGACGGACCAGGAGCAGCACGGATGACTGCGCGCCCCCGCATTGTACCTGGAGCGGTCAGGCCGGTGCCGCCGGGGAGCGGACGCCGTGACGTGAGCGAGCGCCTTGGCCCGCATGTTACGTGGAGCGGTCAGGCCGGTGCCGGGCCGTCCATATCCCCGACCGCCACGGACCCAGTCGCCGGGTGCCCGAGGCGTCCTCCGTCCGCGACGGGCGGGCACCTCTGCGGGGCGGGAGCTTGCGAATTCACCCGCCGCGGTCCGGGATCCCCGTAAGATGTCGGTGTGACGGCCATCAGGGTTGCTCGTTTCGTCGCCGGGTGGTCGCACGTGCCGGTGGACCGGGTCCGCGTGCGCCTGGTGCCGCTTCGAGGCGGTCTCGAGGCGACCATCATGCGCGCGGACGTCCGCCTATCCGACGTGGACGGGACCGGCCGGACATTCTCGCTGGTCGTCAAGGAACTCCGGGGTGTGAGACAGCGGGAGTCGCGGGTCTATCGCGACGTGCTCCCCGGGCAGGCGGACGCGCCTGCACCCCGGCTGCTCGCGCAGGAGAGCGATGGCGGCCGCTCCTACCTGTACCTGGAGTACGTGCGCCCGTGGCGCCGCTGGCCATGGCGCGACACCGCGCTCGCCGGCCTGGTGATCCGGGAGCTCGTGCGGGTGCACACGCGATGCCCGGTGTCCGTGTGCCCGCGCGGATGGGATTACGAGGCCGAGCTGCGTCGGTCGGCGTGAGCCACGGTCGGGGCCGTCGCCGGATTCACCGCGGGGTCGGCGGCGCAACGCGCGATCTGGCCGCGCGGCACCGGGGAGCTCCGGCGGGTCGCCGACGCGCTGCCCGGCATCCGACGGTACCTGCACCGGGCCGGCACCGGGGTGATTCACGGCGACGTGCATCCCGGCAACGTGCTGGTGCGGTCGGACCGGCATGGCATGCGCAGCGTGCTGCTGGACTGGAGCCGCTGCCGGATCGGCTCACCCCTGGAGGATGTCGCCTCGTGGTTGCAGTCCCTGGGCTGCTGGGAACCGGCGGTGCGGCAGCGACACGACACGCTGCTCCGTGCCTACCTCGCCCATCGCCTCTGTCCCGCACTCACCCCGGATCGCCGGACCGGGTACTGGCTCGCGGCCGCGTGCAATGGTCTGGCGGGAGCGATCCGATACCACTCCACCGTCCTGCCTCGGCGAAGGCACTGCGTGGCTGGCATCGCGTGATCCGGCAGGCGGCCGCGTGTCTCCCCGCAGTGCGGCGCGATCCACCGCCCCTTGCACCATCGCCGGCGGATCGTCCGGGATGCCGCCGGGGTGCGGCCGGCCCGGACACGAGAGCGCCCGCCGCCTGCCCTCTGTCCGCCGCCACGATCGCGGCCGGTGCATGAACCCCGGGGCCTTCGCGACTCGTCACCGGTGGCGTCCCGGCCCGCGCGTCGCCCCCTTCCTCCCGCTGACGATTCCCGTCGCCGCGTGGGCCGCGACGCCGGATCATCCGGCCCGGACGGGCTCGGTCCTCTTCGGGCTCGCGCTGCTGATCGTCGGCGCCAAGGTCGGCGGGCTCATCGCCGAGCGCTGGAGCCAGCCGTCGGTGCTGGGCGAGCTCCTGGTGGGGATTGCCGCCGGGAACCTGCTCCCCCTGGCCTTCGGCGAACGTGGAATCGCCTTCGTGCGAGGGGACCCCACGCTGCACGTCCTCGCGGAGCTCGGGGTGTTGCTGCTGCTCTTCGACGTCGGGCTCGAGGCCGACCTCCGGGCGCTGGTCCGCGTGGGGCCCTCCGCCGGTCTGGTGGCCGCCATCGGCGTGATCGCGCCGTTCGCGCTCGGCTGGGGGATCGCCCGCTGGCTCCTGCCGGAGGGTCCCGCGCTCGCCCATGTCTTCGTCGGCGCGACGCTGACGGCCACCAGCGTCGGGATCACCGCCCGGGTCCTGAAGGACCTCGGCGGGCTCCAGAGCCGCGAGGGGCAAGTGATCCTCGCCGCCGCGGTCCTGGACGACATCCTCGGCCTGGTGGTGCTGGCCGTCATCACCGGCCTGGTGACCGCCGCGTCCTCCGGCGGGCCCGGCCTCTCGGCGTTCGCCGTGGCGGCGATCGTCCTGAAGGCCGTCCTCTTTCTGGGTATCACGGTCGGCCTGGCGCCTCGCGTGTCTGGACCCATCGTCCGGCTCGCCGGGCGCACGGGCCACCACGGGACTCTGCTCGTGCTGGGCGTGGCGCTCTGCTTCACGCTCGCGTTCGCCGCGGAGCGCATCGGTCTGGCGGGCATCGTCGGCGCCTTCGCGGCCGGATTGCTCCTGGATCCGTACGGAGAGGGCGTGCGCACGCGCGACGAGTCGACGACGCTGTCGGAGCTCCTGCATCCGCTCTCGAGCGTCTTCGTCCCCCTGTTCTTCGTGCTGATGGGCATCCAGGTTGACGTGGGGACGCTGTTGACGCCCGCGAGCCTCGGCTTCGGCCTCGGCCTGGTCATCGTGGGCGTCCTCGGCAAACTCGCGTCGGCCGCCGGCGTGGTCGGACGGGGGATCAACCGCCTCGCCGTCGCCGTCGGGATGGTCCCGCGCGGCGAGGTGGGCCTCATCTTCGCGGGAATCGGGGCGACGCTCACCCTCGAGGATCGGCCGCTGCTCTCGGATGCCGCCTTCTCCGCGCTGGTCCTGATGGTGGTCGTCACGACGTTGCTCGCGCCGATCGGGCTCCGCTGGACGCTTCGCCCCGGCTCCCCTGGACGAGGGACCGGACGCGCGCACCCTGCCGCCGGCTGAGGGACTCGCCCACCTCCCCGGAGGCCGCCGGGGCCGGACGGGGCGTCCGACGTCGGGGCGTCGCCGCCCGAGCCGGTCCGACTGGCGGTCTTTCTTGGGGAGCCGTGGAGGCTCCCCCGCACCGGTGTCCCTGATCGCGTTCCACGCCGCGCGCCCGTGCCCGGACGGCCCATGTTGACGCCGGCTCGGACCCGCCGTATACGGGAACGACATGCTGCAGCTCGCCGCCCTGGTCGGGGCGCTCCTGTTCGCCGTGTCTGCCGGGGCCGAGACCTACTCCGCCCGCGTGGTCGCCGTCATGGAGGGCGACACCGTCAGGGTGCTTCACGGCGCCCGGCAGGTGGTCGTCCGGCTCCGCTGGATCGACGCGCCCGAGGAGGGACAGGCCTTCGGTCGCGAGGCCAAGCAGGCGCTGGTCGAGCTCACGGCTCGACAGATCGTTCTGGTGCGCGATTACGGTCGGGATCGGAGCGGCCGACGCCTGGCCGAGCTCATCCTGCCGGATGGCCGGAACGTCAATCGCGAGCTGGTCCGGGCCGGATGGGCGTGGTGGTTTCGCAAGTACTCGAAAGACCGCGCGCTCGGAACCCTGGAGGCCGAGGCGCGAGCGTCCCGACGCGGCCTGTGGGCCGACCCGCATCCGATCGCACCGTGGGAGTGGCGGGCCGCCAAGGGTCGACCATGACCTTGGCCGGCCACGGGCGTCACGGGGCTGCCCGGAGGCGCCGGTCGCGCGCGACAACGCGTGGCCCGGCATCAGGAGGTCCGCTTGCCTTCCCGCCGGGAGCCGCGTGGCAGTCGCCCGTGAGAGCACGGACGAACGATTCGCGAGCGCCCCGGCGCCTTCCCGGTCCGCCCAGGGTGGCCGGGACGAGCAGGTTCGATCCGAGGTAGACCTCGAGGTCGTCGAGGCCCCCGGGACGCCTGTCACACCGCCTTCGCCGCGACGAGCCCCGAGGAGGAGCAGCGGTTCCCCACCCGCTACCCCAGCGGGCGGTCCGGGGACCAGCCGAGCCTGGCTATCGGGCAGGCGACGCGCGAGGCGCGCCGGATGGCCGACATCGTGTTCCGTCCGGCCGGAACGGCGACCGGGGTGGCGGATGCTCCGCGCCTGTGAATCCCCGTGGGCGCGCCATCCCCGGCGCCGCGAGCGTCAGAGGTCCTTCAGCCGGTCCGTGACCTCCTGGAGCCGCCGCTCGTCGTCGCCACCAGCGCCCTCCGACGCCTGGGTGGATCGGGCGAGGTCCGCGCACTTCTGATTGGCCGCCGCCATCCACTGATCGATCTGCTCGATCCACAGCCGGACCCGGGCTTCCTCGCTCGTGAAGATCAGCATCCGCTGCTTCACCGTGATCCGACTCGGGTGACACGGTTCCTTCCACTCCGCGGGCGCCTCGAACATCCGTCGCCACGCCGGTGACGGCGTCGCGTTGAGCGTGACGCTCAGGTCGTACTCCGCGCCTCGCACCGCGATCGGCACGGGAGGACCGGTCCGCACGATCTCGTTCATGTCAGTTGTCACCCCTTACGGGACCCGCAGCGCCACGACCCGCTCGCGCGCCTGGTCTCTGCCGCGGGCCTGGCCGGGCGCGCGGGTCGGCCCGGGCCTCGCCCGGCATGAGCCGAATCACCCCGAGGGCGGGACCGCGTCCCGCGTGCCGGGTAGGCTTCTCACGGGGCTCCCAATGCGCTGCCCGTCACCGCCTCTCCATCGACCTCCAGGAACACGAGCGCGCGCGGCCATGCTGCATGGCTGATCCAGACCGCCGATGCGACAGATCCTGTGCGGGCATCCACGCCCTGCCAGACCCCGCCGGCCGGCTGCCGATCGCGCCGGCTGGTCGTCGTCTCTCGCTTGCATTCGGTGAAGCCCTCGTTCGCAAGCACCGTCACGACGTCCTCGGGCATTCCGATCCAGCCGCGCTCGCGTTCGATCCACGTGACGCGGCAGTGTTCGCGGAGGGCCTTGAACCCCATCATCGCTCGCATGATGCTCCTGTTCTGCGTGAAGCAGACACCCTCCGACGTCATGGCGGGATTCCCGAGAGCCGGAGATCCCGCTCGAGCAGGCGGGAGCTGGTCCCAGGACGACCCCAGCTCCCGCATCGGCGCGGCCGGCCCTAGCTGGTCGGCAGCAGCAGCGCCGCGCAGGCCTCGGCCACCTTGCGATCGGGCTCCCGCTCCCCGGGCATCGTCGCCCAGCCCTGGGTGCTGACGTACTCCGCCTGCTGCCAGGAGCTTTCCCCCTTCAGCGCGACCAGTTTGCCAGGCTTCGCAGGGTCCCGTGCGGCCTGCAGGACGCAGATCGGCGCGAGGCGCTTGACAACGGCGTCCTCGGCCATCACCGCCGCCATCTGCCGGGCCGTGCCGCCCGTGACCCAGCCGCCCCAGCTGAAGCCGATGATCATGGTGGCGACCGCCGATGCCACGCAGGACCAGAACAGGACCGTCTTCGTTGGTCGCGACTGACTCCACCGCTGCCCGACGCTGAGCTCGTGCCAATTCGTTCCCACGTGTCAGCTCCTCCGTTCACGATCGTGACGTTCGCCAAGCCGCTCTGGATCCGCCCGCCAGGAGGGGTCCATGTGCGGCGTCCACCCGCGGGCGGGGAAGATGGTGCGCTGTGCGGCGATCAGGCTCCCCGCGCCCAGGGACGCCACGATCGCCACCGCGAGCAAGCCCGGCTCCGGAGAATCCCACCGGACAAGCTCGAACAGCCAGCTCACCACGATGCTCCCGGTGAGCCCGAGGGCCACGTCCCACGCCCGCCCGTAACCCCCCCGACTCATCATCGACCCGGCCAGCACTCCAGCGACGAGGGCAACCACGATCCAGATCACAATGTTCATGTCGCTCCCTTCATGGCATGGGCTCTCGGGGCACCGGCCCCGCTTCGCCCTCGATCCCCCGACGGGGAGACGCCACGCGCATCGGGTCGTCTCCGGGTCGGGGCCGACTGGGTACCGGGACGATCACCCTCGTGCTGCGCGAGGACCGCCCCCAACATCTGGATCGCGCGCTGGTTGAGGGCTCGGTCATCGACGATCATCGGCTTGGCCGGGCCCACGACCTTCCGGACCCGCTCGACGGCCGAGGTCGAACAGACGATGACATCCACGCGCCGGGCCAGGCGACCCAGCGCGGCGCCCTCGGCGGGGCTGACGTCGACCCGCGCGAGATTGGGGAGCGCGGCATTGGCGATCGAGTGCGCCAGGGTGTGCGCGGTCTCCGATTCGGTGGAGACCACGCCGACCCGTGTCCCCGACGGAAGCTGAGCCAGCCGGTGCAGCGTTTCCAGCTGCGCCTCGGCGAGCAGCGCGATGACCGGCACGTCCCGGCCGTCCAGCAGCCGCTCCACGTCCGGGAGGTGCTCGAAACTGGTCACCGCGGCGGCCCACCGACTGGTCCGCGCCCTCCGCCGGATGGTGGCCGCCAAGTCGCCGAGGAGCACCTTGTCCGGGCGGACCGGGAGCTGAGCCTCGAGTTCCCGGGCGAAGAAGTCGAGCTCCGCGGGACTGCACTCGACCAGGAGGACCTCGATGACCTCTCCGACGTCGGCGAGGCGGACCCGGGCGACGCTCAGGACGCCGACCGCCACCTCGTCCGGAGTCATTCCGAGGGCGGCGGCGCGGATCGCCGTCTCCTTCAGGAACGCTTCGCGGAGAAGGACAGAGGGGCGGGCCGGGGGCGCGGGCGCCACGAACACTCCCGTGCCCCGGCGCACTTCCACGTGCCCGCTCTGCTTGAGATCCTCGATGGCGCGCGCGACCGTGTTCGGATTGATGCCGAGGAACCCCGCCAGCTCCCTGATGCTGGGCAGCGGCTGGTCCCGGGGAACCCCCCCTGCCTCGATGACGTGCTTGAGCTGCTCCGTCAGCTGCCGGCGGATCGGGATCGGACTGTGCCCGTCGATGCGGAGGCCCCTCGGGATGGTCGTCATGCTGTACTCGTACGGTAGTACAGTTGTCCGCTTCCGTCAAGCCGTCGGCCCCGAGCGCGCGGCGCCCCGGGCCGCCCGTCGGGCCCTCCCGGGCTCACGGGAGGGGCGGGTGCCGGCGGCGCCGAACCCCGATCGCGCGGCGCCCGCGGCCAGGCGCGATCCTCCGCACGACCACGAGCTCGCCAGCCCTGGAGCGCCTCCCCGCGCTCCGTTTGCACCGCCGCCGTCCGCGATCACCCCAGGCGCCGGCCGAGCACGACGACTGCGCGGTGGCCTCGTGCCGCCTGACCGGGCATCGCGACATCCCGCGCTGGGCCTCCCGCGTTTGCCCGGCCCGTCGGGCGAGGCCGGTGCCGGCCGTTCACCCACGCCGGCCGTCGGGGTCCCGCCGGGTGTGCCGTCCACCGAGGCCCGATCCGGGGCCGGGAGCCGTATAATCGGCCGCGTGGTCAATCCGGCCATCGGTTTGCCCCTGCTGGTCTTCCTCCGCCCCGCCCCTCGGCATCATCGTGCTCGTCGATCTGCGCGTGTCGGCCGATCCGGACTCGCCCGTCCGCCCCGATGCTGATCGACGCGGCCGTGGTCGGCGCTCTGGCCGGCAACCGCCTGGCCCGGGTCATCCGGGGGGATGGGAATCGCCGGGCCCACGTCCATTCCTCCCCTCGTGGCTGCCGCGGTGGCCATCGCCCGCGGGTTCCGCCGGGCCCCGCCGGTGGCCCAGGTGTCGGTGCGCGCGCCGATCGGCGCGGACCTGGTCGACGTCACGAGCACCGCGGCGCTCCGCGCACCGATCGTCTCCATGGGGAGCTGGCGCCTTCGACGGGATCTTCCCGACCGGCATCATCGTGGGGTTGCTGACGCGAGACGGTGGGCGACGGACGGCTCGGCGTGCCCGTGACGCCACTGCCGGAGTGGAGCGAAATGAGCGACAAGGGAGCGAGCGTTGCCAAGTTTGTGCAGATCGCCTCGGCGGTTCACGGTGGCGAGATCCTCCTCTACGCCCTCGATGAGTCCGGCGATGTGTGGCGGTTCGATGACAAGACGCGCCAGTGGGTCATGCTGCCCCGCGGGCGACGCTGACGAACGACGTCCCCACGCACGGCCGGTGCTGCCGGACCCGTGAGGAGGAGCAGGCATGCGCATACCCAAGGGCTCGAGCTCGCGGTCACTCCCGTCCCAGTACACCACGAAGGAGTTGAAGCTCGCCGAAGCACGGCAGGCAAGCGCCCGAGAGGACCTCGCCAGGGGTCGCGCCAGCGTCGCGCGAGCGCGGGCGGCGATCACACGAGGCCGGGAGACGCTGGTCCGTCGGGCGAAGGCCGGGGAGCTGGAGCCGGTGCTGGCGCCGATTCGGGCGAACTTCGATGCGGCCGAAGCCGCCCTGGATGCGGCCCTCGAGAGGCTGAACGCCGCGGACACCCGGCTCGCCGCCGCGCAACGTCGGCTCGATGAGGCCCGGGAGAAGGCGCGAGACGTGGATCGTTCGTCGCCCTGACGATGTTCAAAGCGGCAGCGTCTCCGCCACGAAGCGCCAGCTGGCACGTTGTCCGTTCATGCCTCCGCTGACTCAGGGCGACGCCGGCGGGGCCGTCGCCCCGGCCTGGACGCGCCGCCCGCGCCCCAGATGAGCCGACCACCCCGCCGGCGACGTCGACCGAGGCCGACGCCTCGCTCATCCTTTCCGATCACAACGCCAGAATGACGAGCGGTTTCGACGGTCAGGCCGCGACGACGGGGCCCTCTGGTCGAGCCGGGAAGTGGATGAAGGATCGCGCGATGCGGATACTTGCGGGAAGACCACCCGCGCGCACCCGCGCCTTCGCTTCAATGCATGGGAGCTATGCCGCGTGCGCCTCTGCGACGTGGGAGTCGTGCGCGTTGTCCCTCGCGAGCCGATGGAGGACCCACCCGCTCGCGTCCTGACCGCCAATGCGCTGAGCCCGCTCGAACAGGGTCAGCGGGCTTCTTCGCGGAGTCGACGGATGTTCCGCGAGCACGGCCTTCCAGCCGAGTTGTACAGCCTCCGCCGGCAGCGGAGCGTCGATGTCGTAGGACGCCAGGATGCCCCGCCGCTCGTTGTAGAAGTGCATCCGCCACTTCATCGCCGACCCTCTCGTGCGATCCTCTCGCAGGGCTGGCCTCCGCGCCTGCGGTCTTCGCGCGTTGCTCCATCACCATGCCGTCCGTGACGCTGGCCGATGCCCCCGGCGCGCCGCATGAGTCGCCGTCGGAGTCCCGTTGTCCTCCCTCCTCCGCTCGTGGGGGATCCGACTGGCAGGTCACTCAACGGCCGACCGACGACCGCCTTCAGCCGCACGCCTGACAGGTCAGGCCGCGCTGCCACTGCGGATGATGGGCCAGATCTTCCGCTGGGCGACGATCAGGCCTGCCGCCGCGACGGCCGCGACGACGGGTCGCGCCGGGAGGGACGCCCGCGCCCGCCGGATCCGACGAGGACTCCGGCGCGGTCAAGCGTCGAATGCAGCGGCCGGTACCCGCTCCCCCAAAGATCCTCGATCGCCCGCGCCGCCGCGTTCGCCGTGACGCCGCCGCCCGCCCGCGGCCGCGCCGGACCCCAGGGGAGACCGGCCCGCTCGACGTGGTCCGTGCGGAGCGCTGCCGCTGGCCGGCGAGACGGGATCGGCCAGCCGGCATCCACCCGAAGATCCGGTGAGATCGTCATGCTGTACGAATATACTAGTACAGTAGTACGATGTCAATCCGAGGGGCCTCGAGGGACCGGGAGCGTCCGAGGCTCGATTGCGAGGACGACGGTGCGGATCACGAAATCACTGCGGGAGGCGCGCGACGCCGCCCGGTCCTGATGGGCACGGTACCGCGAGCCGGCTTCGGCTTGGCACTGCGCCGATCCGATGGGCGAGGAGGGATGACCGCTTTCGACCGTGCGTGCGCGAACGCCGATCCGGCATGAAGCCGTGCCACAGCGGGGGGTTGCCATGACAGAACAACCGACGTGTCCCACCTCGAAATGCCCCGACAAGGGAAAGCCCATGCCGCGCGCCGGCGCCCGTCGACACGACGGGGGCCGAAAGATCACGCGGTACGCATGCCCGACGTGCGGGCAGGAGATCCTGAAGCGGGCGGCGTGATGACTGAGCGCCGGACGGAACGACGGGCCGAGGGGACCGCGGTCGGACGAGCGTCGAGATTCCGGTGAGCCGCGCGTGTGGAGCGCTGGCGGGAGCGTCTGGCGGAGAACCTCGAACGGGGGCCGCCAGGCGCTCTCCCAGCTCTTGCCGGGGCGGTCACGGTTCCCCCCCCCCGGAGCCGCTGGGGACGAGATCACGGCTGCTCTCGCCCCGGACGGCCTCTTCTCCGCCGTCGTGGACGACGGCTCGCAGTCGGTGGTGCCCCCGGGGTGAATCGAACACCCGGCCCAGGGTTTAGGAAACCCTTGCTCTATCCGACTGAGCTACGGGGGCACGCAGGACGGCGCAGGACCCCTGAGATTGTAGCACCCGGCCGCGGGTGCCCATCGGAGGGGGCTGCGCGGGGGGTGAGGCCCCGCGAGGGAGGGGATCCCGGGCACCGCCGGGGGCCGCCGACGGGCCGCGGGACCGCGGCCGTCACGGCCCCGGCCAGTCGATGCCCCGCGCCTCGAGCAGCGCGCGGAGCTTCCGGAGCGCGCCCGCCTCGATCTGCCGCACCCGCTCCCGGGTGACTCCCATCCGGCGGCCGATCGCGGCCAGCGTCATCGGGGTCGCGCTCGCCAGCCCGAACCGATCGGTCACGATGGCCCGCTCGGTCGGGGAGAGCGTGTCCAGGATCTCCCGCAGCTCGGCGTGATCGCGCAGCATCGCGGCGAGCGCGGCGGCGCCCGGGTCCATCTGGTCGGCGACCAGGTCGGCGAGGACCCCTTCCCCCTCGCCGACGGGCGTCTCGAGCGACACCGGTGCGCGGCCGATCTCCTCCAGGCCCTGCACGTCCTTGACCGGGACCCCGAGCTCGGCGGCGACCTCCGCCACGTCGGGCGGGCGGCCCAGCCGGTTCGTCAGCGCCTCCTTGACGCGGCGATACTTGCCGAGAAGCGCCTCGACGTGGACCGGGAGGCGGATCAGCCGCGCCTGGTTCGCAAGCGCCCGCGCGATGGCCTGCCGGATCCACCACGTGGCGTACGTCGAGAACCGCGTGCCCCGGTCCCAGCGGAACTTCTCGACTGCGTGGATGAGCCCCAGGTTGCCCTCCGCGATCAGGTCGGCGAGGGGCAGGCCGCGGTTCCGGTAGCGGCGGGCGATCATGACGACCAGCCGGAGGTTCGCCTCGACCATCCGCCGGGCCGCCGCCTGGTCGCCGGCGGCCGCCCGCTTGGCGAGCTCGAGCTCCTCCTCCCGCGTGAGGAGCGGGATGTGCGAGATCTCCCGGAGGTAGATCCCGATCGGCGGCTGCCCGCTCGGGGCCTCCTCCGCATCCTCGCCGGCGTCCGCCTCGATCGCCTCGGGCGCGTCCTCCTCGGGCTCCTCTTCCGCGTCGTCGTCCGCCAGCGCGTCGGCGGAACCGCCGCCCGCTCCGGCGCTGGCCGGTTCCGGGGGACGCGAGGCCCGCCCGGTGGCCTCCTCGTCCGGAGCTGGAGCGGGGCGCTCGTTCTCGGTCACGGGATCGGGCCCGCGCCGCGGAGGGGCACCACGGCCGCCTGGGCGATCGCGTCCGCCGGCAGCCAGTGAAGCGGGTCGTACTTCCGTCCATCGAGGCGGACCTCGAAATGGAGGTGGGGCGCCGTCGCCCGGCCGGTGCTCCCCACGGTCGCGATCACCTCGCCGGCCTCCACCCACGCCCCGACCTTCACGAGATTCTCGAAGTTATGCGCGTACACCGTGACGAGATCGTGTCGGTGCCACACCTTGACGACGTGCCCGTTATCCCCGCTCCCAGCCGCTCGCGATCACGGTGCCGGCCGCCGCGACGCGGATCGGGGTCCCGCGGTCGGCCTGGAGGTCGACCCCGCCGTGCCACGCGGCGCCGCGCGGCCCGAACGGGGAGAGCAGAGCCCCCGGCACCGGGCGGACCAGCCGGATCGCGGGGACCGCCGTCGGGGGCTCGAGCACGATGTCGGCGAGCGACGGGGGCTCCTGGCTGCCCGGCCGAAGCGCCGTCAGGGGGATGGCGAGCCGCTGGCCGACCCGGATCCGCGCGTTCCGGGCCAGGCCGTTGGCGCGGAGGAGCGCGGGAAGGGGCACCCCGTGCTCCCGAGCGATCCCCCACAGCGTGTCCCCGGGCGCGACCACGTGGGTGATCCCGGGGACGCGGGGGGCGGCCCGGGGCCGTCCCCGGTGCGCGTCCCGGGCGGCGCCGCGCGGACCGGCGGCCCCGAGCGCCGGCGCGAGCGCGACCACGCCGGCGAGCAGCGCGGCCAGCGCCGCGGGGCGCCCGGTGCCTCGCCCCGGCGGCGCGGCGGGGCGAGCGCCCCGCGGCGGCTCAGCGCCCATCCGTGAACCGGATCGCGAACTCCCGGTAGCTGCCCGTGAAGGGCACGGAGGAGACCTCCACCCGGTCGATGCGGGCGAGCGGCGGCCCCTGCTCCAGGTCGCGCACGAACTCCTGAATCGCGCCCAGCGTGCCCTCCGCCCGGATCTTCACCCGACCGTCGGCGAGATTGACCGCGTACCCCGTGAGCCGGCGTTCCTGGGCACGGCGCTGCGCGAAGTTCCGGTACCCGACGCCCTGGACCCGGCCCTCGAC
>DASRDR010000287.1:0-16005 GCA_035652475.1 Candidatus Methylomirabilota bacterium | reverse complement strand
TGCTGTCTCCCACCACCACCGAATGCTCGATCGGCATTTTCAGTTGCTCCGCGGCGGCGAGAAACAGATCGGGGTCGGGTTTGGCGTGCGTCACTTCGCCGCGGGTGACGATAGCGGCGTCTTCGGGGACGCCCAGCAGCTTCAGCGTGAGGCGCGCGCTTTCCGGCCGTCCGCTGGTGGCGATGGCCCACGGCACGCCGGTCTCGGAGAGGCGGGCCAGCAGCTCGCGCGCGCCCGGCAGCGGCCGGACCGCGCCGACGTGCCGGCGGTAGGCCGCGACGTGCCCACGCTGGAGCCGCGCGGCCTCCTCGGCGGTGACCTCGTGCCCCGTCTCCCGCAGGAGCGCGTGGACGAAGAGGCCGCCGCTCATCCCGATCCGCCGGTGAATGCGCCAGACCGAGAGCCCGAGGCCCGCGTCCTCGAGCGCCTCGCGCCAGGCGAGGACGTGCTGGTACACGCTGTCGACCAGCGTCCCGTCGAGATCGAACAGGAAGGCGGGCGGCGACGCGTGGGCCATGCTTGCTTGATTGTAACGGCTCGGGGCCTCGCGCGGACGGCGCGCTCGCGCCCCACGCGAGCCGCGGGCGCGTTGCCGAGCGCGCGTGCCCACGCTACACTCCGCGTGCCAATGCGACGGCCGCGTGCCGCACCGCCCCGCCGGCGCCGGGGCGTGCCACGGTCCCCGGACGGCGGCCTCCCCGCCGCCGCGCCTTGCACCCCGGGCCCGGCCGCGTCCGCCGGCCGGCCCCCGCCCCGTCGGCGGGCACCCCACCGCGGGCGCGCCGGCGGGCCGTGAGCCACTCCCGGGGCGAGGATCGCCGGGCGACGTCCGCCTCGCGCCTCGAGGCCGACATCCGGAGCCAGCCCGACATGCTGGCCAGGCTCGCGGTCGAGCTCGCCCCCCTGGCGGCCGACCTGGCCCAGGCGATCGTCCGCCGGCGTCCGCGGTTCGCCATGATCGCCGCCCGCGGATCCTCCGACCATGCGGCGATCTACGGCAAGTACCTCCTCGAGGTGGAGGCCGGGCTCGTCGCCGCGCTGGCCGCCCCCTCGGTCTATTCCGTCTACGGCCGCACGCCGGCGGCCCGCGACGCCCTCGCGATCGGCATCTCCCAGTCCGGGCAGTCGCCAGACGTGGTGGCCACCATCGAGGGCGCCCGCCGGGCGAGGGCGCTCACGCTGGCGGTCACGAACGACCCCGGGTCTCCCCTTGCCCGGGCCGCCGAGCTCGTGCTGCCGCTCGGCGTCGATCCCGAGCAGAGCGTCGCGGCCACGCGAACGTTCACCGCGGAGCTGCTCGCGCTCTGGCTCCTGGTGCGCGATCTGGCGGGCGGCGACCCTGGGCCGGCGCGGCGCCTCGGCGAGGATGCGGCGGCGGCGCTCGCGTCGGCGGAGCGCGCGCTGGCCGCCGCCGCGCTCGAGGGCGAGCGCGAGATCACCGTCGTCGGCCGCGGTTACGGGTTCCCGCTCGCGCTCGAGGTGGCCCTGAAGCTCCGCGAGGTGAGCCGCCGCGACGCCCAGGGCTTCTCGGCGGCCGACCTCCTCCACGGCCCGATCGTCGCCGTCCGGCCCGGCGCGGCGGCGATCGTGGTGGGCGCGGCCGGGCCGACCGTGCCGAGCCTCCTCGCGTGCGCGGCCGCCCTGCGGGCCCGGGGCGCACGCGTCGTCGCGATCGGGGACGACCCGGAGCTGCGCCGGGCGGGGGACCTGGCGATCCCGGTGCCGTCGGTCCCCGAGAACCTGGCCGTCATCCCCCTCGCCGTCGCCGGCCAGTGGCTGGCCCTCCGGGACGCGGCGGCCCGGGGCGTCGACCCCGACCGCCCGCCGGGGCTGGCGAAGGTCACGCGCACGACCTGAGCGCGCGCGGCGCGGGGCCCGCTGCCCCGTGCCGACGCAGCGGCGGTCCTTCCCCCGGCGCGCGGCCGGGACCAGGCGCCCCGCGGCCGGCCGCGCGCGCCCCGCGGCCGCCGGGAGCACCCTTGATCGCCCGCCGCTCCCCGTGCTTTCTTCTACCGCAGCACCCGTCTCCGGTGCGCGAGCCCAGGATCGACCTGGCGGCCCTCGCGGGCGCCGCAGAGGAGCGACCATGAACAGGACGAGGCGGATCGTGCGGGCGATCGTGCTGGCGAGCGCCGTGGTCGGCGCGGGCGCGCCAGCGGGGCCGGCCGCCGGCCAGGGTCAGCCGGAAGGCCAGGTCGTCGTCTACTCGGCGGCGGACGCGGACATGGTCAACGCCATGGTGGCCGCGTTCCAGCAGAGGTACCCCGCGGTCAAGGCCTCGACCGTCGTCGCGGGCACGGGGGAGCTCATCAAGCGGGTCGAGGCCGAGGCCGCCCGGCCGCTCGGGGACCTGCTGTGGAGCGTGGGTCCGGAGAGCCTCGCGGCCAAGAAGAACCTGCTGGCGCCGTACGAGAGCCGGGAGGCGGCGGCGTTCTACCCGGGCCAGGCGCCGGCCGACCACTCGTGGACGCCGTTCACCGTCATGCCGTACATCATCATGTACAACAAGAAGCTCGTGTCCGAGGCCGAGGCGCCCAGGACGTGGAAGGACGTGCTCGACCCGCGGTGGAAGGGGAAGGTCGCCTACGCCGACGCGACGAAGTCCGGCTCGTCGTACACCCTCCTGGTCACGTGGCTGACGATCTTCGGGAAGAACGACGCCGGCTGGCGGTTCGTCGAGGACCTGCTCCGGCAGGCCAAGGTCCTGCCCAAGTCGAGCATGACCTACCAGATGGTCGCGAACGGGGAGGTCCCGATCGGCCTCACCTTCGAGCAGGCCGCGTTCGACTACCTCAAGGGCGGGGCGCCGATCGGGATCGTCTACCCAGCGGAGGGCACGGCGGTCATCCCGGACGGCAGCGCCCTCATCGCCAACGCGCCGCATCCCGGCGCGGCGCGGCTGTTCCTCGACTTCACCGTCTCGAAGGATGCCCAGGCGCTCATGGTGGAGAAGTTCGGGCGGCGGTCCGTGCGGCGCGACGTCGCCACGCCGGCCGGGCTGCCCGCGCTCGACAAGATCAAGGCGATCGCCTACGACCTGCGGGAGGCGGCCGACGGCCGGACCCAGATCCTGAAGCGGTTCCAGGACACGCTGGTCCGCACCCAGTGACCCCCCGCCGAGCCGGGCCCGTCCTCCCGCCCGGCGGAGGACGGGCCCGCCGGCCCCGATGACCCGCGTCCGCGTCGACGGCGTCACCAAGCGGTTCGGCGACGCGGTGGCCCTGGACGGCGTCACCCTCGACCTGCCGCCCGGCGAGCTCTTCACGCTGCTCGGTCCGAGCGGTTGCGGCAAGACCACCCTGCTGCGGATCGTCGCCGGCCTCCTCGCGCAGGACGCGGGCTCGATCGCCTTCGACGGCGAGCCCGTCGACGCCGTCCCGCCCTACCGGCGGAACATCGGGGTCGTCTTCCAGGGCTACGCCATCTTCCCGCACCTGACGGTCCGGCAGAACATCGCCTACGGGCTGCGGGCCCGCCGGCTGGCGGCCGCCGCGATCGAGGCCAAGGTCGCCGCGGCCGCCCGCATGGTGCAGCTCGAGCCGCTCCTCGACCGGATGCCGGCCGCGCTCTCCGGCGGCCAGCAGCAGCGGGTCGTCCTCGCCCGGGCGCTCGTGATCGAGCCGCGGCTCCTCCTGATGGACGAGCCCCTGTCGAACCTCGACGCGCGGCTGCGGGTCGAGATGCGGGGCGTGATCCGTCGCCTCCAGCGCACGCTCGGCATCACGACCCTCTACGTCACCCACGACCAGGAGGAGGCGCTGGCGATCTCCGACACCATCGCGGTGATGGACCGGGGGCGGGTGATCCAGACCGGGGCGCCGGGGGGGCTCTACCGGATGCCCCGCACGCGGTTCGTCGCCGAGTTCCTGGGCGGCATGAACGTGCTCCCCGGGCGCATCACCGGCGCGCGCCGCGGGGCGAGGGCGGCCGTCGCGGTGAGCGGCCTCGAGCTCCCGTGGGCGGCGCTGACCCCCGAGGACGCGAGCGGCGCCGGCGAGGCGGTCTGGGTGGGCGTCCGCCCCGAGTCCCTCCGGCTGGAGCCGCCCCCCGGGGAGGCGGACGGCTGGAATCACGCCGCCGGGACGGTGACGGAGGTCACCTACCTCGGAGCCGTCGTGCGCTACGAGGTCCAGCTCGGGCCGGCGACGAGCCTCACCGTCGACGTCCCCGATCCGGATCCCGGCGCCCTCCGGCGGGTGGGCGAGACGGTCCACCTCTGGTGCGATCCGGCCCGGGTCCGCCTCCTGGGGCCGGCGACGTGAGCCCCCGGGCCGCGCCGCCGGGCGCGTGGGCGCAGCGGCACCGGGACGGCTGGCGGGGCGTGAGCCTCCTCGGGTTCGCCCTGGTCGGCGCGTTCCTGGTCTGGCCGCTCGGGCGCGTCCTCGTCGGGAGCCTCCTCGGCGACAGCGGCTGGCTCGCGGTCGGCGAGACGTACGGGCGCGCGCTGTCGCACCGCTACTACCGGTCGAGCCTGCTCAACAGCCTCGCCCTGAGCACGGCGGCCACGGTCGGGGCGGTGGGCGTGGGCGCCCCGCTGGCGCTCGCCCTCGCGCGGTACCCGATCCGCGGCAAGGCCGTCGTCCGGACCGCGGCGAACCTCGCCCTCCTCTCGCCGCCGTTCATCGGCGCCTATTCGTGGGTCGTGCTCCTCGGCCGCAACGGGCTGGTCACGCGCGGGCTCGAGTCCCTGGGCCTCGGCGTGCCGCCGATCTACGGCTACCGCGGCATCCTGCTGGTCTTCGTGATCCAGTACTTCCCGTTCGTGTTCCTGCTGGTGTCGGCCGGCCTGGCCGGCGTCGACCAGTCGCTCGAGGACGCCGCGCTGAGCCTGGGATCCCGCCCGGCCCGGGCGCTCCTCGGCGTCGTGCTCCCGGTCATCTGGCCGTCGCTCACCGCGGGGGCGCTCCTCGTCTTCATGGCCACCATGGCGGACTTCGGCACTCCGATGATCCTCGGCGAGGGGCTCCGCACCCTCCCCACGCTGATGTACGGCGAGTTCATCAACGAGCTGGGCGGCAACCCCACGATGGCCAGCACCCTCGGGAGCCTCCTCATCCTCATCAACACGACCGCGCTCATGGCGCAGCGGTACTTCGCGGTCCGGAAGGCCTACCACGTCGTGTGCCTCCGGCCCCTGGAGGCGCGCCGGCCGGCGCCGGCGCGGCTGGCGGCCGCCGCGGCGGCGGTGTACGCGGTGGTCGCCGTCGCGCTCGTGCCGGCGGCGACCATCCTGGTCTCCTCCGTCATGCCGACCCGCGGCCCGGTCATGCACGGCGGCCTGAGCCTCCAGAGCTACGCGACGGTGCTCCACCTGGTCCCGCGCGCGGTCGCCAACACGGTCATCCTCACCGCCCTGGCGGTCGCCCTGGACGTCGCCCTGGGCATCCTCCTCGCCTACTGCCTGGCCCGGCGCCCGTCCCGGCCGCACGCCCTGCTCGACGCGCTGATCATGCTCGCCTACGCGATCCCGGGCACCGTGGTCGGCGTGGGGCTCATCCTCGTCTACAATCGCCCGCCGGTCGCGCTCACCGGCACGTGGGGGATCCTCCTGGTCTCGTACTTCATCCGCCACCTGCCCTACCCGGTCCGGGCGTGCACGGCGATGCTCCAGCAGATCGACGTGCGGGTGGAGGACGCCTCCATCAGCCTGGGCGTCCCGCCGTTCCGCACGTTCTGGCGGATCACGGTCCCCCTGATGCTTCCGGCCATCCTCTCGGGCGCGACGCTGGCCTGGATGACGACGATCGGCGAGCTGTCGTCCTCGATCCTGCTCTACTCCGGCCCGTGGGCGACGATGTCGGTCGAGATCTTCACGCAGGTGTTCAGCAACCACTTCGGGACGGCCTCCGCGCTGGCCTCGATCCTCATCGGAGCCGCCGCGCTGCCGCTCTTCCTGCTGTACCGCCTGCTGGGCGACCGCTCGGCCGTCGCGCTCTGACGGACTGGCCGCTCGGGGTCCGCCGCAGGCTCACCGGCGACTCGACGCGCGCCTCCGCTCGAGGTGCCGCCCGGCGACGACCGGGCCGCCACGTCCGCCTTGACGCCCCCTCCCTGCAGGGCTAGCGTGACGGCTCGGAGACGCACGATGCGGTGCCTGCGCTGCCACGCCGAGAACCGCGACGGCCTGAAGTTCTGCGAGGACTGCGGCGCGCGCCTCGCGATGCCGTGCCGGCAGTGCGGCGCCGAGCTCACGCCGGGCAAGCGGTTCTGCGGCGCGTGCGGCGCGCCGACCGCCGAGGCGCCGCGCTTCGCGGCGCCCGAGGCCTACACCCCGAAGCACCTCGCCGACAAGATCCTCACCTCCAGGGCCGCCCTGGAGGGCGAGCGCAAGCAGGTCACCGTGCTGTTCGCCGATCTCAAGGGCTCGATGGAGCTCCTGGCCGACCGCGATCCGGAGGAGGCGCGGAAGCTCCTCGATCCCGTCCTCGACCGGATGATGGAGGCCGTCCACCGCTACGAGGGCACCGTCAACCAGGTGATGGGCGACGGGATCATGGCCCTGTTCGGCGCTCCGGTCGCCCACGAGGATCACGCGGTGCGGGCGTGCTACGCGGCGCTCCGCATGCAGGCGTCGGTCGCCCGCTACGCGGACGAGATCCACCGGACGGAGGGCGTGCCGATCCAGATCCGGATCGGCCTCAACTCGGGCGACGTCGTGGTCCGCTCGATCGGCAGCGATCTCCACATGGACTACACGGCCGTCGGCCAGACCACGCACCTCGCCGCGCGCATGGAGCAGATGGCCCGCCCCGGCTCGACCCTCCTCCCGGCCGACACGCTGCGGCTGATCGAGGACTACGTGCAGGTGCGGGCGCTCGGGCCGCGGGCGGTGAAGGGGCTCGCCGCCCCGGTCGAGGTCTACGAGCTGGTCGGGGCCGGCACGGTGCGCTCCCGGCTCCAGGCGGCGGCCGCGCGGGGGCTCAGCCGGTTCGTCGGCCGGGACGGCGAGCTGGAGCAGCTCCGGCAGGCGCTCGACCGCGCCGCTGCCGGGCACGGGCAGGTCGTGGCCGTCATCGGGGAGCCGGGCGTCGGCAAATCGCGGCTCTACTGGGAGTTCACCCACTCGCACCGCGTCCAGGGCTGGCTCACGGTCGAGAGCGGCTCGGTCTCGTACGGCAAGGCCTCGGCGTACCTGCCCGTCGCCGACCTGCTCCGGGGGTACTTCCAGATCGAGGCCGCCGACGACGCGCGGAAGATCCGCGAGAAGGTGACCGGCAAGCTCCTCTCGCTCGATCGAGCGCTCGAGCCTGCGCTCCCACCGCTGCTCGCGCTGCTGGACGTCCCGGTGGACGACCCGGGGTGGTCCCACGCCGAGCCGGCGCAGCGCCGGCAGCGCACGCTCGAGGCCGTCAAGCACCTGCTCCTGCGCGAGAGCCAGGTGCAGCCGCTGATCGTCGTCTTCGAGGACCTCCACTGGATCGACACCGAGACCCAGGCGTTCCTCGACGGCCTGGTCGAGAGCCTCCCCACGGCCCGCCTCCTGCTGCTCGTCAACTACCGGCCCGAGTACCGGCACGGCTGGAGCGGGAAGAGCTACTACCGCCAGCTCCGCATCGACCCGCTTCCCCCGCAGTCGGCCGACGAGCTACTGGGGGCGCTCCTCGGCGACGACCCGAGCGTGGGCCCGCTCAAGCCGCTGCTGATCGAGCGGACTGAGGGCAACCCGTTCTTCCTGGAGGAGAGCGTCCGCACGCTCGCCGAGACCGGCATCCTGGCCGGCGAGCGCGGCCGCTACCGGCTGGCGAAGGCCGCCTTGAGCCTGGAGATCCCCGCCACCGCCAAGGCGATCCTGGCCGCGCGCATCGACCGGCTGGCGCCGGAGGACAAGCGCCTCCTGCAGGCCGCCGCCGTGATCGGGAAGGACGTCCCGTTCGCCCTCCTCCAGGCCATCGCCGGCGAGCCGGACGAGGTGCTCCGGCGCGGCCTCGCCACCCTCCAGGGCGCCGAGTTCCTCTACGAGAGCCGCCTTTTCCCCGACCTCGAGTACACCTTCCGCCACGCCCTGACCCAGGAGGTGGCGTACGGGAGCCTCCTGGGCGCGCGCCGCGAGGCGCTCCACGCCGCCGCCGGCCGGGCCCTCGAGACGCTCTACGCGGAGCGGCTCGACCAGGCCTACGACCGGCTCGCGTACCACTTCTCGAAGGCCGACGACGTGGCGAGGGCCGTGGAGTACCTCACCCGGTTCGCCGAGCGCGCGGCCGGCATGGACGCCCACGGCGAGGCGACCCCCGCGCTCCAGGAGGCCCTCGGTCACGCGGAGCGGCTGCCGTTGGCCGAGCGGGACCGCCGGCGCCTGGAGCTCGCCGTCCGGCAGGCGGAGTCGCTCCATTTCCTGGGCCGCCGCCAGGAGATCGTCGACCTCCTCCTCCCGAGCCAGGAAGTCGTCGACGGGCTCGGGGATCCCGGGCTGGCCGGCCAGTACTACTTCTGGCTGGGCTGGGCCCACGCGTGGCTGGGACACCGCGCCGATGCCGCCCGGACGCTCGGCCGGAGTCTCGCCGAGGCGACGCGATCCGGCGACGACGCGCTCCTCGGCCGGGTCCACCGCGCGCTGGCCCTGGAGTGGACGTATTCCGGGCGGCCGCTCGACGAAGCCCTGGCCCACGCCCGCCAGGCCGTGTCACTGCTCGAGCGCACGGCCGACCGGTTCTGGCTCAGTCAGGCGCTGTTCAACCTGAGCTACTGCGCGTATTACGTCGGGGACTTCGACGCGGCGATCGAGGCCGCGGCCCGGCTCGACGCGCTCGGGGAGCAGACCGGGAGCCGCCGCGCTCGCGCGGAGGCGGCGATGGGCGGGCTCAGCTACGCCGTGCGGGGCGACTGGAGTCGCGGGATCGAGGTCTGCCGCCGCGCGCTCGAGCTCGCGCCGGATCCGTTCGAGACCGCCTTCGTCCTGGCCTGTCTCGGGAAGGCGTACGGCGAGGCCGGCGACGTGGAGCGGGCCGTGCCGACGCTGGAGGAGGCCGTGCAGCTCGCGGATCGGGTGCGCTCGCTCCAGTGGCGGCAGTACTTCCGAACCTGGCTCGGCGACGCCTATCGCCTGGCGGGACGGCTCGACGACGCCCGGGAGGTGGCCCGCCGGACCCTCGAGGTCTGCACGGAGCTCACGTTCCTGATCGGGGTCGGCGCGTGCCAGCAGGTCCTGGGCCGGATCGCCCAGGCCGAGGGCGCCCTGCCCGACGCCGCCCGATACCTGCGCGACGCGGTGCGCACCCTGTCGGCGATCGGCGCGCGGTTCGAGCTGGGGCGGACGCACCTGGAGCTGGCCGACCTCGCCCGCGGCCAGGGCGACGGCGCCACGGCCGGCGCGCACGCCACCGAGGCCCTGGCCCTGTTCCGCCCGCTCCGCGTCCCCCGGTACGTGGAGCGCGCCGAAGCCGTGGCCCGGGCGGTCGCCGCCGCCCCTTCCGCGTAGCGCCCGCGCCGCCGAGCGGCGCGGACCCCGCCCCCGCGGCGCCGGCCTGACCCGGGGCGCCGGGTGACGCACGATCGCTGGCGCCGGGCCCGCTTCTCCCCGGCGCACGTGGACGGGTCGACCCGGGGCTCGGGCGAGCGCCAGCCGGTGTGCATCGGCCTCGACGATCCGGCGCTCGTGAGCCGCCGCCGGCGTGATCGGTGGCGACCGCCCGCGGTGCCGTATTACGATGGTCAGGACACGACACCACGCCCGACGGCGTCGCGCGCAGGAGGCCGCCCGTGCCATCGCTCACCACCGTCGCGCGGGACGCCGTCCTGCGCATGCGTCGCCCCCCCGACCCCGGCGAGCTCGGCATCCAGCGCTGGATCGCCTTCAGCCTCATGATCGGCGTGGTCGCCGGCCTCGGCGCCGCGCTCCTGCAGTGGGCGATCGACTCCGTGAACGCGCTGGCGCTCGTGCGGCTCGCGGGGTACGGCCCGCCGGGGCTCCCGAGCGAGGGTGGCGACCTCACCCAGCGATATCTGCCGGGCTTCCGGTGGTGGCTCTTCCCCCTCGTGCCGGCGCTGGGAGGGCTGGTGACCGGGTTCATCGTCTACCGGTTCGCGCCCGAGGCGGAGGGCCACGGCACCGACGCCGTGATCCGCGCCTACCACCGCGAGGGCGGCGTCATCCGGGCGCGGGTGCCGATCGTCAAGATCGTCGCCTCCGCGATCACCCTCGGGACCGGAGGCTCGGGGGGCCGCGAGGGCCCGATCGCCCAGATCGGGTCCGGGTTCGGGGCGTGGTTCGCGAGCGCCCTGCGCCTCACCGACCGCGAGCGGCGGATCATGCTCCTGGCCGGGGCGGCCGGCGGCATCGGCGCGATCTTCCGGGCCCCCCTCGGGGGCGCGCTGGTCATCTGCGAGCTGCTCTACCGCAACATGGAGTTCGAGTACGACGCGGTCGTGCCCGCGCTGCTGACCGCGGTGGTCGGCTACACCGTGTACTCCCTGATCTTCGGGTGGGCGCCGATGTTCGAGACCTCGCACCAGGTCTTCGATCACCCCGAGAACCTGCTGGTCTACCTGGTCCTGGGGATCGTGGTCGCCCTCCTCGGCTGGTGCTACGTCAAGACGTTCTATGCGATGCACGAGCGGCTGTTCGCCCGCCTCCCGCTGCCCCGGATGGTGCGCCCCGCGCTGGGCGGGCTCCTGACCGGGCTCCTCGGGCTCGCGGTCCCGCAGGCGGTCGGGCTGGGCTACGGCTGGATCCAGCTCGGCATGCAGGACCGCCTCGGGTTCGTCGACTACGCCGCCGGGGCGCTCGGCAAGATCGTCGCCACGGGGTTCACGATCTCGTCCGGCGGCAGCGGCGGGGTCTTCGGCCCGGCGGTCGTCATCGGCGGCTTCGCGGGCGGGGCGGTCGGGCGGCTGTTCGCGCACCTGCTCCCGTCCTGGCACCTCCATCCGGAGGCGTTCATCCTGGTCGGGATGGCCGCGTTCTTCGGCGGGGCCGCGAAGGCGCCGATCGGAGCCCTGCTCATGATCAGCGAGATGACGAGCGGCTACGGGCTGCTGGTGCCGCTCATGCTGGCCTGCGCCGTCGCGTTCATGCTCGTGCCCCGCCACGTCAGCATCTACGCCGAGCAGGTCGACGGGAGCGTGAGCTCCCCGGCCCACTTCGAGCGCTACCTGACCCACGTCGTCGCCTCGCTCCGGCGCTCGGCGGCGCCCGGCGCGCCGGGCGAGCGCGTCCCGACCGGATGCCGCGTCGCCGCACCGCGGCCGTCCGGAGCGCCCCTCGCGGACGCCGGGCTCCTGGACGTGGACGTCGGGCGCGCGGCCGGCCGGCGCGTCGGCGACCTCAGTCTGGGGCGCGACGTCGCCGCGGTCGCGATCCGCCGCGGCGGCCGCACGCTGGTGCCGGCGTCCGACGCGCTCCTGGCGCCCGGCGACCGGCTGGTCGTCATCGCGCCCGCGGACCGGCTGGGCCAGGTCCTCGACGCCCTGCGCCCGCCTCCATCCGCGCTCCGGACCTGACCCGAGCACGCCGCCTGGTGTTTCGGCCGGCACCGGGCCGCCCCGGCGGGGCCGGGCGAGAGGTCCACGCGCAGCCGTCGCGCGCCCCACCTGTCGCCCCCGCGGGGGCGTCCGCGGGACGTCCACTTGGCGCAGCCGTCGCGCGACCCCGCCGCTCCTCCCTGCGGACGCCTGGCGCGGATGGCCCACACGCGCGCAGCCATCGTGCGACCCGCTGTCGCTCTCGCGGAGGCCGGCCGGACGCCCACGCGCGCAGCTGTCGCGGGATCCCATCCACCCCCTGGCGGAATGCCACCTCGCACGCCGATCGGTCGCCGGGGACGTGGCCGGCCGGGCGTGTCGATCCGGCGCCCGGCCGAACGACCAGAACGTGAGAACCGCGGGGACGCGGGCGGTCTCACCGACCCGGCACCGGCCGGCGGGCAAGGGCGGCAGCGGCCCCCGAGACCCCGGCCACGGGAGGCAGCGATGCGATTCATGATCCTCGTCACGGCGACCCCGGACAGCGAGGCCGGCGTGATGCCCGCGGAGCCGCTGATCGCGGCGATGGCGCAGTACCACGAGGAGCTCGCGCGAGCCGGCGCGCTCGTCGACGCCTCCGGGCTCCAGCCGACCTCCAAGGGCTGGCGCATCGAGTACTCGGGCGAGCGGCGAAGCGTCACCGACGGGCCGTTCGGCGAGACGAAGGAGCTGATCGCCGGCCACACGATCATCCAGGTGCCCTCACGGCAGGAAGCCCTCGAGTGGACCCTGCGCTTTCCCAATCCGGCAGGGGCCGGGAAGGCCGCCGAGATCGAGGCGCGTCAGCTCGTCGAGCTGGACGACTTCCCGCCCAGCCAGGCAATCGACCGCTTCCGCTCGATGGGAATCGGGACGGACGGATGGGCTCCCGACCGCCCCAGGCGGACAGCGGAAGATGTCGCGGGCGGCGGGACGGACACGTCCGGTGCGCCGGCCTGAACCCGGCGGTGTCCCGAGCAGACCGCGAGCGGTCGCCGGCCGCCGCCGCCGCCCTCGCGCCCGGGCGGCATCGGGACAGCTCCGGGGCTGGCGCGGACCCCCGGCCGGCCTGCGGTATCGTGAGAGAACGAGCCGGCGCGGAGATGTCCGCGGGCCGCCGCGACGCGCCCCGGCGCCGGACCGGGCGGCACCGCCGTCGATCTCCGGCCGGCCCGTTCGACCATGGGGCGCAGGAACCGTCGCGCGATGCGTCGCCGGCGCGGCGGCGCCCCGCGACGGACAAACCGCCGTGAAATACACGAGGAGCGAACGATGGTGAAGCCCATTCCCGACGGGTACCGGACGGTCACGCCGTACATCACGGTGCACGGCGCCGCCCAGGCGATCGACTTCTACAAGCGGGCGTTCGGCGCCCAGGAAGTCGAGCGGATGACCGGCCCCGACGGCAAGAGCGTGATGCACGCCGAGATCCGGATCGGTGATTCGGTCGTCATGCTGAGCGACGAGTCCCCCCAGTCCGGCACCCGCTCGCCACAGGCGCTGGGCGGCGCGACGGGATCGATCTTCCTGTACGTGCCCGACGTCGACGCCGCCTTCAAGCGCGCGGTCGACGCCGGCGCCAAACCTCTCATGCCGCCGGCCGACATGTTCTGGGGGGACCGGTTCGGAAAGCTCGTCGATCCCTTCGGCCATCACTGGGGCATGGCGACCCACAAGGAGGACCTGAGCCCCGAGGAGATCCGCAAGCGCGGGACGGCCTTCATGGCCTCCATGGGCCGGCCGGGCGGCTCCTAAGCCGGCTCGCCGCCCGGGTCCCGCGGTCGTCGGCCGGAGCCCCCCCGGATCCTCCGGGGGGCTCCGGCGCCCCACGTGCGCGGCCCCCGGGGCGGACGCGGGAGGCCCGCCGGGATGCCCTGCCGGTTGCCCGGCGCTGGTCGGCGCTCGACTTCGGGGTCGCCCACGCCCCGGGCGCGGACCGTGCGGTCGCCGACTCCCTGGACGGCCTGATCCCCCGGCAGCTCCGCCGGACTCGGCGGTGGCGGTCCCGCACCTGCCGGGCTCGCAGGACCGGCCGGGCTCTGGGCGAGGAGGTGGCCGTGATCTTCTCGATCAGCCGACCGTCGTCCGCGCCTTGACGGCCTCCGGCGGCGGGTGCTAGAACTGGCCCCGCTTCCGAACGCCCGCGCCGCCAGGAGGACGCCCATGCCTGCCCGCACCGTCGCTCTCGTCCTCGGCCTCGCCGTCACCCTGGGCGTCACGGCCGCGCGGGCCCAGACGCTCCAGGGCGAGTACAAGGTGGGCGTGCTGGAGCCCCTCACCGGGCCACTCGCCTTCGAGGGCAAGCGCCACCTCGAGGGCTACGAGATCATGCGGGACCTCATCAACGAGCGCTTCGGCGGCGTCATGGGCAAGAAGCTGGTGCTGGTCACCGGCGACGCGGTCGACCCCACCGCCGCCGGCAGCGAGGCGACGCGCCTGATCACTCGCGAGGGCGTGAAGATCCTCACCGGCACGTACTCGTCCACCCTCTGCGGCGCCGCCAGCGAGGCGGCGGCCCGGCACAACGTCATCTACTGGGAGACGTCCTGCGTGGACCCGCGGTTCACGCGGCGCGGCCTCAGGAACGTCTTCCGGACCGAGATCGACGGCACGGGATTCGGCTGGTACAACGTCGAGTTCATGGCCAAGCACCTGGCGCCCCGCTTCAACCTCCAGCCGAACCAGCTCAAGGTGGCCTTCCTGTCCGAGGACTCCTCGTACGGCCAGGGCGTGACCGAGGCGGCGCGGCAGCGGGCCAAGCAGGAGTTCGGGATGCAGGAGGTGGCGGCCGAGTACTACGCGTTCGCCACCACCAACGACTTCACGCCGATCATCCTGAAGCTGAAGGCGCTCGGGCCGGACATCGTCCACCACATCGCGCGCGGCCACGACGCGGTGCTGTTCTGGCGCCAGTCCCGCGAGCAGGGGTTCCTCTTCAAGGCGCTCGTGCACGCCGGCGCGACCGGGTACGGGTCACCGGACTTCGGCAAGGCGCTGGGGGCGGACGGCAACGGCCCCTTCGCGCTGCTCGAGCCCGGCCCGGGCTTCCGCATCGAGACGATGCGCCCCGAGGGGCAGCGGATCGAGCGCGCGTTCCGCGACGCGGTCCGGGCCAGGACCGGCGGGGGCGAGCCCTTCGGCGGCCACCAGCTGGCCGGGGGCGGCCTGTGGCTCCTCAAGCTCGTCCTGGACCAGGCGAGGACGGACGACCTGGACAAGTTCCGCGCCGCCGTCCTGGCGATGGACCTGCCGGTCGGCTCCTCGGTCAACGGCTGGGGGGTGAAGTTCGCCGAGACGGGCCAGAACGGCAACGAGCGCGTCCAGCACTACATGCTGCAGTGGCAGAACGGGCAGCTCGTGACGGTGTGGCCCGAGGAGTTCACGACGAACCGGGCGAAGTGGATCCCGCTCGGGCCGTGGGACCAGCGCAAGTAGTCGGGGCGCCACCGTCCAGGACGTCGCCCAGCTCCTGACCTCGACGGCCCTCCTGGGGGGGATCTACGCCCTCATCGCCGTCGGGCTCACCCTCATCTTCGGCGTCATGCGGGTGGTCAACTTCGCCCACGGCGAGTTCCTGATGCTCGGCATGTACCTGACGTTCTGGCTCTTCAGCCTGCTCGCCGTGGATCCCTACGTGGCGCTGGCGGCCGCGGTGCCGCTGTTCGGGCTCCTCGGCTGGGCGTCGTACCGGCTGGTCATGCGCGGGGTGATCCACGCCTCGCACAACGTCCAGATCTTCACCACCGTGGGGCTCTCGATCGTGCTCCAGAACGTGGCGCTGGTCCTGTGGACCGGAGACTTCCGCTTCGTCCGCGCGGCGCACTACGCGGCCGTGCTGCGGCTCGGGGGCGCCGCGTTCAACGTCGGCCAGGTCGTGGCGTTCGGGGTGGCCGCCCTCCTCACCGCCGGCCTGTTCGCGTTCATGAAGTGGTCCTACACCGGCCGCGTCATGCGGGCCACCGCCCAGGACCGCGAGGCCGCCGCGGTGATGGGCATCGACACGGATCGCGTCTACGCGGCGACCTGGACGATCGGGATCGCGTGCGTCGGCGTGGCCGGGGTGCTCCTGGCCCCGCTCTACCCCGTCTACCCGACCGCAGGGCTCCAGTTCGTGCTGATCGCGTACGTCGTCGTCGTCCTGGGCGGGCTGGGCGACATGCCGGGGGCCGTCCTCGGGAGCCTGATCGTGGCCGCCGTCGAGGTGATCGGCTCCTACGTCGTCGGAACGGCGTGGAAGGAGGTCCTCTACTTCCTCCTGTTCATCGGCATCCTGGTGGCGCGACCCGCCGGGCTCTTCGGCCAGCGCGGGGCCGAGCGGCTCGGAGCCTGATTGGCGCGGCACGCCGTCGCCGTCGTCTTCTTCACGGGGGCGGCGCTCGTGCCGCTGGCGGTCCGCGACGCCTACTTCCTCGACGCCGTGGTCCTCGTCCTCCTGTGGGGCGCGCTCTCGGCCGCCTGGAACGTGGCCGGCGGGTACGCCGGCCAGGTCTCGCTCGGCCACGCCGCGTTCTTCGGGCTGGGCGCCTACTCGGCAGCGCTCCTGGGCGCGCGATGGGGCGTGTCGCCCTG
>DASRDR010000286.1:0-3857 GCA_035652475.1 Candidatus Methylomirabilota bacterium | reverse complement strand
AACCGGAGTCGTGAAGTGGTTCAACGACGCCAAAGGGTACGGGTTCATCGAGCGCCCTGGCAAGGAAGACGTCTTCGTCCATTACACCGCCATCCAGGGCTCCGGGTTCCGCACCTTGGCCGAGGGCCAGGCCGTCGAGTTCGACGTCGTGGAGGGCCCGAAGGGAAAGCAGGCGGCCAACGTCACCAAGAAGTAGCGCCCCGATCGCTCGCACCCAGGCGGCCCCGGCGGATGCGCGACCCCCGGGGCCGTTCCATGTCGCCCGGGGTTGCGCATCTCGCCGGGGCGCCGGACCATCCTAGCTGGTAGGTGGAGGATGCGGCGGCGGTGAGCGAGGTGCGCAACGTCGTGATCGTGGGTTCCGGCCCGGCGGGGCTCACCGCGGCGATCTACGCCGCGCGGGCGAACCTCGCCCCGCTCGTGGTCGCCGGCAGCCAGCCGGGCGGCCAGTTGACCCTGACCTCGGAGGTGGAGAACTACCCGGGATTCGCCGAGCCCATCCTGGGACCGGCGCTGATGGACGTGATGCGGCGCCAGGCCGAGCGGGTCGGCGCCGAGTTCTTCGACGACGACGTGGTCGGGGTGGAGCTCGCGGCCCGGCCGTTCGACGTCAAGACGACCGAGCGGACGTGGCAAGCCCGGACGCTCATCGTCGCCACGGGGGCGTCGGCGCGCCTGCTGGGGCTGCCGTCCGAGCGCCGGCTGCTCGGCCGCGGGCTGTCCACCTGCGCGACGTGCGACGGCTTCTTCTTCAAGGGGCAGGAGCTCGTGGTCGTGGGGGGCGGCGACTCCGCGATGGAGGAGGCGACGTTCCTGACGAAGTTCGCGAGCCGCGTCACGGTGGTGCACCGGCGGGAGACCCTCCGCGCCTCGAAGATCATGCAGGACCGCGCCCGGCGGAACCCGAAGATCGCCTGGGTGTTCAACGCGGTGGTGGAGGAGATCCTGGGCGAGGACCGGGTGACCGGCGTGCGCGTCCGTGACGTCGGGTCCGGCGAGGCGCGCGACCTGCCGGCCGGGGGGGTGTTCGTGGCGATCGGGCACACCCCGAACACGCAGCTCTTCGCCGGGCGGGTGAGCATGGACCAGGCGGGGTACCTGGTCACGGAGCCCGGGTCGACCCGGACCAGCGTGCCGGGCGTGTTCGCGGCCGGCGACGTCGCCGACCACGTCTACCGGCAGGCGGTCACCGCGGCGGGGACCGGGTGCATGGCGGCCATCGACGCCGAGCGGTTCCTCGAGGCCGAGGAGCACTGAACTCCCGCGGGGCGCCGCGGAAGCTCCGCGGTTCGCGTCCCCGGCGGTCTCACGTGCGGCCGTCGTTCCTCGCCGCTCGGCCGCCGTGGGTCATGGCGCAGCGCGCGACGGCCGCGTCAGCCCGCCGCTCACGACGCGTTGCGGGCCTTCCAGGGGATGCCGGCGCTCGGGCGGCGCGCCCGGGGCGTCACCAGAGGGGAGCGGCCCCCGCTCGCGTGCTATCCTGCGCGCGATGGCTTCCCGGTCAACCGCGGCGCGGACGGCGCGGCTTCGCGGCCCCCTGGAGCGCCTGTACCAGGAGTACGACTACGATGCCCGCGTCGGCAGCGACGCCGTGCAGTACCCGCGGCGCTACCGCGATCCGCTGGACCGGGAGGTGGTCGCGCTCCTGACCGCGAGCCTGGCGTACGGGCGGGTGAGCCTGTTCGGCGAGTGGGTCGAGCGGCTGCTCGGCTGGCTCGGCCCGTCGCCCCGCACGTTCGTGCTGGGATTCGAGCCGGAGCGCGACGCCGCCCGGTTCGCGCCCTTCCGGTACCGCTTCACGCGAGGCCGGGACGTCGCCGCCGCCGTCCTCGCGGTCCAGCGCCTGCTGGTCCGGCACGGTTCGCTGCGCCAGGCGTTCCTGGCCGGGTACCGGCGCGACGATCCCGACATCCGTCCGGCGCTCCAGCGGTTCGCGACGGCGATCCGCGACCAGGACTTCCGGCCCGTCGGGCTGAGCCGCCCGAGCCGCGGGTTCCGGCACCTCTTCCCGGACCCGGCCGACGGCGGCCCGTGCAAGCGCTGGAACCTCTTCCTGCGGTGGATGGTCCGCGCCGAGTACCCGGACTTCGGCGACTGGCCGGAGATCCCGGCCGCCAAGCTGGTCGTGCCGCTCGACACCCACGTCGCGAACATGGCGCACGCCATCCGGCTGTCCGCTCTCCGGAGCCGGACGTGGCGCATGGCGGCCGACGTCACCGCGACGCTCAGGCGGCTCGATCCCCGTGATCCGGTGAAGTACGACTTCGCCCTCTGCCACACGCGGATGCGGGGTGACTGCCTGGACCGCCGCGACCCCCGCGTGTGCCCGGGGTGCGGGCTGCGCCCGGTGTGCCGGCACTGGGGCGGCCGGGCATCCCCGCCATGACCGGCCGAGCCGGGCTGCCGGGCACGCCCGCGCCGGGCCAGGCGGAGGCCGGGGCCGGCCCGGAGTGGGTCCACGACCCGTCCGGCGCGCTGGTGCGGACCGGGTTCCGGGCGCTGCCGCTTCACGCCCGGGGGAAGGTCCGGGACGTCTACGATCTCGGCGAGGACCTGCTCTTCGTGGCCACCGACCGCATCAGCGCCTTCGACTGGATCCTGCCGAGCGGGATTCCCGACAAGGGCCGCGTGCTCACGCAGCTGTCGCTGTTCTGGTTCGGGGTGCTCGGGGCGGTGGTGCCGACGCACCTGCGGACCGCGGAGCTCTCGTCCGACCCGCGCGTGCCCCCCGCGTACCACCCGATCCTGGCCGGTCGCGCGATGATCGTCCGGCGCGCGCGCGTCTTCCCGGTGGAGTGCGTGGCTCGTGGTTACCTGGCCGGCTCCGGATGGAAGGACTATCGACGCACCGGCGCGGTGTGCGGGGTCGCGCTTCCGCCGGGGCTCCGCGAGGCGGAACGGCTGCCGTCGCCGATCTTCACGCCGGCGACGAAGGCGGAGTCCGGCCACGACGAGAACATCACCTTCGAGACCGTCGCGAGCCGGCTGGGCCGAGAGACGGCCGAGACCCTGCGGCACCTGACCCTGCGCTGCTACGCGCGGGGCGCGGCGCTCGCCGAGGCGTGCGGGATCATCGTCGCCGACACGAAGTTCGAGTTCGGCGAGATCGGCGGGGAGATCGTCCTGGTCGACGAGGCGCTGACCCCGGACTCCTCGCGGTTCTGGCCCGCCGATCGCTACGCGCCCGGTCGGTCGCCGCCGTCGTTCGACAAGCAGTTCGTGCGAGACTGGCTCGAGCGGACGCCGTGGGACAAGAACTCGCCGCCGCCGCCGCTCCCCGCCGACGTGGTCGCCGAGACGCGCGCGAGATACGTCGAGGCCCTGGTGCGCCTCACCGGCCACGGCCTCGCCTGAGCGGCGCCCGCGAGCGACCCGAGCGGCGGGCGCACCGCGCAGTGCGCGCGGGCACGGCGCGGCGCGACGCGTTCGCGCGGGGCGAGTTCCGCGGCGGCCCCGCCGGCTCGCGGCCCGAGGGCCTGTGGTATGATCCCAGCGAGATGGGCACCACGCCCCCGTGTCAGGTCTACGGCATCAACATTCTCGTGAAGCTGCTCGACGACGCGCCGGCCGGCGTGCGGATCTACTGTCCGAAGGGATCGCCGATCCGGTACGGCGTCGTCGTCGGGCGCGGTGACGGGTTCGACGAGGGCGCGAACACCTTCCGCGACATGCCGCCGGTCGAGGCCGTCGTCGCGTTCGAGGAACCCGCGGAAGAGGTCGAGGGGCACTACTTCTACGTGAGCGGCGAGGAGTACCGCGTGCTCCGCCTCGACTCGGTGATCCTGGCGTTCCCGCGCGAGTAGCGCGCGACTTCCGCTCGCCGCTTCCGTGCCCCGCCGCGGGGCTGGCCCGTTCCC
>DASRDR010000285.1:0-13505 GCA_035652475.1 Candidatus Methylomirabilota bacterium | reverse complement strand
TTCCAGGAGTTCGACCTCGGGCTCGGTCACGACCAGGAGAAGCTCCGGTGGGGCGGCCAGCCCCGCCCGGTGGTGCACCTGACGCTCGCGAATCCCCGCCTCCGATCCCGGGCCGCCCTCGGCCTCTGGCGCGCCCGGCGGCGCTGGCGAGCCCGCCGGGCGAGTCCCGAGGGCACCGCCGGGGTCAGCGCTCCCGAGTGGGCGCCGGAGTGAGGTCGGGGGGGGCGGTGGGACGGACGGTGGCCGATCCCTCCCAGAGCGGCAGCTTGACGATGAGCGCCGCGCCGGCGCCCGCGGCGTCGAACGCCTCCAGCGTGCCGCCGTGGCGGCGGACGACCCAGTCGGCGATGCCGAGCGCGCGGCCGCCCGCCCGGCCGGCGGTCTCTCGGCCGGCGCCGGGCAGGGTGACGCGCGCGTCCCGGACCATGATCAGCGCGTACTCCTCGCCGGCGCCGGCCACGATCTCCGTCTCGTCGCCGGGGCCCAGCTGGCGCAGCCGGTCGCGGAGGAGGGCGAGGAACGTCTCCCGGAGCAGGTGGGCGTCGCCGCGGATCGCCGGCAGGTGGGCGGGGACGCGCGCCGTGAGCCGGACGCCGGCGTCGGCCGCCGCGCTGGCGAGCGCGCCCACGACGTCGTCCAGGAGGCGGGAGAGCCAGATCATCTCCCCGCCGTGGAGCGGCGCGCCCGCCGGCAGGAACGCCTCGGCCAGCGCGTTGAGGCGGTGCATCTCGGTCGAGAGCGCCTCGAGGCGGGTGAGCAGCTGGGCGTCCGCGGTGACCTGGGACGCCGCCCATCGCCGGACGATGTAGAGGTTCAGGAGGAGCGCGTGCAGCGAGTTCTTGACCTCGTGCGCGAACTCGACCACGTCGTCGGCCGGCGGCCGGTCGGCGCGGCGGTCGACGTTCGTGCGGATCACGACCAGGCCGCCCCACAGCCTCCCGTCCCGGGCCAGGGCGCGGCCCTCGATCACGAGGCGCAGCGCGCCGTCGACGTAGACCTCGGCCGCCTGGCCGTCCTCCGGCAGACGGGCGAGGAGATCCAGCACCTCGCGCTGCCACCGGCCCGCGCCGCGTTCCAGTCGCGCGGCGTCGGCGGGCAGGGCCATGAGCTCGCGGGCCGCGCGGTTGGCGAGGTCGATGGCGCCGTCGAGGGCGATGACGAGTAGCGGCGTGTCCAGGGTCTCGCCCAGCTGGGCGAGGCAGGCCCGAACTGCCTCGTCGAAGGCGATCATCTTACGCCGCGAGCCGAGCAAGCGCGATGCCACCGGGTCTGCCGGCCCCGGCGCCGCGAGGGCCCCGCTCGCGGGGCGATTGTTGCCCACGGTCCGGCAACTGTTGCACGGACGGCGCCGGTGATCCTGCTGCTGCTCATCCTGGCGGCGGGGCTCCTCGTCGGACGCCTGGCGACGCGGATCACGCCGGCGGTCGACCTCGCGCTGTTCGCGGTCGTGGCCGCGCTGGTGGTGGCCCAGCTCCTGCTGTGGCAGTCAGGACTGGTGCTCGATCTCGGAACCCTCCTGCACGGCGCCGGCGGCGGTCGGTGACGCGGCCGTGATCGGGGCCGGTGTCTGAAGGCGAACGTGGAGATCCTGGTCTTCGCGCCCTACGTCCCGTATCCTCCCTGGTTCGGGGGGGCGTCGCGCGTCTACCACCTCATCCGGGTGCTCGGCCGCGAGCACCGGATCACGCTCCTCTGCCTCGGCACGACGGCCGAGCTGGACGCCGCGCGCCCGCTCCGGGACGCCTGCGTCGAGGTGCTGGCGGTGCCGCCCCCGCCGGGCGCGCGGTGGCGCCGGCTGTACCAGGCACGGTCGGTCCTGGGCCATCCGTACTACCGCTACGCGTACTACTCGGCGCCGATGCGCCGGGCCCTCGACGCCCTGCTGCGGCGGCGCAGCTTCGACGTGATCCACGTCGAGTTCGCCCACATGGGCTACTACCGCCTGCCGCCGGGCCCGCTGCGGGTGCTCGACGAGCACAACGTGGAGTACCGCCTGCTGGAGCGCGTCGGGCGACAGGAGCGCGATCCGCTGCGGCGCTTCTACGCCTTCGTCCAGGCCCGCAAGTTCCGCCGGGACGAGCTGGCCGCGTGCCGGCGCATGGACGGCGTCCTCACGACCTCGGAGGCCGACCGGGCGGTGCTGGCCGCCGAGGGCGTGGACGTCCCGATCCACGTCGTCCCGAACGGCGTCGACTGCGAGTTCTTCACCGCCGCCCGGCCGCCCGAGAGCGGCGCCAGGCTCCTGTTCACCGGGGCGATCAACTACGTCCCCAACACGGACGCCGTGCTCTACTTCTGCGACGAGATCCTGCCTCGCGTGCGGGCGGTCCGGCCCGACGTCAGCTTCGCCATCGTCGGGCGCGATCCGCCGGAGCGCGTCCGCCGCCTGGCCGGCCCCTCGATCACCGTCACCGGGACGGTGCCCGACGTGCGGCCGTGGATGCGCGACGCCGCGGTCGTCGTGGTGCCGCTCCGGTCCGGCAGCGGCACGCGGCTGAAGATCCTGGAGGCGCTGGCCAGCGGCTGCGCGGTGGTCTCGAGCTCCATCGGCTGCGAAGGCCTCGAGGTCACCCACGGCCGGGACATCCTGATCGCCGACCGGCCCGACGAGTTCGCGGCCGGGGTGCTCCGCTGCCTCGCCGACCCGGGGCTCCGGGCCCGGCTGGGCCGCGGCGGGCGGGCGCTGGTCGAGCAGCGGTACCGCTGGGAGTCGATCGGACGGGCGCTCTCGCGCCACTACGCCGAGATGCAGGACGCCTCGCGCCGGGTGGCGCGGGTGCCGGCCGCGGCGTGGGGACCGGGGGCGGGGCTGGTGCCGTGACCGCGCGCCGGGAGGTGCTGCGGCTCGGGCTCGGAGCGGTCGCCCTGGCCGGTGCGCCGCGGCGGGCCCGCGCCGGCGCGCTCCCCGCGATCCGGGTCGACCAGCTCGGCTACCGTCCGGGCGACCGGAAGCTGGCGCTGGTCGCCGCCTCGCCGTCCGCCTTCGCGGTGCGCGAGGCGACCGGGGGGCGGGTCGTCCTCGAGGGCGCCGCCCTGGCCCTGGGGGCGCGCGATCGCGGCGCGGACGAGCGCGTGGCGGTCCTCGACCTGAGCGCGCTCACGGCGCCGGGGCAGTACGTGGTCACCGCGCCGGGGGCGGTCCCCTCGCCGCCGTTCCGGATCGCGGAGGATGTCTACGCCGACCCGCTCCGGACCGTGCTGGCGAGCTTCGGGTTCCAGCGCTGTGGCGCCGCGGTCGGCGGGGGCCTGCCGTGGAGCCACGCCCCGTGCCACCTGGACGACGCGGCGCCCTGGGGCGGCGGGGCGCGGCGCGACGCCACCGGCGGCTGGCACGACGCGGGCGACTACGGCAAGTACGTGCCGCCGGCCGCGCTGACCCTCTGGCACCTGGCCGCGCTGCAGGAGCCGCCCCGGCGCGCGAGCCCGGCGCTGCTGGCCGAGATGCGGTGGGAGCTCGACTGGCTGGTCCGCATGCAGCGCGACGACGGCGCCGTCCACCACAAGGTGGGTCCCGCCCGCTGGACCGCCGACCGGCCGCCCGATCGCGATCCGGAGCGGCGATACCTGTTCGGGGTCTCGTCCGCGGCGACCGCGGGGTTCACCGCCGTGGCGGCCCAGGCGGCCCGGCTGTTCGAGGCGGCCGACCCCGCCTACGCCCGGCGGCTCCTCGAGCGCGCGGAGGCGGGCTGGCGATGGCTCCTCCGGCAGCCGGGCAACGTGCCCCCCGGCGGGTTCGAGAACCCGCCGGGCGTGGACGGCAGCGGCGCGTACGGGGACCGCGACGACGGGGACGAGCGGTTCTGGGCCGCGGTGGAGCTCTGGCGCGCGACCGGGGACGCCCGCTACCGTCCGGCGGTGCTCGCCGCGCTGGCTCGCGGCGGCGCGTTCGAGGCGCCGGCGTCGTGGGAGAACGTCCGGCCGGTCGCCGCGCTGAGCCTCCTCGCGTCCGGGTCCCCGCTGCGCGGCGAGGCACGGGCGCGCCTGGCCGCGGAGCTCCTGGCGTGGGCGAGCGGCCTGGGTGGGCTCGTCGGCGGCGGCGGGTACCGGGTCGCGCTGCGCCCGGACGAGTACTACTGGGGCTCGAACGGGCTGGCGCTGGAGCGAGCGGTGGCCCTCCTGGCCGCCCACCGCGAGACCGGACGCGGCGAGTTCCGCGACTGGGCGCTCGACCAGCTGCACTACGTCCTCGGCCGGAACGCGCTCGGCAAGAGCTTCGTCACCGGCCTGGGCGCCGACCCGCCCCGGCGACCCTACCACCAGCCGTCGCTGACGAACCCGCGCGGCGTGGTCGTGCCCGGCCTGGTGGTCGGCGGCCCCAACGCCGCCAGCGCCCGGCTGAAGGGCGCGCCGCCGGCGCGCGCGTACCGCGACGACGACCGGCTGTACGAGGTGAACGAGCCCTCGATCTACTGGACGGCGGCCCTGGCCCACGTGCTGGCGGCCGTCCAGCCGGATTCCGCGGGAGCGCGCTCGTGAGCGGAGCCGGGCCGCGCGTCCACCGTCGGCCGCGGCGTCCGTGGCACGGCGCTTGCTCCACGTGTCGATGATGCGCTCACGGCCGATGCTGGCTCCGAGCCGCACGCAGGAGATCCTCCTGATCGGCGCCGGCGCGCTGCTGATCGCCGTGTCGGTCACCGTCGGGGCGGAGGGGCCGGCGCCGTTTCTCGTGCTGGCGCTGCCAGCGATCGTCGCGCTCTCGTGGTGGCGGCCCGCGTACGGCCTCGCGTTCCTGATGGGCGTGGTGCTCCTCACCGATCAGTACGGCGAGATCCTGGCCGACGGCATCGAGCCGTTCCTGCTGCAAGCTTTGCCGATCTACACGAACCTCGAGGACTTCACGCCGCTCTCGTTCGTGTACGCGAACCTGGTCGAGCTCTGGATCGTCCTGTTGGTCGCGGTGTGGTTCGTCCGCGGGGTCGCCCACGGCGCGCTCCGGCTGCGCGCGCCGGCGTGCCCGCTGGCCTGGGTGCTCGCCGCGGGCACGGTCGCCGCGACGTTCGCCGGCGGGATCCTGACCGGGGGCGACTTCAAGATCGCGCTGTGGGAGGTGCGGGCGCTGGGGTACCTCTTCGGGCTGGCCTGGTTCGTCCCCCAGGTGCTCGAGCGGCGCCGCGACCTGGTGGTCCTCCTGTCGGTCATGGCGGTCGCCCTCGGCGCCAAGGCGCTCCAGGGGCTCTACTTCTACTTCGTGGTGCTGCGGATGCAGATGGATCTCGAGGACACGTTCCTCGCCCACGAGGATCCGGTGATGTTCATCCCGCTCCTGTTCCTGCTGATCCTGCTGGTGCACTTCCGGATCACCCCGGGCCTGACCCGGATCCTGGCCGCCGCCACCCCCCCGATGGTCGCCGGCCTGGTGCTGACGCAGCGCCGGGTCGCCTACGTGAGCCTGGTCCTCTGCGGCGTCATCTTCGCGGTGCTCCTGCAGCCGGCCGCCCGCCGCACCTACGCCCGGCTCGCGGTGCCCGTCGCGCTGCTCGGCGCCGTGTACGTGGCGGCGTTCTACGGGTCGAGCTCGCCGCTCGGGCGTCCGATCGAGCGCGCGCTGCTGCTCTTCGACTCGACCAACGAGTCGAACCTCTACCGCGTCGTCGAGGCCGAGGACCTCCGTCACACGATCGACGTGCACCCGTGGGGCGTCGGCTTCGGCCAGCCGTTCGAGATGATCCGCGACCTGCCGAAGGTCTGGGACCTCTGGGAGTACATCCCCCACAACGAGATCCTCTGGATCTGGGTGAAGGCGGGGACGCCCGGGTTCATCCTCGTCATGTACTACTTCGCCCGCGTCCTGGCCCAGGCGGCGTGGGCCCACCGGGCGCTCCGCGACCCGCTGTTCCGGGCGGTGGCGGCGGTGGCCGGGATCGCCGTCGTGAACCAGCTCGTGGTGGCGTACTACGAGCTCCAGCTCACGTACGCCCGCAACATGCTCTACCTGGGGACGCTCGTCGGCGTCCTGGCCGCCGTCACCGCCTGGGACGCCGCCGGGCGCCGTCCGCGGAGGCTCCGGTGGGCGTGAGGGCCGGCGACCTGCCTCCCGCGCCCCGCCGCCGGCGGGTGCTGGTCGTCGACGACGACGCCGCCGTGCGGGGCATGTTCGCCGCGGTGCTCCGGGCCGACGGGTTCGACGTCGCCGCCGCGCCGGACGGCCTGGCCGCGCTCGATCTCCTGCGCCGCGAGCGGTTCGCGGTGGTGCTGGTCGACTACGCGATGCCGCGCCTGGACGGGCTCGCGATGCTCCGCCGGCTGCACGAGACCGGGTTCGACACGCCGGTCATCTTCGTCTCCGGCTCGCTCGAGGCCAGCCGGGAGAGCGAGGCCCAGCGGCTGGGCGCGGTCGCGGTCCTCTCGAAGCCGCCCGACCTGCACCGGCTGCTGCGGCTCTGCCACGAGCTGAGCGGCCGGGCGTCGGCGCTGCCGCACGGCGGCGGCTGATGGATCCGATCACCAGCATCCTCCGGAACTCGGCGGTGCTCATCGGCGCCAAGGTGGTCTCGGCGGCGATGGGGCTGGCGCTCATCGCCGTGCTGCCGCGGTTGCTCGGCGACGTCGAGTACGGCCGTCTCCACCTGGCGCTCTCCCTGGTGGGCATGTTCGGGGTGGCGGTCGACTTCGGGCTCACGCAGGTCATGGCCCGCAGCGTCGCCCGGGACCGCACGCTGGCCCGCGCCTTCCTTCGCCGGGCCGGCGCGATCACGCTTGGGCTGGGCGTGGCGGCGTACGCGGGGCTCTTCGGGCTGCTGGCGATCGTCGCCTATCCCGTCGGGACCGGCGCGGTCGTCGCGGTGCTGGGCCTCGGCATGATCCTGGACGCCCTCGCCCAGCTCCTCTCCGGGCTGTTCCAGGGCCACGAGCGCATGGTGGTCCCGGCGGCGGCCCGGATCGTCGGGAACGCCCTCACCCTGGGGCTCCTCGCCCCGTGGTTCTGGTCGGAGGGGCCGGCCGACGCCACCGCGGTCGCGGCCGTCCTGGTGGCGAGCAGCGTCGTCCGGCTCCTGATCCAGGCCTGGGGGCTGCGCGGGCTCGATGGCCTGCGGGCGGGCCGGGCGGGCCCGGCGGCGGACCTGCCCTGGCGTGGCCTCCTGGCGGCCGGGCTCCCGTTCCTGCTGTGGCAGGCCCTGGGGGTCATCTACTTCCGCATGGACGTCATCATGCTGGGCCGCCTGGCCCCCGCGGCGACCGTCGGGTGGTACGGCGCGGCGAGCCGGCTGCTCGATGGGCTCACGTTCATCGCCGACGTCGTCACCATCACCAGCTATCCCGTCATGGCGCGGCTCTGGATCGAGTCGCCGGGCGAGTTCGGCCGCATCGCCCAGCGCACCCTCGACCTCCTCCTGGTGGTGACCGTCCCGCTCTCGGTGTCGCTGCTCGTGTTCGCCCCGCAGATCGTCGAGACGCTCTTCTCCGCCCAGTTCGCCGGCACGGTGCCGATCCTGCGGGTGCAGGCGTTCACCCTCGCCCTCCTCTTCCTCGACTACTTCCTGGCGACGGTCCTCATGGCGATCGGGCGCGAGCGGGCGTGGCTCCGCATCGCGGTCGTCGCGTGCGTGCTGAACCCGGTCCTGAACTGGGTGGCGATCCCCCTGACCGAGGCGCGGTACGGCAACGGCGGGATCGGCGCGGCGGCGGCGACCCTCACCACGGAGGCCTGCGTCGCGGTCTGCGCGCTGGCGCTCACGCCCCGGGGCGCGCTCGGCGCCGCGTGGGCCGGCCGGCTCCTGCGGCTCGGGGCGGGGGCGGTCGCGATGGCGGGAGTCGTCGCCGTGAGCCTCGGGCTCGGCGCCCCGTGGTTCCTGGGCGGCGTGGTCGGAGGGCTCGCGTACCTGGGCGTGGTCGTCCGGCTGGGGCTCCTCCCGGCCGACGTCCTCAGTCGCCTGCGCGCCATGGGAACCTGGCGGCCCGCGAGGGAGGTGGTCTCGTGACCCCGATCGAGTGGTTCGTCGCCGAGACCGAGGAGGCGTGGCTCGAGCTCGAGCCGGAGTGGCGCGCGCTCGCCGCGTGCCTCGGTGACCCGTCGCTGTTCGCGACCCCGGAGTGGCACCGCGTCTGGTGGCGCCACTTCGGCCGCGGCCGGTCCCCGCGGCTGGCCGGAGCCCGCCGGGACGGTGCGCTGATCGGGCTGGCCCCGCTCTGCACCAAGACCGGCCTGGGCGGGGTCCGCATCCGGGAATGGCTCGGGTCCGAGGAGGCGGACTGGGGCGGGCTCCTGGTCGCGCCCGGAGCGGAGCCGATGGCCCCCGACCTGCTGGGAGTGGCGTTGCGGGACCGCCGCTGGGATTTGGTCGACCTCTGGTGCGTGCCGTCCGGCTCGGAGGCCCGGGTCGCGTGGGGCTCGGTGATCGAGCGGAGCCCCCTTCGCCACCGGGAGGCGCCGCAGTGCCAGAACCCGGTGCTGAGCCTCCGCACCGACGAGTGGATGCAGGGCGTGCGGCGGGAGCAGCTCGGGCGGAAGCGCCGGGCGCTCGAGCGCCAGGGGGCGCTCCGGCTGGTCCTTCCCGACGACGGCCCCGGGGTGGCGGCGGCGCTGGGCGATCTGCGCCGGCTCCACGTCGAGCGGTGGCGCCAGGCCGGCGAGATCAGCCGCCTCACGGTCCCGGCCTACTGGGACTGGGTCCGGGACCTGGCGCTGGAGGCCTTCCGGCTGGGCTGGCTCTACCTCCCGCGGCTCGAGCTCGACGGCCGCCTGGTCGCGACCGGGCTGTTCGTGCTCTACCGTCGGCGGCTGTTCCAGTGGTTCAACGGGCACGCGCTCGAGTTCGCGCGGCACTCGCCGTTCCTGCTCCTCCAGCTGGCGGTGATCGAGCACGTCCGGGCGGCGGACTGCGCGGACTGTCTCGACTTCGGGCGCGGTGATGAATGGTACAAGTCCCGCTGGACCGACAAGGCGACGTCGCTGGAGCGGCTGATGGCGTGGCGCCACGTGCGCGGCCACGCTGCGCAGGTCTGGCGCGGTCGCATCCGGCCCTGGGCGTGGTCGAACCCGCGGTGGAGCCGCCCGGTCCGGCGCGTCAAGCGCGTCCTGCGGCGCCTGGCGCCGGGGGTGGCGTGATGCGCGCCCCGGCGTCCGCTCCCCAGCCGGCGTCGCTCGAGCCGGCGCCGGCGAGATCGGAGCCGGCCTCGGGGGGGCGGTCGCAGCGGCCCCACTGGCCGGACGCGGTGCGGCGCCGGACGCGGGTCCCCATCCTCATGTACCACCGGCTGACCGTCCGGCCGGAGCCGCACCCGTTCAGCCTGGTGGCCGCCCGCTTCCGCCGCCAGCTCGCGGTCCTCCGGGCGCTCGGCTATCGCTCGGTGTCGCCGACCGACATCGCGCGGGCGACGGTGGGCGAGCTCCGTCTGGCCCGGCGGTCGATCGCGATCACCTTCGACGACGGCTACCTGGACACGCTGACGGTCGCGCTGCCCCTCCTCCGCGAGTTCGGGTTCACGGCTGTCTGCTACGTCGTGCTCGAGCGAGTGGGCCGGAGCTCGGACTGGACGGCGCCGGCCCCGCTGATGGACTGGGCGGACCTGCGACGCTGGCTGGCCGAGGGCATGGCGATCGGATCCCACTCGCGCTCCCACCGGGACCTGACCCTGCTCTCCGCGGCGGAGCTGCGCGAGGAGGTCGAGGGGTCCCGCGCCGGGCTGGAGGACCGCCTGGGGGTGGCGGTGCCGTCCTTCGCGTACCCCTTCAACCGGTGCGGCGCGCGCGAGCTCGACGCCGTGCGGACGGCGGGGTACGCGGCGGGCTGCGCGGGCCCCGAGCTCCGCCGCTCCGTGTTCGGGCTGACGCGGGTGGCCGGGGCGTGCGACTCCCTCGGCTGGTTCCTGCTGCAGCTGCTCCCGAGCTATCCGGAGCTCCGCCACCTGTACCGGCGCATCCACCGGACGAGCGGGGGGCAGGCCTCGGAGCTCGCGAGCGCGCTCCGCCAGCCGTAGGGCGCCGGGGCGCGGACTCTCGCACCGGAGGGCGCGATGGACGCGGTCGGGGGGCTGATCCGGGTGGCCGGCGGGGTGCATCCCGCCCTCGGGGCGCGGCTGACGTGGGTCCGCGAAAAGCGGCGGGGCGACGTCGCGGTCCGCGTCCTGGAGGCGCTGGTCCGGAAGGGGACCGTCGCCCTCGACATCGGCGCCAACTGGGGCTTCTTCGCCTACCATCTCGCCCGGCTCGTGGGCCCGGAGGGGCACGTCCACGTGGTGGAGCCGGACCCCGGGCACCTGGCGAGCCTGCGGGCCATCGCGGCCCGCCGGCGCAACCTCACGATCCACCCGGTCGGGCTCTCGGACCGGGACGGCGTTGCCGAACTGCACGTCCCGGTGGTGGACGGCCGTCGGATCGACGCCCTGGCGAGCCTCGCGATCCCTGCGGGCCGGGCGGCGATCGAGCATGCCCGGGTGCCGGTGCGCCTGGCGCGCCTCGACGACCTGCTGCCGCCGGACACCCCGGTGGCGCTGGTCAAGTGCGACGTCGAGGGGCACGAGCCCGCGGTGCTGCGCGGCGGGGCGCGGCTCCTGCGCCGGTGGCGGCCGGTGCTCCTGATCGAGATCGAGCAGCGACACCAGGACGGCGACGTCCGGGAGACGTTCGAGCTCCTCGGCCGGCTGGGCTACGAGGGGTACTCGCTGCGCCCCGGCGGGCTGCGTCCGCTCGCCGAGTTCGACGTCGCGCGCGACCAGCTCGCCTTCCTGGGCGATCGGTTCATGCCGTACGCGATGCCGAGCGGGTACGTGCACGATTTCCTGTTCGTCGCGCCCGGCACCGACGTGGGCGCGCTGCTCGCGTCCCGCTGACCGGCCGGCCGGGCCGCCCGCCGGCGGGCGTGGGCCGGTCCGCCAGGGCCGCCGGCGGCGAGCGGCGAGGACGAGGAGAGCGGAGGGGACCGTGGGGCGTCGCCACCTGTGCCTGGTGACCGGCGGGTTCTTCCGGCCGCCGCGCGACGAACTCAAGCGGCTCGAGCGCGCGGACCGCTTCCCCCGCACGACCTACTTCGAGGACGCGGTCGACGCCGACATCGTCGACGAGGAGTTCCTCGCCGCGCGGAGCGGGCTCGAGCGGCGGGTCCTCGGCCGGGTGCCGCTCCTTGCCCGCCAGCTGGCGGTCGCCTACGTCGCGCACCGGCGGTACGCCGCGGTGATCTCGTGGGGCGAGCGTCTGGGGTTGCCGTTCGCGGCCGCGCTGAAGCTCACCCGGGCGTCGGTGCCGCACGTGGGGCTCTTCTCGTGGATCTCCCGGCCCCGCAAGAGCCGGCTCCTCCGGCGGGTGCATTCCCACCTGGACCGCATCGTGCTCTGGAACCGCGTTCAGGAGGAGTTCGCGGTGAACCGCCTCGGGATCCCGTCCGGGAAGATCGTCCGCACGAACTGGTACGTCGACCACGAGTTCTTCCGGCCACGCCCGGAGGTGCCGCCGGCCGGCATCTGCGCGGTGGGCAGCGAGATGCGCGACTACCCGACGCTCCTGGCGGCGCTGGACGGCGTCGATATCCCGTGCCACGTCGCAGCCGGGACGGCGCGCGCCGTCCGCGGTCCGGCGCTCGGCGACGCCCCCCCGCCGCCGACGGTGACGGTGGGCCGGAAGACGTTCGAGGAGCTCCGGGAGCTCTACGCCCGGAGCCAGTTCGTCGTGATCCCGCTCCTCGGCACCACCGACACCGACAACGGGATCAGCGCGACCCTCGAGGCGTTCGCGATGGCCAAGCCGGTCATCATCTCGCGCACGGTGGCCCAGGAGGTCGTCCGGGACGGCGAGACGGGGCTGTTCGTCCCTCCCGGCGATCCGCGGGCCCTCCGGGCGGCGATCGAGGCGCTCTGGCGGGACCCGGCGCGCTGCCGGCGGATGGGCGAGGCCGGCCGGGCGCACGCCGTCGGGCACCACCGGCTGGAAGCGTTCACGGCCGCGGTCAAGCAGGCGGTCGAGGAGGCGGTGACGGAGCGGGGCCGGGCCGGGGTCCCGGCCTCGGCGCGCTCCGTCGGGCTTCCCCGCCGGGCGAGGCCGTGAGCCGGCCCTCGGGGCCGGCTCACGGAGCGCGGTCCCCGGCGTCAGTTCACGGTCAGGCGCGCGCCGGTCGCCACCCACTTGTAGAGCGTCGACCAGTCCGGGCTGAAGATCCCGACGTTCAGCCGGTAGGTGCCCTTCGGCAGCTGGACCGGGTAGCTCCAGCTGCAGGTCTTCGTCTGCCCGGCCGAGAAGCTGAGCGTGCAGACGTACTGGGCAACCTTCTGCCCGGCGCCGTTGAAGAGCTCCAGGTCGACCGGGATGCTGTACACCGCGCCGGACGACTTGACGCTGGCCTTGATGGTGACCGTCTGCCCGTTCCGGGCGGTGCCGGGTGACACCGAGGACGCGCTCACGCTGAAGGTGGGCGCCGTCTGCGCCACCTGCACCGAGAACGCGCCGGCCTGGGCGTTCCACTCGTGGAGGGTGCTCCAGTCGGCGCTGAACACCCCCATGCGGATCGAGTACTGCCCGGCGGCGGCCGCGCCGCCCCAGTTCCAGGTGTACGAGCGGGTGGTGCCGGCGGTGAAGCTCTGGCCCGAGTACACCTGCTGGGCGATCTTGACGTCGGCCGCGTCGTAGATCTCGACGTCGACGATCGCGTTCGAGACCGCCGCCGTCGAGCTCACCTTGGCGGTGATGCCCACCGGCTGACCCGGCGCGACCGGGTCCGGGGACGCGCTCGCCGACAGCGTGAAGTCGAGCGGCAGCGCGGCCCCCGCCGACTGGACCGAGAACGCCCCGGCGCTGCCGTTCCAGCCGTAGAGCGTGCTCCAGTCCCCGCTGAACACGCCCATCCGGATCGAGTACTGGCCCGTGGTGCCGGTCCCCGGCCACGCCCACGTGTACGACCGGGGCGTGCCGGCGGTGAGGTTCTGGCCGGTGTAGTACTGCTGGGCGACCTTCCCGCCCGCGGCATCGTAGATCTCGAGGTCGACCACCGCGTTCGAGAGCGAGGTCCCGGCGGTGACCTGGCCGGTGATCGACACGCCCTGCCCGGGCGCGACGGGGTTCGGCGTCGCGGTGGCCGAGGACGCGACCGTCCCGGCGGGGGGAGGCGAGGACGTCGGGCCCTGGGGCGAGGAGACGGCCCCGCCCACCGTCACCGCGTAATACGTCATGTTCAGGGTGCCCTTGCCCTTGTAGATCTCCGGACCGAACTGGACGCTGTCCAGCCACCACGAATTGGGCATCCCCAGGTTGTCGGCCAGCCAGCCGGCGAACTCCATGATGTTCAGGGTCGCGCCGGTGAGGTCGGCCGGCTCGTCGAGCACGAACGCGGTGTACGTGGCCGTCGCCTTGATGACCTTCCACCGATGGCCGCCGAGGGTCGCGGACCCGGCGATCGGATACCCGACGAACAGGTCGCGGGAGTACGCCAGCCAGATCATCATCTCGTGGGCGGGCGTGCTGGTGCCAGGATCCGACGTGGTGTGGAACCAGACGTCGTAGGCGATGTCGAACCGGCAGGTGCGGGAGACACCGCACGACCCGTCGGGGACGAGGTTGAACGCGACGGACGCGTTGATCG
>DASRDR010000284.1:0-3971 GCA_035652475.1 Candidatus Methylomirabilota bacterium | reverse complement strand
CCGAACCGCGGGTCGCGCAGGAAGGCCGCGACGTCGTCGTAGCGCGTCAGGACGTAGAACCCGAGCGGATGGCGATGGACGGGATCGCTCGCGCGAAGCCGGTGATAGCTCGGATACGGATCGGCCACCACCTCGGGATCGAAGGGATTGAAGAGCTCCATGCCGCGCCGCCGGGGCGAGTGTACCGCGGGCGCGACGCCCTGGCCGCGATGTTCGAGCGGCGGCTCACCGGCTGCCGGCCGCCACCGCCCCCCGCCCCGGCGCGGTCGCGTGGGCAGCCAGCCATCCGCACGCCCGCGCCACGTCCCGCGGCGGCAGGAACGCGGCCAGGCTCGCCAGCATGAGCCACTGGAAGACGGGGATGTTCAGGGCGTACTCGAGGCCCAGGTGGAGCGCCGCGCCGGCGGCGAGCACCGGGTAGCGGAGCCGGGGCACCCACACCAGCACGCCCAGCGCCAGCTCGAGCCCGAGGGACGCCCACGTCAGGCCGCGGGTGACGGCCAGGGACTCGATCCAGAAGCGCTCGAGCGGCAGCGGGAACCGCTGGAACTCCACCAGCCGCAACACGTAGTACCCGGCCGTCCCGTCCCACCAGGTCACGCCGTGGAGCTTCCACCAGGCGGTCGAGACATAGACCACGGCGACCTGGATCTGGACGAGACGCTGGGCCCACGGCGGGCGGAGCACCGGCCCCGGCGGCTCGACCGCGCCGGCCCGCCGGCGGCGCCAGCGGTCCAGGCTCAGCGCGTCACCGGCCGGCGACCAGATCAGCAGGAAGGTCAGCGCACGCAGGAGCGCGTCGCCGCTGTTCAGGATCAGCGGGTTCCGGTGGTGGACCGAGACCAGGCCGACGAAGGCGAGCGCCGCGCTCCAGCGCGTCCGGTAGCCGAGCAGGAGTCCGGTCGCCCCGGCCGCGCTCGCCGCGACGACTGCGACCACCCAGGCGTCGCCCGCCGGGAGCACGGTGAAGACGTCGAGGCCCGCGCCGCCCCGGAGCCGCCGCGCGGTCGCCTCGCTGAGCACCCCGCCCTCGCCGAGCCAGACCAGCGTGTCGGGGGCCAGGAGCGCCCAGTCGAGCAGCAGCACCGCGCCGAGCAGGATCCGGAACAGCGCCAGCCCCTCGACCGGCTGGGGATCGTGGAAGAACCGCGTCCAGGCCCGCCCGGCCGCGTGGAGGCCGCGCCGGGCCGCGCCCCCCGCCGCCCTCAGCGGAGATCCTCCGGCCGCACCGTGTAGCGGAAGAACGTCGCCTGGTACGCGAACACCGGGCGCGACAGCCGCGCCGGGAGCCACGGCCCGACCGGGGCCGGGATCAGCGTCCAGCGGCGCCGGAGCTCGACGGACCGGGCGGGCGCCTCCGGGCGCGAGACCCGGCGGGCGACGAAGCGGGCGGTGTCCGGCCACACGGGCGCGTACGCGTCGAGGCGGACGCGCTCGCGCCACTTGCGGAAGCGCTCGCGGCGGTACCGCTCGACATAGCCGAGGGTCTCCATCCGCGGGAACTCCCAGGTCGTCCGGCTCCCGTCCGCCAGGCGGACCTCCGCCTCCACCGAGACGTCGGCCGCCAGCGGGTCGGGCGCGAACATGTCCCAGCTCTGCCACAGGCCGGAGGCCAGCATCGCCGGCGCGAGCCACCGATCGAGCGCCCGCACGAGCCCCGGCTGCGCGGGGACGGGGATGCTCCAGGCGACGACGGCGCTCGCATAGGCGACGATGAACGCGTTGACCGCGCACGATCGCAGCCGCACGGGCGGTAGTGTATCGTACCGGGGTCGAGCGGGCGCGAGGGCGCGGAGCGATCGTGAACGTGCTGTCGATCCAGTCCACGGTGAGCTACGGCCGGGTCGGGCACCGGGCGGCCCTCCTGCCGCTCGAGCGGCTGGGCCACGACGTCTGGCCCATCGACACGGTGGCGTTCTCGAACCATCCGGCCCACGGGAGCGTCCGCGGCCGCATCGTGCCGGCGACGGAGGTCGCGGACCTCCTGGCCGGCCTGATCGCCCGCGGCGTGGTGGCCCGGTGCGACGCCGTGCTCTCGGGGTACCTGGGCGACGCGGCGACCGGGGCCGTCGTGCGGGACGCGGTGGCGGCGGCGCGGGCGGCGAATCCCGCCGCCCTCTACTGCTGTGACCCGGTCATCGGCGAGGTCGGCCGGGGCAGCTACGTCCGCCCCGGGATCGCGGAGTGCTTCCGGGAAACGCTGGCGCCGATCGCCGACCTCCTCACGCCGAACCCGTACGAGCTCGAGCGCCTGGCCGGACGGGCGCCGGCAACCGTGCCCGCCGCGCTCGAGGCCGCAGACGCGCTCCGCGCGCGGGGTACCAGGCTGGTCGTCGTCACCGGGCTCCGGGTGCCGGAGGCGCCGGGCCATCAGCTGGTCCTGGGCGTGAGCGGGGCGGGCGCGTGGGCCGTCCGGGTCCCCGAGCGGCGGGTCCGCGTGCACGGGACGGGGGACGCCTTCACGGCCCTCCTGCTGGCCGCCTACCTGCCCGCCCGCGACGCGCCCGCCGCGCTGGCGCACGCCGCCGCGGGCCTGGATGCCGTGCTGGCCTTGGCGGAGTCGAGCGACGCGGACGAGCTTCCGCTGGTCGCCGCGCAGGACGCGCTCGTCCACCCGCCGATCCCCCGCGTCCCCGAGCGCGTCCGGTGAACGCACGACCGCGACCCGCCCCGACCTTCCACCCCTCGCGCCGGAGGAGCGCATGATCACGGAGGCGATCGGGTTCGTCGGCCTCGGCCGCATGGGATTGCCGATGGCGCGGAATCTCGCCCGGGCCGGCCACCAGGTCCAGGCGCACGACGCCGATCCGGGCGTGCAGCGCCGGGCGGCGGCCACCCCGGGGATCGTGGTCCGGGCCACGCCGGCCGAGGTGGCTGCCACCGCCGAGGTCGTGTTCACCGCCCTCCCCGACGACGCGACCGTCCGCGCGGTCTACCTGGGAGCGGAGGGTCTCCACGCGGGGGCCCGGCGAGGGCTCGTGACCTGCGATTGCTCGACCGTGAGCCCCGGGGTCACGCGCGACATCCACGAGGCGGCGCGCGCCCGCGGCCTCCATCACCTGGACACGCCGATGCTCGGCTCCAGCCCGCAGGCCGAGTCCGCCGAGATCTTCTTCATGGTGGGCGGCGATCCGGTCCACCTGCCGCGGATCGAGCCGCTCCTGCGCCGGATGGGCCGGCTCGTCATGCACGTCGGCCCGTCCGGCGCCGCGAACCGGATCAAGCTGCTCCACAACGCGCTCGGCGCCGTGAACGCCGTCGCGGTCGCCGAGTCGCTGGCGCTCTGCGACGCGGTCGGCGTGGACCCGCAGGTCTACGACCAGGTGGTCAGGAACGGGGGCGGGATGGCGTACTCGACGTACTTCGACCGGCGCGTCCGCCGGATCCTGGCCGGCGACTACACCCCGACGTTCACGCTCGCCCTCATGCACAAGGACGTGACCCTGGCGAGCGAGATGGCGGGGGACCTCCTCCCCCGGCTGCCGATCCTGCGCGAGGCGCTCGCCGCCTACGGCGAGGCCCTCCGGGCCGGGCTCGGGGCCGAGGACTTCTCGGCGGTGACGCGCGTCCTCGAACAGCGGCTCGGCCGGCGCCGGTTCGGGGAGTAGCCCGCCGGACCGGGGCGGTGGACAGCGGCGCGCGGCCGACCATCCTGGAGCGGCTCCGGGGCGCGTTCCCCGAGTCCTCGGGGCGCCGGCTCCGGGCGTGGCTGGCCGCGGGGCGCGTGCGGCTGGGCGACCGCGTGGTCCGCGATCCGCGGACCCCGGCTCCGGGCGACGAGCCGGTGACGCTGGGGGCCCCGCCGCCGCCCGCCCTGGCCCCCCCGCTCCGGCTGGTGCACGAGGACGAGGCCTTCCTCGTGATCGAGAAGCCGGCCGGGCTCCTCACGATCGCCACCATCCACGAGCGGGAGCGGACCGCGTACCACCTCGTCTGGCGCTACCTGGCGGCCGGGCGTCCCGCCCGGCGCC
>DASRDR010000283.1:0-2637 GCA_035652475.1 Candidatus Methylomirabilota bacterium | reverse complement strand
GTGACGATGCGCGGCGAGATCCGGCGCATCCAGCGGGAGCTCGGCATCACGACCCTGTACGTCACGCACGACCAGGAGGAAGCGCTGGCGGTCGCCGATCGGCTGGCGGTCCTGCGGAGCGGTCGGATCGAGCAGGTCGGGGCGCCCTGGGAGCTGTACGCGCGGCCCCGGACGTCGTTCGTGGCCACGTTCGTCGGCCTGAGCAACGCGCTCCCGGGCCCGGTCGTCGCGCGCGCCGGCCGGCGGGTCACGGTGGACGTGGGCGGCTGGTGCGTCGACGGCGACACCGATCTGCCGGATCGGCAGCTGCTCGCCGTGTTCCGGCCGGAAGCCGTGCGTCTCCTGGCCGAGCCGGCGCCGGCCGGGCCAGCGGTCGGGGAGGGCCGCCTCCAGCGGACGGAGTTCCTGGGCGCGGTCCTCCGGTGCGAGATCGGCACGGCGGCCGGGACCACGGTCCTCGCCGACATCCACAAGCCGAGCCCGCGCGCCCCCGCCAAGGAGGAGATGTCGGTGCGCTTCGCGGTCGACCCCGCCGACGTGCTCCTCTACCCGGTGGGGTCGTGACGCGCGCCGGGTCCCGGATGGCCGGCCGCGCCGACGTGCTCCGCGATCCTCGGATCGTGATGCGCCGGGTGGGCCGCGGCGGCCGGCTCCGCCGCCGGGCTCCGCGACCGCGGGGATCCCGATGCGCGGGATCGTGGACCGCGCCGCCGGCTCCGCGACCCGGTGAAGTCGTGACGCGGCAGGTGGCCGCGGCGGCCGGCACCGCCGCCGCGCTCCGCCAGCCGGAGGCGTCCTGATGCGCGCGGTGGTGGTCCGCGGGCCTCGCCAGATGGGCCTCGAGGAGCGCCCCCGGCCGGCGCCCGGGCCCGACCAGGTCCTCGTGCGCGTCCGCTACAGCGCGTGCTGCGCCACGGACTTCGACCTCATCGACGGGACCATGCCCGACCAGGCCCGGTATCCCATCGTGCTGGGCCACGAGTGGTCCGGCGAGGTCGTCGAGGCTCCCCCCGACCACCGGGACCTGATCGGCCGCCCGGTGGTCGCCGACAACCTGGTGACCTGCGGGCGCTGTCCGGCGTGCCTCGCCGGGCGGCCGAACCTCTGCCCGCGGATGGACGAGCTGGGGTTCAGCCTGGACGGCGCCCATGCCGACTACCTCGTGACCCTCGCCCGGAGCGTCCACGTCCTGCCCGCGGGCGTCCCGCTCGAGGCGGCGGCGCTCACGGAACCGCTCGGGGTCGCGCTCTACGGCACCCGGCGGGCCCGGGTGGGGCTGGGCGATCGCGTCCTGGTCCTCGGCGCGGGACCGATCGGGCTCCTCGCGCTCCAGACGGCCATCGCCGCCGGGGCGCGCGAGGTCTGGCAGGCCGACCGCCGGGCGGAGCGTCTGGCGCTCGCCGCCCGGCTCGGCGCCGCGGTGACGGTCGACGTGTCGCGCGACGACCTGCTCCCGGCGCTCGCCCGGGCCCGCTTCGCGCCCGACGTCGTGATGGAGTGCTCCGGGAGCCCGGATGCGTTCGCGCTGGCGATCAAGGCGGTGCGGGCGGGCGGGCGCGTCGGGGTGCTCGGCTACTACTCGGACGAGCTCGCGCGGATCCGGCCGAGCGACATCATGATGCGCGACCTGGAGCTGATCGGCGCGGTGTGCCCGACCGGGACGTGGGACGCGGCGGTCGGGCTGCTCGCCGGCGGGCGCGTCGACACCCGGGCGCTGATCACGCACGTCCTGCCGCTCGAGCGGTTCGAGGAGGCCTACGCTCTCGCGCGCGGCCGTCCCGGGGTCGTCAAGGTCGTGCTGGAGGTCTCGACCCCGTGAGCCGGCCCCGGCGTCCGGCTCGCCCGTCCCGGCCCCGGATCGTGGACCTCACCCGGCCGATCACCCACGAAATGGCGAACTTCCCGGGAGAGCCCCGGCCCGGCTTCGTCGAGTTCGGCGGTCTCCACGACCTCGGGTTCCGCTGTCACCAGGTGCTCATGCCGACCCACTTCGGGACTCACGCCGACGCGTACAGCCACTTCCTGGAGGACGGCCTGCCGATCGACCGGATGCCGGCCGGCGCGTACGTGGGGCCCGCCGCCGTCGTGGACGTCCGGCGGCGGCCCGACCCCGCGCGCGTCACCCGGCGCGACCTCCAGCGCGCGTGGCCCGCGAGCGGCGCCGCCCGACGCGTCCTGCTGCGCACGGGATGGGCCGAGCGGACGACGGGCGCCGCCTACTTCCACGGGTTCCCGGGACTCACCGCCGACGCCGCGGCCTGGCTCGCCCGAGGCCCCCGGCCGCGGCTCCTCGGGCTCGACCTCCCGTCGGTGCACCCCACGGAGTACGCCCGCGTGCACCGGACGCTCTTCCGCGCGCGGATCGCGGTGGTCGAGGGGCTGGTCCGGCTCGACCGGATCGGCGCGCCGCGCTGCTTCCTCGTCGCCGCTCCGCTGCCGCTCCGGGGACTCGACGGCGCGCCCCTCCGGGCCCTGGCCGTCGTGGGCCGACCCGGGGCGCTCTAGACCATATGGAAGGACCGGCCTACCTATCGCACATTAGCGTGGGTTGTTCCGGGCTAGGAACAGAGCCACATGCGAAAGGAGGCCGGTCATGGAAAAGGGTACTACGTTCGTGGCGCTCGATGACAGCAAGCG
>DASRDR010000282.1:0-4517 GCA_035652475.1 Candidatus Methylomirabilota bacterium | reverse complement strand
TCGATGGCGGGCCTGATCCCGTCCCAGGGCCTGGGCGTGTACACGACCACCAAGTACGCGGTGGTCGGCCTCTCGGAGACGCTGGCCCGGGACCTCCGCCCGCACGGGATCGGCGTCACCGTGATCTGCCCGATGGGGGTCGCGACCCGCATCCGGGACTCGGAGCGCGGGCGCCCGCCGGCGCTCCGCAACCCCGCCGGCGGCCCGCCGCCGCGGCCGGTCACGCTGATCGGCCGCACGCTCGATCCCGACGAGGTCGCGCGCCAGACGCTCGCCGCCGTCCGGGCGGGCCAGCTGTACGTGATCACGCACGACGAGGCGCTCGAGCCGCTCCGGCGACGGTTCGCGCGACTCGAGCGCGCGGTGCGCGAGCGGCCGTAGCGCGCGGCTGGCCTCGGCGCGTCCGCGCTCGGGCGGCCCCCGACGCTGCTCGACGCCGCCGTCGTCTCGCGGTGGGGCGCGCGGGCACGCGGCGGAGCGGTCGTCGCGAGCGTCGGCGAGTTTGACACCGCCTGACCGCGCGGCTATCCTGGGCTCGGAGTCGAGATGGACGAGCGGCAAGTCGTTCGCGATCTCGTGACGAAGCTCATGGAGGCCGTCGAGGCGTCCCTGGACGATTCCCCGGCGGTGCGCGAGGCGCTCCAGGAGATCGTCCGCAACGGGTTCGAGCCGCGGCTCATCCTGCTGGCCGACGCGGAGGCGCGGGAGGCGGATGCCGAGCGATCGGCCGACAGCGAGGAGGACGACGGGCCGGAGGATGACGAGCTCGCCGGGCCGGCCTCTCCGGACGAGGAGCCCGAGCGAGCGGCCATGCCGTACGAGCTGACGTCCACCGACCGCGTCTTCCTCCGGACCGTGCGCATCCGCCCGGACAGCGGCTAGCGCGCGGGCCGTCCTCCGGCCCCGCCGCCGTGCTCCGGCTCCTCGCCCTGGCCGTCCTGGCGATCCTGGTCTACCTGGTCCTGCGCGCCACGCTGCGCGCGTTCCTGGCCGGCATGCGGGGGACCGGGGGGGCGTCGCTGCCGCGCCCCGCGCGTGACGAGCTGGTGAAGGATCCGGTGTGCGAGACGTACATCCCGCGGCGCAAGGCGATCGCGCGCGCCACCGGCGCGGGCACCCGCTACTTCTGCAGCGCCGCCTGCGCGGACCGGTTCGCGGCGCGCGGGTGAGCAAGCCCGAGCGCCCCGCCCCGGTCGCCGGCGCGGCGGTTCATCCGTCGCGCCGCGCGGCGCTGGCCGGGCTCCTGTGGGCCGCGCTCCACGCGCCCCGGGGTGCGGCCGCCGGGGCCCCGCCGCGCTTCGACGGCGCGCGGGCCCTCCGGGACGTCGAGCGCCTGGTCGCCCTCGGGCCGCGCCCGCCCGGGAGCGCAGCCCTCGCGCAGGCCCGGGCGTACATCGCCGCCGAGCTCCGGGGGGCGGGCTGGCGGGTGCGCGAGCATCCGTTCACGGCGCGCACGCCGCGGGGCCCGATCCCGATGGCGAACCTGATCGCCGAGTGGCCCGGCCGGCGCCCCGAGATCGTGGCGGTCGGCGGGCACTACGACACCAAGGTGTTCGAGGGGTTCCGGTTCGTCGGCGCCAACGACGGCGGCTCCTCGGCGGGGCTGCTGATCGAGCTGGGCCGCGCGCTGGGACCGGGCCTGCGCGGCGCCGCGCCGGACCACACGCGGTGGCTCCTGTTCTTCGACGGCGAGGAGGCGCAGGTCAGCTGGTCGCCGAGGGACAGCCTGTACGGCAGCCGGGCGCTGGTGGCGGCGCTCCGGGCCTCCGGCGAGCTCGCCCGGCTGCGCGTGCTGATGGTCGCCGACATGATCGGCGACCGCGACCTCGGGATCCGGCGCGAGGCGCTGTCGACCCCGTGGCTCACCGACCTCGTCTGGGGGGTCGCGCGCCAGCTGGGCGCCGGCCGCCATTTCCTTCCCGAGTCCCTCACCGTGGAGGACGACCATGCCCCGTTCCTGGACGCGGGGGTGGCGGCGACGCTCCTGATCGACTTCGACTACGGCCCCGACGGGCGGAACGGGTACTGGCACACGGCCGAGGACACGATCGACAAGCTCTCGGCGGAGAGCCTGACCGTGGTGGGGACCGTCCTCCTCCACGCGCTGCCGGCGGTCGACGCGGCGTTGGCTCGCCGCGCCGGCTGACCCCGCCGCGCCGGCCTCGGCTCCGCGTCGGGGCGCCGCACGTCCCGCGGCGCGCGCCGCGCGGGTCAGAACACGTGCGTCTGGTCCTGTTCCAGCACGTGCACGCGGTCGCCCAGCCGGCCGAGCTCCTCGGCGGTCTCCTCGAAGTGCGCGGGCTTGATGTGGTACACCCAGAGCGGCGCATCCGGCATCTTCTCCATCTCGCGCTGGAGCAGGGCCGGCGTGAAGTGGCCGGAGACCCGGGCGAGGTCCTCGAGGCGGTTCGGGAAGGCAGTCTCGACGAGGATCGCGCGGATCGCCTTGAACTCGTGAGCGACCTTCCAGATGTCGGTGGTCGGGCCGGTGTCGCCCGAGAACACCAGCCCCGACGTGCCGTCGTGGAGGACGAACCCGCTGGCCGGCACCGAGTGCTGGACGGGCACGGGGACGATCGTGAGCGACCCGAACTCGACGGGCTCCCCGTCGCGGAGGCTCTGGAGCCGGAGCGCCGGCTCCTCGGGCGACGGCAGCTTCGTGAAATCGGGCCAGAGCCGGTTGTTGAAGCAGTGCGCGCGCAGGTCATCGACGACCGGGGCGATCGCCGCCGCCGTCACCGTCGCGAGCCGGCCCGCCGCCGTCTGGGCGGACTGCGTGTTGTCGACGAGGAACGCCAGCCCGACCGTGTGGTCGAGGTGCGCGTGGGACACGAGGACGTGCTCGATGCTCGCCTGGGCCCCCAGGGGGAGGGCGGACGTCACCGATCCCGCCTCCAGCAGCAGGTGACCGTTGATGAGGAAGCTGGGCAGGCGGCGGTTCGGGACGCTGCCCCCGGAGCAGCCGAGGACCTCGAGGAGCATGCGGTGGCGGCCGTTGTCAGCCGCGCGCGGCCTGCCATATCATGGGCGGTGCCGTGGTCGCCTCCCCGGATCCGGGGCCCGCGCCAGGCGAGCCCGTGAATCTCCTGCGTGTCGTCGTCAGTCCCGCATGCGTCGGGGATATATCCCACAGCACGGTGCGAAAAGTCAAGGTTGCCGAGCGTCTGAGCGACGCTCGGCGGAGGATCGCATGAGCTGGGTGAAGACGAACCACGTGAAGGGAGCGCTCCGCGCCGGCCGCCCGACCGCGGGCGCGTGGCTTCAGCTGGGTAGTCCTGTCACGGCCGAGATCATGAGCCGGGCCGGGTTCGACTGGCTGCTCATCGACATGGAGCACGGTCCGGGCGATCTCCAGACCCTGCTCGGCCAGCTCCAGGCGATCGAGGGCGCGGAGACGATCCCGGTGGTGCGGGTGCAGGCGAACGATCCCGCGGTGATCAAGCGGGTCCTGGACCTCGGCGCCTACGGAGTCATGGTTCCGTGGATCGGAGGCCGCGCCGACGCCGAGGCCGCGGTGCGTGCCTGCAAGTACGCGCCGGCCGGCATCCGGGGGATCGCGGGCAGCCACCGGGCGGGCGGCTACGGCCGGCACGCTGCGGAGTACTGGAAGCGCGCCAACGAGGAGATCCTCGTCGTGCTGCAGGTCGAGACCCGGGGGGCGGTCGAGGAGATCGACGACATCGTCCGCGTCCCGGGGATCGACGTGATCTTCATCGGGCCGGCGGACCTCTCGACGGCCCTCGGCCACGTGGGCGAGCCGGGTCACCCGGAGGTGCAGTCGGCGATCGGGCGCGTGGAGGATGCGGTGCGTGCCGCCGGGCTGGCCCTCGGCAACATCACCCGGAGCTGGGAGCAGGCGCGGGAGCTGTACGGCAAGGGCTACCACTTCCTCACGCTCGGCTCGGACACCGGCCTGGTCGCCCAGGGCGCGCACGAGATCACCGCCCGGTTCCAGCGGGAGCTGCGGGCGTGAGCCGGGTTCCGCCGGTCGACCCCGCCGCGGCGCCGCCCGAGCTGCGCGAGATCTACGCGCGCCAGGTCGAGCGCTGGGGGGCGCCGCTCGGCCCGACGCTCGCGATGGGGCACTGCCCGCCGATCGCGGTCGCGGCGGCCGAGCTCTCGGTGGCGCTCGAGCGGTCCGGCCAGCTCCCGGCGGCGCTGCGCGATCTCGTCTGCCTGCGCGTCGCCCAGATCGTCGGATGCCCCTTCTGAGTGGACATCAACTCATCCCGGGGGATGAGCCACGGCGCCACGTTCGAGAAGCTGGGGGCGGTCGAGCGCTTCCGCGAGAGCCCGCTCTTCGACGACCCGGAGCGCGCCGCGCTCGCGTTCGCGGAGGCGGCCACCCGGAACCCCACCGCCGTCACCGACGCGGAGTTCGCCGCGGTCGCGCGCCACTTCACGGTGCCCCAGATCGTCGAGCTCGCGGCGACGGTCGCCGTCGAGCACTTCCGGGCCAAGTTCAACACCGCCCTCGGCGTCGCGAGCCAGGGGCTCTGTCTCCTCCCACCCCGCTG
>DASRDR010000281.1:0-3199 GCA_035652475.1 Candidatus Methylomirabilota bacterium | reverse complement strand
GCGAACCGGGACTTCCAGTACCTCACCAAGACCTACCTGCCACGGAAGCTCGCCGAGCGGGACTGGCTCGACTGAGGGCCTGGCGCGCGCCGCGCGGCCGCCGCGGCGCCGGCCGCCGGAATCCCGCGGCGCCCGCGAGGCCGCCGCCCCGCGTCTGGCCGCGGGAGCCCTCGGCGCCGGCCGGGCGCCCGCCGCTCAGGAACGCGGTGCCGGCGGCAGCACGCCGATCTGGCGCAGGAACCCGAGGACGTCCTTCTCCGACCACTTCTCGACCAGGCGTCCGCCCGCGATCCGGTGAATCGTGATCGACGTCGTCCGGAGCGCGTTGCCGGTGCGCGGCGCCCCGGGGAGGTCGCCGACGTGCTTCCCGATCGCCGTGAGCCGCGTCACGACCCGGTCGCCCTCGGCGACCTGGTCCTCGATCCGGTGGACCCCCGGCGTCGCCTCCCAGAACATCTGGAATGCCCGCTTCAGGCCCTCCCGGCCCGGCGGCAGCCCGGGAAACGGCGGTGGATTGTGGTCGAGGTAGTCTGGCGCCACGAGCTCGTCCATGGCGGCGAGATTTCCCTTGTCGATCTCCTCGTAGAACCGGCGCACGAGCGCCTTGTTGGCCTCCGTGGACATGGCGGTTCCTCCTGTCGGCGCGGGGTCGCCGCCATGGCGCGGCGCGACCCGGCGCGCAACGGCGATCGTAGCACCGCTGCGCTACACTCGACCGGTCCGGCCGACCGCTCCATCCTGTGGCTCGACCCGTGGAGGACCGCGATGCCCGGCACCGTCCGCCCGCCCCTGACCGTGGCCGTCGGCGGCTTCGGCGCGATCGGCCGCGCCGTCGCCCGGCACCTGGACGCCGGGATCCCGGGACTCACCCTGACCGCCGTCTCGGCCCGGGACGTCGCACGGGCGACCGCCCGGGTCGCCGGCCTGGCCCGTCCGGTGCCGGTGGTGCCCCTCGGGACGCTCGCCGGCGTGGCGGACGTGGTCGTCGAGTGCGCCCCGGCGGCGACGCTCCGCGAGGTGGCCGAGCCCGCACTCCGTGCGGGGCGCACGCTGCTCGTGGTCAGCGTCGGCGCCCTGCTCTCGGCACTCGACCTGGTGGACCTGGCGCGGGCGCACGGGGCCCAGATCATCGTGCCCTCGGGCGCGATCCTGGGGCTGGACGCGGTCACCGCCGCCGCGGAGGGGGAGATCCGGTCCGTCCGGATGATCACGCGGAAGCCCGTCCAGGGGCTCGAGGGCGCGCCGTACCTGGAGGCCCACGGGATCAGCCTTCGTGGCATCACCGAGCCGGTCCGCGTGTTCGCCGGGTCGGCCCGCGAGGGCGCCAGGGGATTTCCCGCCAACGTGAACGTCGCGGCCGCCCTCGGGCTGGCGGGGATCGGCCCTGACCGGACCGAGCTCGAGATCTGGGCCGACCCCGGGCTCACCCGGAACACCCACCGGATCGAGGTCGTCGCCGAGAGCGCCACGTTCAGCATGGCGATCGAGAACGTCCCCTCGGAGGAGAACCCGCGCACCGGCCGCATCACCGCGCTCTCGGTCGTCGCCGCGCTCCGGAAGCTCGTGAGCCCGCTCCGCGTCGGCACCTGAGCGGGGACCGCCCGCCCGGTGAACCGGTGGTAGCCTGACGGAGCGCTCGGCCCGCCCTGGCGGCCCGGGCCGCGGGAGCCGGCCGGATGCCCCCGTCCGTCCGCTGGATTCCCCCCCCGACCGCGGATCCCGGGCGGCGGGCCGGGCTCGGCCGAGGTCCGCGACGCGTCGGGGCGAGCCTCCCCGCCCGGAGAAGGCTCAGGCCCGTCGGCGGAGGGAGGTCGGGCGGGCCGGCGACGGCCCCGGCCGTGTGAGGAACGTCGGGCGGCGCACGCGAGGGTGGCCTCCGATAGCAGCCGCCTGCGCTCCGGGGGCCCGTCCGCGATCGGGCAGCGGCGCGACCCATGTGGGGGCGCGCGGCCCGCAGCGACCGCCTGCGCTCCGGGGCCCGTCCGCGATCGGACGCGGATCAACGAGTCGGGGCGGCGCGTCGCAATCGTGACGCTGCCGCAGGCCGACGACCAGGCTAACGGCCGGACGATCGGGGCGCGGCCGTATCCGACCGTTTTGGTCGCATATAATCCTTGGCAGGTGTATCTTGTCCGTTGGGCGGGCGGCGGAGGACCAGGATGAGCGATACGGCGAAGGCGGTCGAGGCGCTGACGGAGCGCGAGTATCAGTACGGTTTCGTCACCCCGGTCGAGGCGGACATGCTCGCCCCCGGGCTCGACGAGGACGTGATCCGGCTGATCTCGGCGAAGAAGAACGAGCCCCCGTTCATGCTGGAGTGGCGGCTGCGGGCCTACCGGCACTGGGCGACGCTCGAGCGCGCGCAGGCGGAGCCCCGGTGGGCGAACATCCGCTACGCCCCGATCGACTACCAGAGGATCGTCTACTACTCCGCCCCCAAGCGGAAGAGCGCGGCCAGCCTGGACGAGGTCGACCCGGAGATCCTGCGGACCTTCGAGAAGCTCGGCATCCCCCTGGACGAGCAGAAGCGCCTGACCGGCGTGGCGGTCGACGCGGTCTTCGACAGCGTCTCGGTCGCGACGACCTTCCAGGACAAGCTCGCCGAGCTCGGGATCATCTTCTGCTCGTTCTCGGAGGCCGTCCAGAAGCACCCCGACCTGGTGGAGAAGTACCTGGGGTCGGTGGTGCCGCACACCGACAACTTCTTCGCCGCCCTGAACTCCGCCGTCTTCAGCGACGGCTCGTTCTGCTACGTGCCGAAGGGCGTCCGGTGTCCCATGGAGCTCTCGACGTACTTCCGGATCAACTCGGCGGGCTCGGGACAGTTCGAGCGGACGCTGATCGTCGCCGACGAGGGCAGCTACGTGAGCTACCTCGAGGGGTGCACGGCGCCGATGCGCGACGAGAACCAGCTCCATGCGGCCGTCGTCGAGCTCGTGGCGCTGGCCGGCGCCCAGATCAAGTACTCGACCGTGCAGAACTGGTACGCCGGGGACCGCGAGGGCCGGGGCGGGATCTACAACTTCGTGACCAAGCGCGGGAAGTGCGCCGGGCCGCGGTCGCGGATCTCGTGGACCCAGGTCGAGACGGGCTCGGCGATCACCTGGAAGTACCCGAGCGTGCTCCTGCAGGGCGACGAGTCGGTCGGGGAGTTCTACTCGGTGGCGCTCACGGCCAACCGCCAGCAGGCGGACACCGG
>DASRDR010000280.1:0-18440 GCA_035652475.1 Candidatus Methylomirabilota bacterium | reverse complement strand
GGCTCACGTGCGCGGTCGGCGCGCTGGGCCGGCTCCGAGGGAGCCGCCGTGGACGCGCCCGGGCGACTCCCGGCGAGGGGCACGAACGGACGGCGGGCGGCGGATCAGGCCGGCGCGGCGGATCAGGCGGGCGCGACGGAGCGCTGACGGGGAAGGCGCCACGCGATCGAGCGCCACCAGCCGCGGCCTGCGGGCGGCGCGGAGCGGCGCGCGCGGCGGCGCCCGGTGACGCGGTCGATGAAGGGGTAGTGCCCGTCACGGTGATGAAGGCCGCGGAGGGCCAGCGCGGTCAGCCCGGGATCGAGCATCAGGCGACGCGTGTCGTATGGCTGCATGTCCTGCCTCCTCTCGGTCGGCGCCCGGACATTCCGGCACCCGGGATCTCCGTGCAAGCGGTGCCAAGCCGGACGCCCTCGCGGGTCCTCCATCTCGTTGGATGCCCGTGTCTCCTGGTCCGGCGCGGCACGCGGCGACTCGGGGAGGGGGGAGAATCGCCGTGGAAAATCACCACGCCGGCCGGGCGGCGTCGGTCAGCCGACGAAGCGGCCTGTCACGAACGCGATCAGGAACACGAGCTGGATCGCGAGCGCCAGGGCCCGGAGCCCCTCCGCGTGGCGGCCGACGCTGAGCGTTCCCGAGACCACGAAGACGGGCGCCGCGGCCAGGAGCTCGCGGCCCACGCTCTCCAGGCCCCAGAGGGTGCCCACCGCGACCGCGAGCGCCGTGTAGACGCCGGCCGCGGGACCGAGCCGGCGGAAGACCCGGACGGTCAGCGCCAGGAACGCCGGTGGGAGCAGCAGCCGGGACGCGGTCAGCAGCTGCGTGTAGCCCTGGACGGGGAACCGTTGGCTCGCCAGCGACCGCAGCTCGCGGAAGAACCGCCGGACGTCGCCGCCCGGCGGCACGTCCCATCCCACGACGTGCGCCTGCCAGAACGCGAGGGCGTCGCCGAACGCGAAGTGGAGATAGGCGGGGTACGCGAGCGCGCCGGCGCCCGCCAGCGCGAGCGCTCCCCAGTCCCGGACGCGTCCCCGGCCGGCCCGGGTCTCCGTGCAGAGCGCCCACGCGAGCGCCGGCAGGAGCAGCACGCCCGCGGGGCGGGTTGCCGCTGCCAGCCCGGCCAGCGTGCCGGCGGCGGCCCAGCGCCCGCGCCGCGCGGCGAAGAGCGTGCCGGCGGCCAGCAGGAGATAGAGCGACTCGCCGTAGGCGGCGTGCAGGAAGAACGCGAACGGATAGACGAGCATCCAGCGGGCACTCTCGTCGGCGACCTGCTCCCCGAGCTCCAGTGCGGCCCAGCGCCAGACCAGCACGACGGTGGCGGCCGCCGCCCCGTTCGCGACCACGAGCGCCGCCACGGCCGGGTTCCGCGTCGCCAGGGCGACCAGCTTCGTCAGCAGCGGGTAGAGCGGGAAGAAGGCGACGTTCGACGGGCCGCTCGGGTCGAACCAGTACCCGCGCTCGACGATGGAGAGGTACCACCCGGCGTCCCAGTACACCCAGGGGCGCAGCGTGCTGGGGAGCGCCCGCACGCCGGGGGCGATCGGCACGATCGCGTGCGGGAGCAGCCGGACGGCTGCCGCCGCCACGATGAAGAGCGCGAGGCGGGTGCTGACGAGGTACCCGAGCACCGCCGGGAGCCGCGCGGCTCTGCGGATGCCCACCGCCGCGTCGCCTGCGACCGCCGTGGAGGTCACGGGGCCGGGCTCACGCGGCTGCCGGGCCGGGCCTCAGCCGTCACCGTGCGGTGCGGCGCCACTCGCGCCGCTCCCGGGCGCCCCCGGCCTCCGGGGGACGGCGCCCCACCGCTGGTCGGCGGGGCGGGCCGGCCGCGTCGCGAGGCGGCTGTGGAGCGGCCCGGTCGGCCGGCCGATGCGGACCGGCGCCTCGGTGCCGGGCCGCCGTTCACCCGCCCCGCCTGGCGGCCCCCACCGCGGGCGGCGGCTCGACGCCGACCGCCCGGTAGGACTCGGGGCCGTGCGGGCGGAACGGGCCCCGCGATTCCCAGCCCTCGGTCGGGAGCCCCTGCTGGACCCAGCCGGGGATCCCCTCGTCCAGCACGCGAAGATTGCGGTACCCGATCGCGTAGAGCTTGCCGTAGGCCAGACTGGCCAGGTGGTGGGGGCACGCTCAGTAGAGGACGACGAGCCCCTGACGCGGGATCTCGCCGACGTGGCGCTCGATCGTGTCGAGCGGGATCGAGACCGCGCCAGGGAGGTGCCGGGCGAGGAACTCCTGGTGGCTGCGGACGTCGATGATGCGCACCGGCCTCCGCCGCTGCAGGAGCGCGTTCAGCTCCGCGACCCTGATGAAGGCGATCGGCGGCTCTTCGGCGACGGCCGGGCCGCCCCAGCGCGCGCCGGCGATCGCGGCCGTCAGGGCCAGGACCAGCAGCAGGGGCGCGCGACGCGCCGGGCATTCTCGTCGGACCATCGTGACCTCCTGGCGGCGCGCCGGGCCGGATCGGGCGCCGCCGGCTCGACGCGTCCTCACCGCAGCATACCGCAGGGAGGTCTCCGGAACCCCGAGGCCCGCGGCGGTGTCACCGCTTGACCAGGATCACCCACAGCCGGACCGGCGTGCGGCCCTCGTTCCGCGCGTCGTGCGGGACCAGGGCGGGGAGCCAGCGGACCGCGCCCGGTCCGAGCTGCTCCCGCCCGGCGGCGGTGACGAGCGTGAGCTCGCCCTCGAGCACGATGCCGAGCTCCGGGTCGAGGCCCACGTGCTCGCCCGAGGCGCTGCCCGGGGCGAACGTGAGGAGTGCGACGCGGACCGTGTCGTTGTCGACCACGACCTGTTCCTCGATTGGGGGCGGCGCGTCCTGGGCGGCGGCCGGCGCGGCGGCGAGCCGCGCGACGGTGGCGGCCGCCGCGACGAGGATGCGAAGCCGGCCGGGGCGCGAGCGGCCCCTCACGGTCCGGTCTCGAGCGCGAGCCCCGCCCGGGTCCACCCGGCCAGGCCGCCAGCCAGCAGCATGACGTTCCGGAACCCGGCGTCCCGGAGCGCCTGGTACGCGGCCGTCGCCTCGGCGGGCGAGGCGGCGTAGAGGACGACGCGGCCCGCCGGCGGCACCTCGGCCTGCCGGCGGCGCAGCTGCTCGAGCGGGATCGAGCGTGCGCCAGGCACGTGGCCCCGCCGGTAGTCGTCGGCGTGCCGGAGGTCGATCACCGTCACCTCCTCGCCCCCGGCGCGGTATCGCTCGACGTCCTCGGCCGCGATCGCCAGCGGGGTGTCGGCCGCGGTGTGGATCGCTCTGGCGGGGCGGCTGCCCAGGGCGGAGGCCAGCGCGAGGAGGACCGCGACGCCGGCCGGCGCCGCGCGCCGGCGACCGCCGCGACGGCCGGGCGCGTGGACCGGGGCGGCGCGCGGCGGTTGGGGGCTCACCGCGCGAGCTTCTCGATCGCGACGATGCGGATGCGCTCGCCCTCCCGCTGGACCGTGAACCGGACCGGATCCCCCGGCGTCAGCCCCTCGAGCAGCCTGGGGTCGTCCACCTCGAACCCCATCGTCATCGCGTCCATGAGCCCCGGGAGCGCCTCGTGGGTCAGGTAGATCGCGCCCAGCTTCGGGAGCACCGTCCGCACGATCCCGCGCGCGGTGCCCGACTGCGCCCCGGACGAGGTCGCCTCGGCCCGCAGGCGAGCGACCTCGGCCCGGAGCGCCCGGACATCGCGAGCCCACCAAAGGTAGCCGAGGGCGAGCCCGACCGCGAGCGCCACGTTGAGGAGGACCACCACCTTCCAGAGGCGCATCACGGTCGGCGCGTCGAGGCGCCGGGCTCGGCGCTGGACCGCCCACGGGTGGCCGGCCGCCCGCGACTCAGTGGACGTGCTCGGCGGCGATCGGCGCCGCCGGGACCTCGCGCGCGAGCCGATCGACCTGGGTGAGGAGGGTGTCGAGATCCGCCCACCCCCCCGTGTCGTGCCGCACGTCGCGCGGCAGCCAGCGGGCGCGGAGGTAGCCCTGCCGGTCGACCAGGAGCTCCAGGTGGGTCGCCGGCGGCGGCTCCGGTCGCTGACCCTCCGCCGTCAGGTCACGGCGGAACTGCTGGTACGTCGCGGCCGCGTCCGCCGCCCCGTCGATCGCGATCGGGAAGAACACCGGGCGCTCACCCAGGGCGCGATAGACCCGGGCCTCGTCGGCGAGCGGCACTCCGATGATCTCCGTCCCCCGCAGCCGCAGCGCGATCGCCGCCTCGTTGAGGCGGACCAGGCGGTCGGCCGAGCCGGGCAGCGTGAAGAAGACGAGCAGCACCAGCCGGCGACCGCGGCGGTCGCGGAGCGCCTGTCCCTCCCCGACGCCGCTGGTGAACGAGAAGTCGGGGGCGACGACGGCGGCGTCGCCGGCCGCCACCGGCCCGAGCGTCCGCGCGCGCTCCGCGGCTCCGAGCACCCGGACGAAGTTGATCACGTCCCAGCGATCCTCGGCCGAGAGCTGGGCCGCGAACCCCGGCATGCCCGAGCCGGGGATCCCGTGCGTCAGCCACCAGAAGAGATCGCCGGCCGTGTGGTCGCCCGTGTGCTTGGCGGTGAGGTCCGCCGGGCGCCGGGGCAGGCCCGCGGCCGCCGGACCGTCGCCCCAGCCCGCCACGCCGTGGCAGACCTGGCAGTGGGCGCGGTAGACGCCCTCGCCGTGGACGATCGAGGCCGCGGTATAGGCCGCGGCCGGCCGGATGTAGGTCGTGGGATTCGCGTCGACCGAGAGCGGCGGCAGCGCGATCGCGGCCCCGAGCGCGATTGCCGCCCCGCCGGCGGCGGAGGCGACCCGCCACCGGCGCGGCCGCGCGATGAGCGCGACCAGCAGCGCGACCAGCCCGAGCGTCGCGACCTGGCTCCCGATCGCCACCCGTGGCTGCACGCCCGGCAGCGCCTTCGTGGCCTGCCAGTCGAAGCGGAACGAGAGCGGCCAGGCCACCTCGGCGTGGCGCCCGGGCGTCGTGATCCCGAGGACGGCCACCACCGCCAGCACGCCGGCGCCCAGTCCGGCCTCGAGCCACACGTTGCGCCGAAGGCGGCGGGTGGCCTCGCCGCCCCCGTCCGGCCGTGTCGCCTCCGCCGCGAGGCGCCGGCGCCAGACGAGGAGGTTCCGGGCGGCGACCGCCAGCAGAGCGGCGAACAGCGCGAGCTTCAGGCAGAGCCAGCGGCCGTACGCGGTGCCGAGGAGCTCCGGGATCCCGCCGACCTCCTGGGCCGCGGTGAAGATGCCGGAGGCCGCCAGCAGGGTGACCGACGCGAGCCCGAGCTGCGAGAACCGGGCGGTGGCGACGGCGCGGGCCACGCGCGCCTCCGCGGCCGGCAGCGTGCGCGTCCACCCGAGGCAGATCGCGAACGGCACCAGGGCGCCGGCCCAGACGCCGGTCGCCAGGAGGTGGACCCCGTCGACCACGATCGCCAGGGCGCCGGCCTCGGCCGCCGCCGCGTGCCCGGCCGCCGCGCCGAGCGCCAGGCTGGCCCCGGCGAGGGCCAGGCTCTCGCCGCGGAGCGCCAGCCAGTCGGCGTCGTCGCCCGCCCGGCGATCCGCGAGCAGCAGCAGCGCGCCCAGCAGTCCGAGCAGCGCGATACGCGCGAACCACACCGTGCCGTACCGGGTGTCGGCGAGCACCGCCCCCGCGCGGGCGGGATCGAGCGCAGCCGTGCCCTCGACCCCGGTCGCGACGCCGATCTGACGCCACAGGTCGAGCCCGGCCCCGAGGACCGTGAGCGCCAGCGCGCCGGCGGCGAACCGAAGCAGGCGTCGATCGAGATCCGCGCGGCGCGCCGGGCTGTCGGGGCCGGCGGCGCGGGCGGCCGGGTACGCCACCAGCGCGAGGACCGAGAAGGCGCCCATGAGCGAGAGAGCCCCGGCGGCATGGAGCCAGCGGATGGCGGCCCCGAGGATCATCACCGTCCGCTATCGCCGGAACCCGGCGTGCCGCGATCCGCGCCGTCATCGGTCACCCGCCACGGTGCGGCCGGCGGACCGCCGGGTCGGGTTGACACCGGATGTCTCATCGGCGCTCGCGCGCCGGCGCGCTCGCGTCCGACGGCGGCTCGGGCCGCTCCGGCGCGAAGAACGCCCACGCCGCGAGCGCGACCGCCGCGACGGCCCCGGCGATGAGGAGCCACGTCGTCCACCCGAGACCCGCCGTGACGGGCGGCGCCACGTGATCCGCGTCGGCGTCGAGGGGGAGCAGGGCAAGGGCGGCCAGGACCGCCGCCAGGCGCCGGGCTCCGGGCGACCGGCGCGCGCCGGCCGTCCGCCGCCACCACCACCGGGCCGGGGAACGCCGCGCGCTTGCGGCCTCCGACCCCGTCGCGCCCTCCTGGCCGCCAGCGACCCGCCACCGGCGCGGGAAAGGCCGCCCGCTTGCGACCGCGGCGTGGCGCCGCCACGAACGAGGGACTGGCGGCGCGAGGTCAGGACGTCTGGCACGCATCGTGTGGGCGCATCGCCTCCGGCCGGCCCGGAAGGGATCGCCGCCGCATATCTTCTCATGGCTGCGGGGCGCGGGACGCCCGCCGCCATGCCGAGCCCCGTTGGCCGGAGGGCGGCGCGGGCATGGCGGGCCAGGGGCCACGAACCTTGACTTCGCCGGGACCCGCGACCCAGAATGATGCCGTTCGTACGCCGGCCGGCGCTGGCCGCCGAGCGGCGATTCCGCCGAGGAGGGGCCATGGAGCTGGCGGGCGTCCTTCGTGAGGCCATGAGCGTCGGCGCGTCCGACGTGCACCTGAAGCCGCGGCAGCATCCCGTGCTCCGGGTGCGCGGCCAGCTCGTCAAGCTCGAGAACTGGCCGCTCCTGGACGCCCGGGAGCTCGACCAGGTCGCCGGGACCATGATGACCCCGCCCCAGCGGCAGCGGTTCGACCGGGACGGGGGTGTCGACGTCCAGTACACCGTCGCGGGGATCGGACGCTTCCGCGTCAGCATCTTCCGCGCCCGCGCGAGCATCGGGATCGCGCTGCGCGTCGTGCCGTACGAGCCGCCCACGTTCGAGGAACTGCACCTGCCGCCGATCGTCGCCAAGCTCGCCATGGAGCCGCGCGGCCTGATCCTGGTCACCGGCCCCGCCGGCTCGGGGAAGACCACCACCCTGGCGGCGATGATCAACCACATGAACAAGAACCGCATCGATCACATCGTCACGATCGAGGACCCGATCGAGTACCTCTTCGACGACGGGGGATGCATCATCACCCAGCGCGAGGTCGGCCTCGACGCGCCGGGGTTCGGCGAGGCGCTCCGGATCTGCCTGCGGCAGGACCCGAACGTGGTCATGGTCGGCGAGATGCGGGACCTCGAGACGATGCGGACCGTGCTCACGCTGGCGGAGACCGGTCACCTGGTCCTGTCGACGCTCCACACCATCACCGCGCCCGAGACCGTGAACCGCATCATTTCGGAGTTCCCGCCCGAGCACGAGCGGCAGGTGCGGCAGCAGTTCGCGGGCGTCCTTCGCGGCGTCATCTCCCAGCGGCTCATGGAGCGCGCCGACGAGCCGGGCCTCATCCCGGCGGTCGAGGTGCTCATCGGGACGCTGACCGCGCAGCGGTGCATCGAGGACCCCATGCGCACCGGTCAGCTGGATCAGGTCATCGCGGAGGGCCGCGACACGTACGGGATGCAGACCTTCAACCAGAGCGTCATCGAGTGGTACCAGAAGGGGATGGTCTCGTACGAGGAGGCTCGCCGCAACGCGACCTCCCAGACGGATTTCGAGGTCGAGGTCGAGCGGCTGGCGCTGGCGGCCGACGTCGCCACACGCAAGCCCATTCCCACCTCGGAGGGCGCGTTCCGGCGCTGATCGCCGCGGTGCGGGTCGCCGACCGCGCCCGCACGATGGTGCGGTTCCCGGTGTCCTGCCGCGCGGGCTCCCGCTGACGCGGAGGAGCAAGCCGCAGCGGGGTTCCTTGCCCGGGCTGTCCCCGTCTGTTAGGCTGACTCCGGCATGTCCTGGAATCTCAAAGCGAAAGCCGATCGCCTCCTCGCCGACGAAACCGGCACCGTGCGGAAGGACTGGGGGGGGCGAGTGTCGTTCGCGCTGGTGTACCCCAACACGTACACGGTCGGGATGTCCAACCTCGGGTTCCAGACGATCTACCGGCAGCTGAACGCGTTGCCGGATGTCGTGTGCGAGCGCGTGTTTCTGCCGGATCCCGAGGATCTCCCCGAGTACCGCCGGACCGGCACCCCGCCCCTGTCGCTCGAGTCCAAGCGGCCCCTGGCCGACTTCGACCTCGTCGGCTTCTCGCTGACCTACGAGGGCGACTACGTGAACGCGCTCCGGCTCCTCCGGATGGGCGGGATCCCGCTCCGCCCGGACGCCCGCCGGCCGTCCGATCCGGTCGTGCTCATGGGCGGGGTGTGCGCCTTCGCCAATCCCGAGCCGATCGCGCCGTTCATGGACTTCGTGGTCGTCGGGGAAGGCGAGGAGATCGTGGGCGAGATCGTCGCGGCGTACCGCGAGGCGGTCGGCGCGGTCGGGGTCGCCGACCGCCGGCGGGATGCGCTCTGGGACCGCCTGGCGCCCATCCCCGGAATCTACCTCCCCCACCGGTACACGGTGAGCCATCATCCGGACGGCCGGATCGCCGCGGTGGAGCCGCGGGGCGACGTGCCCGCGATCGTGCGGAAGAGGCGGCTCCAGCGCGTCGACGAGTTCCGGACGATCTCGCTCCTCCGGACGCCGAACGCCGAGTACGGCCATCTGGCGCTGCTCGAGGTGGGGAAGGGGTGCGGGCGCGGCTGCCGGTTCTGCCTGGAGGGGCAGGTCTATCGCCCCGTGCGTCACCGGAGCCTGGAGGCGCTGCGCCAGACCATCCAGCAGATCAAGCAGGAGGCGGGGCGGGTAGGCCTGGTGGGCGCCTGCGTGTCTGATTATCCCTGGATCGGCGGGCTGATGCAGATCCTGAACGAGGAAGGGCTCGAGGTCTCGATCTCCTCGATCCGGGCCGACAGCCTGACCGAGGAGCTGGTGGCGGGGCTCCGCCGCGGAGGCCACCGCACCCTGACCGTCGCGCCGGAGACCGGGACCGAGCGCCTCCGCCGCGTGATCCGCAAGGAGATCCCGGACGAGCAGCTGTACGAGGCCTGCGCGCTGGTCCGGGCGCACGGGATCCCGAACCTCAAGTGCTACTTCATGATCGGATTGCCGACCGAGACCGAGGCGGACGTCGAGGCGATCCCCGACCTCGCGGCCCGGCTGCTGGAGCGGCTGCGGGTGCCCTCCCCGGCCGGCGAGCCGTTCGGGCGGCTGACCCTGTCCATCAGCTCGTTCGTCCCCAAGCCGTGGACGCCGTTCCAGTGGGCGGCCTTCGACCCGGTGAGCCGGCTCGAGGCGAAGCTCCGGAGGATCAAGGCCGGGGTGCGACGGCTGGCGAACGTGCGCGTGCTCCACGAGAACCCGCGCGAGGCGTACCTCCAGGCGATGCTGGCGCGCGGCGACCGCCGGGTCGGCGACTTCCTCGAGCGGGCGGCGGCCCTGGACGGGGACTGGCGGACCGCGCTCCGGGAGTGGCCGGGGGACGCCGACTTCTACGCGTGCCGGGAGCGCGCGCTCGACGAGGTGCTGCCGTGGGATCACCTCGACGTGGGCGTGAAGAAGGCCAACCTCGTCCGCGAGCACCAGCGTGCCGGTCTCTCCGCCCAGCCGGCGTGCGCCGGCTGACGAACCGAGCCCCGGGTCCCGCCCGGAGCGGGAGGGAGGCATGACCCGACCCGTGGAAGGGAAGGTGGACGTCCTCGAGCACGGCGCGAACCAGCAGACCGCGTCGCGCCGGCTCTACCTGCAGCTCCAGGCGTTCGGCGACTGCGACGACCTCAAGCCCGTCGCTGGCGCGCTCGAGCGCGGGCGGCTGGAGGGGGTCCTGTACGCCGACGCGAGCGATCCGCGCGGATTGGCCGTCCTGGGGATCGCCGAGGACCCGGCCTTCTTCGTCGGCCGCTGGCGGGAGCTCCTCTCCGGCGAACCGTTCGCCGCGCTCCGGCGCAAGCCGGAGCTCACGATGTTCGGGCGCACCTACGCGAGCGGGTTCGAGGCCGACCTGGAGGACTGGCTCCTCGGCCGCCCGCGCCGCACCACCCTCGCCCCCGAGTGGCCGTGGGCCATCTGGTACCCACTCCGGCGGACCGGCGCGTTCGCGCGGCTCACCCCGCAGGAGCAGGGCGCCGTGCTGAAGGAGCACGCGGTGCTGGGGCGGATGTACGGGGAGGCCGACCTGGCGCACGACGTGCGGCTCGCGTGCCACGGGCTCGACACCCACGACAACGACTTCGTCATCGGGCTGATCGGTCGGGAGCTCCACCCGCTCTCGCACCTCGTCCAGACGATGCGCCGGACGGCGCAGACGGCCGAGTTCATCCAGACGCTCGGGCCGTTCTTCGTGGGCCACGCCGTCTGGCGGAGCCCCGCGCCCTGAGAGCCGCGACGCCCGCGTCCAGTCGCCGTCGGCGGCGCCGCCCGCGGGCCGGCCTTCCCAGGGGTCGGCTGATACCCCCGGTCATTCGAGCACCTCGTCCGCTCGCTCCAGCAGCAGCCGCGGGACGGTCAACCCGAGCGCCTTCGCAGCCCGGCGACTGATCAACAGCTCGAACTTGGTCGGCTGCTCGACGGGCAGCTCGGCGGGCCTGGCGCCCCTCAGGATCTTGTCCACGAACGTGGCCGCGCGGCGGCCCATGTCGATCGTGTTCGCCGCGTACGCCATGAGGGCCCCAGCTGCGACGAACTCCCTGCTCTGCCCGATCGCTGGCAGCCGCCGCCTCAGCGCGAGGTCTCCGAGCCGCGCCCCGTACGCGGGCGAGAGGGAGGTCGGCAGCAGGACGAACGCGCCCGCCCCCTCCCTCGTGATCTCGGCGAGACGCGATCGAAGTCCTGCGGCCCTCGCGCCTCCAGGGGCTGGAGCCGGATCCCCAGGGGTCGCGCGGCGACCGCCATCGCGTTGAGCGTGGGCGCCACGCGCGGGTCGGGACCGTACAGGACCGCCACCCGGGTCAGCCTCGGCAGGGTCTCCTCGAGGAGCTCCAAGCGCTTTGCGCTCAGCTCGAAGCTCAGCGTCGTGAGTCCCGTGACGTTCCCGCCCGGCCGGGCGAGGGTGGCGACCAGTCCCATCTCGATGGGCCGGTCGGCGAGCGCGAAGACGATCGGGATCGTCGGTGTCGCTCGGCGGACGGCCAGCGCGAGCTCCGTCCCCCAGACGACGATGACGTCCGGCTTGAGCCTGACCACCTCCGCGGCCAGCGCGCCGTACCGGTCGGTCTTCCCCTCGGCGTATCGGTACGCGACGACGATGTTGCCGCCTTCGACGTAGCCGAGTTCGCGCAGGCCTTGCCGGAAGCCCTCGACGGGGGGATAGGCGGCAGTCGCGACCACGAGCGCTTCGATCCGCGGCACCTTGGACGTCTGCTCCGCCCCGGTCGCCAGCGGCTTGCCGGCGAGGCCGACGGCCAGGGCGAGCACGAGGGCGAGCCGAGAGGCGTTCATGGCGCTCCTGGGCGAGATCGCGCGCGCCATGGCTCGGGGCGGGGCCACGAAGAGGTGCCGGCCTTCACGGTCGGCGCGACGGGAGCGAGCTCCGGGGTGCGTCGGACCCGGCGCCGGCACGGCAGAGCGGGTGGGCGCCGCTACCCCAGCGGCGCCGGGAGGTCCGAGCGGCCCATCAGGTAGGCGTCGATCCCGCGGGCGGCGCTCCGGCCCTCCGCGATCGCCCAGACGATCAGCGACTGGCCGCGCTGCATGTCGCCGGCGGTGAAGACTCCCGGGACACTGGTCATCCAGTTCTCGTCCCGCCACACGGTTCCGCGCTCGGTCAGGCGGACTCCGAGCTCGGCGAGCATCCCGGGCCGCTCGGGGCCGAGGAACCCCATCGCCAGGAGCACGAGCTCGCAGGGGAGCGTGAACGCGCTGCCCGGTACGGGCCGGAAGGTCGTCCGGCCGTCCTCCCGGACGGGCTCGACGCGGATCGCTTCGAGCGCGCGGACGCGCCCCTGGGCGTCGCCGAGGAAGCGCGTGGTCGACACCGCGTACACGCGCTCCCCACCCTCCTCGTGCGCCGACGACACGCGGTAGACGTTCGGGTACTGCGGCCACGGGTTGTCCGGGGCGCGCTCCCCGGGCGGGCGGGGCAGGATCTCGAGCTGGTGGATGGACCGGGCCCCCTGGCGGTGGGCGGTTCCCAGGCAGTCCGCCCCCGTGTCGCCGCCGCCGATGATCACGACGCGCTTGCCGGCCGCCGTCACGAACCGCTCGTCGGGGACGACGTCGCCCGCGCAGCGCCGGTTCTGGAGCGGGAGGTAGTCCATCGCGAAGTGGATGCCCGTGAGCTCCCGCCCGGGGATCGCCAGGTCGCGCGGCTGTCCGGCGCCGCCGGCCAGGAGGACGGCATCGTGCTCGCGGCGGAGCGCCTCGGCCGGGACGGTCACGCCGACGTGCGTCTCGACCGCGAACTCCACGCCCTCGGCGCGGAGCTGGTCCAGCCGGCGATCCAGCACTCGCTTCTCCATCTTGAACTCGGGGATGCCGTAGCGGAGGAGCCCGCCGGGCCGGTCCGCGCGCTCGTAGACGCGGACCCGGTGGCCGGCCCGCGCCAGCTGCTGGGCGGCGGCGAGCCCCGCCGGGCCCGAGCCGACGATCGCCACCCGCTTGCCGGTCCGGACCGCCGCCGGCTCGGGGCGGACCCACCCCTCCGCGAACGCCCGGTCGACGATCGCGAGCTCGATCGGCTTGATGGTGACCGGGTCGTCGTTGATCCCGAGGACGCACGCGCCCTCGCACGGCGCGGGGCAGAGGGTCCCGGTGAACTCCGGGAAGTTGTTGGTCGCGTGCAGCCGGTCGATCGCCTCCCGCCAGTCGTCCCGGTACACGAGATCGTTCCAGTCCGGGATCAGGTTTCCCAGCGGGCAGCCCTGGTGGCAGAACGGGATCCCGCAGTCCATGCAGCGGGCCGCCTGGGTCCGGAGCGTGGCCGCCGGCCACGGGAGCATCACCTGGCGCCAGTCCCGGATGCGCTCGGCCACCGGCCGGTACGGCTGCTTGTCGCGCCGGAACTCGAGGAACCCGGTGACCTTGCCCATCGCGCCTTACCCGTGCGCGCCTTCCATGACCGCGCGCTCCCACGGGATGCCCTCCGCCTCGGCGCGCCGCATCGCCGCGAGCGCTCGCTTGTAGTCCCGCGGGACGACCTTCACGAACCGGGGCTGGAGGGCCTCCCAGTTCGCGAGGATCTTCTCGGCGACCGGGCTCTGGGTGTAGCGGCCGTGGCGGCGCAGGAGCTCCCGGACCTCCTCGGCGTCGGCCTCCTCGACCAGCGGCTCGAGGTCGACCATCCCCGGGTTGGCGCGGCGCCGGAAGTCGCCCGCCTCGTCCAGGACGTAGGCGATCCCTCCCGACATCCCTGCGGCGAAGTTCCGGCCCGTGCGCCCGATCACGACCACGCGGCCGCCGGTCATGTACTCGCACCCGTGGTCGCCGACCCCCTCGACGACCGCCAGCGCGCCGCTGTTGCGGACCGCGAACCGCTCGCCGGCCACGCCGCGGACGTACGCCTCGCCGCTCGTCGCGCCGTAGAGGACGACGTTGCCGACCAGGATGTTCTCCTCGGCGGCGAACGTCGACTCGCGCGGCGGGAACGCCACGATCTTGCCGCCCGAGAGCCCCTTGCCGAGGTAGTCGTTGGCGTCGCCCTCCAGGACCAGGGTGATCCCGCGGGGGACGAACGCGCCGAAGCTCTGGCCCGCCGAGCCCGTGAAGTGGAGCCGGATCGTGTCGTCCGGGAGGCCCTCGGCGCCGTACCGCCGGGTGACCTCGTACCCGAGCAGGGTCCCCACCGTCCGGTGCACGTTGCGGATCGGCAGCCGGACGTCCACCGGCGTGCGTGACTCCAGGGCGGGCCGGCAGAGCGGCACGAGCGTGGTGGCGTCGAGCGAGCGCTCGAGGCCGTGGTCCTGGGGCCGGAGCCGGCGGCGGGGGACGGCCGCCCCGGCCGCCGGATCGTGGAGGATGGCCGAGAAGTCGAGGCCGCGGGCCTTCCAGTGGTCGAGCGCCGGGCGCACGTCGAGGCGGTCGACGCGGCCGATCATCTCGTCCATGGTCCGGAACCCGAGGCGGGCCATCAGCTCGCGGACCTCGTCGGCGACGAACCGGAAGAACCGCTCGACGAACTCCGGCCGCCCGGCGAACCGCTTCCGGAGCTCGGGGTCCTGGGTGGCGATGCCGACCGGGCACGTGTTCAGGTGGCAGACCCGCATCATCACGCAGCCCATCACCACCAGCGGCGCGGTGGCGAAGCCGTACTCCTCCGCGCCGAGCAGGGCGGCGATCACGACGTCGCGGCCGGTCTTCAGCTGGCCGTCGACCTGGACGACGATCCGGTCGCGGAGCTTGTTGAGCACGAGCGTCTGCTGGGTCTCGGCGAGGCCGAGCTCCCACGGGATGCCGCCGTGCTTGATCGAGGTGAGGGGCGACGCCCCGGTCCCCCCGTCGTGCCCGGAGATCAGGACGACGTCGGAGAACGCCTTGGCCACTCCCGCCGCCACGGTCCCGACGCCGACCTCCGCGACCAGCTTCACGTGGACGCGGGCGCGCGGGTTGGCGTTCTTGAGGTCGTGGATGAGCTGCTTCAGGTCCTCGATCGAGTAGATGTCGTGGTGCGGCGGCGGCGAGATGAGCCCCACCCCGGGCGTGGAGTGCCGGACCCGCGCGATCCACGGGTAGACCTTGTGGCCGGGCAGCTGTCCGCCCTCGCCGGGCTTGGCGCCCTGGGCCATCTTGATCTGGAGGTCGTCGGCGTTGACCAGGTACTCGCTGGTGACCCCGAAGCGCCCGGAGGCGACCTGATGGATCGCGCTCCGCCGCCAGTCGCCGTTCGGGTCCCGGCGATAGCGGGCCGGATCCTCGCCGCCCTCGCCGGTGTTCGACTTCCCGCCCAGGCGGTTCATGGCGATGGCCAGCGTCTCGTGGGCTTCCTGGCTGATCGACCCGTACGACATGGCGCCGGTCGCGAAGCGGGCGAGGATCGCCTCGACCGGCTCGACCTCCTCGAGCGGCAGCGGGCGCTCGGCGAACCGCAGCTCGAAGAGCCCGCGGAGGGTCGCCCGGGTCCGGCTCTGGTCGTCGACCGCCCGGCTGTATTCCCGGAAGATCCGGTACTGGTTGCTCCGGGTGGCGTGCTGGAGCTTGAACACCGTCTCCGGGTTGAAGAGGTGGAACTCGCCGTCGCGCCGCCACTGGTACTCGCCGCCCCAGTCGAGCTCGGCGGGCCCGATCGGCCGGTCGGGGAACGCCCGCCGGTGCCGGCGCTGGGCCTCCTCGGCCACGACGTCGAGCCCGGCCCCGCCCACGCGCGACGGCGTCCCGGTGAAGTAGCGCTCGACGAGCTCGCGGCTCAGGCCGATCGCCTCGAAGATCTGCGCCCCGCAGTAGCTCTGGAGCGCGGAGATCCCCATCTTGGCCATGACCTTGAGGATGCCCTTGTTGAGCGCCTTGACGTAGTTCGCGACCGCCCGGGCGTGGTCGATGCCGGGCAGGAGCCCCTGCCGGATCATGTCGTCCAGCGTCTCGAACGCCACCCACGGGTTCACGGCCCCCGCGCCGTACCCGATGAGCAGGCACATGTGGTGGACCTCGCGCGCGTCGCCGGTCTCGCTGACCAGCCCGCAGCGCGTCCGCTCGCCCCGCCGCACCAGGTGATGGTGGACGGCCGCGGTGGCGAGGAGGCTCGGGATGGCGGCGTGCTCGCGGGAGAGGCCGCGGTCGGACAGGATCAGGATGTTGTGGCCGTCGGCGATCGCCCGGCTGGCCTCGGCCTGGAGCGCCTCGAGCGCGCGCTCGAGCCCGGGCGCCCCCTCGGCGACGGGGTAGAGGGTGGGGAGGGTCGCCGCGCGGAACCACGGGTGCCGGACGTCGCGCAGCCGGGCCAGGTCCTCGTTCGAGAGCACCGGGTCGGGCACAACGATCTGCCGGCACGCGGTCGGGTCGGCGGCGAGGAGGTTCCCCTCCGGCCCGATGGTCGACTCCATCGAGGTGACCAGCTCCTCGCGGATCTGGTCCAGCGGGGGATTGGTGACCTGGGCGAACAGCTGCTTGAAGTAGTCGTACAGCGGTCGCGGGCGGTTCGACAGCACGGCGAGCGCGGTGTCGGTGCCCATGGACCCGAGCGGCTCCTCCCCGTGGCGGGCCATGGCCGCCAGGAGGATCCGGAGGTCCTCGTGCGTGTAGCCGAACGCGGTCTGCCGCTGGAGGACCGTCTGGTGGTCGGCGGCCGGGACGCGCCCGGCCGGCAGGTCGTGGATGCGGACCAGGTTCTCCCGCAGCCAGGCGGCGTACGGGCGCTCCGCGGCGAGCTCGGCCTTGATCTCCTCGTCGTCGACGATCCGCCCCCGGGCAGTGTCGACCAGGAAGATGCGCCCGGGGTGGAGCCGCTCCTTCACCAGCACGTCCTCGGGCGGGATGTCGAGCACCCCGACCTCGGAGGCCATGACGACCAGGCCGCCCCGGGTGACGTAGTACCGCGAGGGCCGGAGACCGTTCCGGTCGAGCACCGCGCCGATCACCGTCCCGTCGGTGAACGCGATCGACGCCGGACCGTCCCAGGGCTCCATCAGCGAGGCGTGGTACTCGTAGAACGCACGGCGGTCGGGCGGCATCGACTCGTGCCGCTGCCAGGGCTCCGGGATCATCATCAGGATGGCGTGGGGCAGGGACCGCCCGTTCATGACCAGGAACTCGAGGACGTTGTCGAACGTCGCCGAGTCCGACAGGCCCTCCCGGGTGACCGGCAGCACCTTCCACAGGTCGTCGCCCAGCAGCTCGGAGCGGCAGAGCGCCTCCCGGGCCCGCATCCAGTTGATGTTGCCGCGGAGCGTGTTGATCTCGCCGTTGTGGGCGATGTACCGGTACGGGTGGGCGAGCGGCCAGGACGGGAACGTGTTGGTGCTGAAGCGCTGGTGGACGAGGGCGAGAGCGGACTCCAGGTCGGGGTCCGTCACGTCCGGGTACATCGCCTCGATCTGGTCGGCGCTCAGCATGCCCTTGTAGATGAGCGTGTTGCAGGAGAGGCTCGGGATGTAGGCGAAGGTCTGCTCCCGGAGGTCGGCGGCCGCGACGGCCTTCTCGAAGAGCTTCCGGATGACGTAGAGCTTGCGCTCGAGGTGCCGCCGGTCGGCGACCCCGGGCCCCCGCCCGACGAACACCTGCTTGATGACGGGTTCCACCGACCGCGCGGTCTCGCCGAGCAGGCGGTCGTCGGTCGGGACGTCCCGCCAGCCGAGCAGGCGCTGACCCTCGTGGTCGACGATGGAGTGGAGCAGCGCCTGCATCCGGCTCCGCTGGGCGGGCTCCCGCGGCAGGAACACCAGGCCGCAGCCGTACTCGCCGGACGGCGGCAGCGCGATGCCGAGGCGGTCGCACTCGCGGCGGAGGAACCGGTCGGGCATCTGGATCAGGATGCCGGCGCCGTCGCCGGTGTTGGGCTCGCATCCGCAGGCGCCCCGGTGGAGCAGGTTCTTCAGCACGGTGAGCGCCTGGGCGACGATGCGGTGCGACCGGCGCCCGTGGAGGTCGACGACGAAGCCGACCCCGCACGCATCGCGCTCGTGCCGTGGGTCGTACAGGCCCTGCGCTGACGGTGTGCCCGGCATCGTCATCGACGACCTCTTCTTTCCTCGCGCGGCGGCCCGCGCGCGCCCGGCGTCCGGCACCCGGGGTTCGGCCGCCCGGGCCGGATTGGGCTCGAAGGGTACACCAATGTTGAGGCATTAGCCAAGGGCAAAATGCGCAAATCATCGCATCAGGATCGCTAATGATGTATCCTCGAGCCCGTGCAGCTCGAGGCGCTGAAGCTCTTCTGCGACATCGCGCGGCACCGCAGCTTCTCGCGCGGGGCGGCCGAGAACGGCGTGACCCAGTCGGCGGCGAGCCAGGCGATCCAGCAGCTCGAGGCTGACCTGCAGGCGCAGCTGTTCGACCGGTCGCGCCGCCCGCTCCAGCTCACCGAGGAGGGGCGGGGGTTCCACGAGGCGTGCCGCGGGCTCCTCGCCGGCTTCGAGCGGGCGCGGGCCGACCTCGCCGCCTCCCGCCAGCGCGTCGAGGGGACCGTGCGCGTGGCGGCGATCTACTCCGTCGGGCTCCACGACATGAGCCGGCACATGCAGCCGTTCATCTCCGCTCACCCGAACGCCCGGGTCCGTCTCGAGTGCCTCCACCCCCACAAGGTGGTCGAGGCGGTGCTGAGCGACGAGGCCGATCTGGGCATCCTGTCCTACCCCCCGGTGAACCGGGCGCTCACGGTCCTCCCGCTTCGGGAGGAGCCGATGGTGCTGGTGTGCCACCCGGGTCACCGGCTCGCCCGCCGGCGGGTCGCGACGGCGGCGGACATCCAGGGCGAGCGGTTCGTGGCCTTCGATCCCGATCTGGCGATCCGGAAGGCGATCGACCGCGTGCTCAAGCAGGCGGGGGTGAAGGTCGAGGTGGT
>DASRDR010000279.1:0-36969 GCA_035652475.1 Candidatus Methylomirabilota bacterium | reverse complement strand
CCCGAACTCCTCGGGGACCGCGTACACGCTGCTGGCGACGGTGCTGCAGATCATGGGCGAGGAGAAGGGCTGGGAGTACCTGAAGAAGCTCCACCGGAACGTGAACCAGTACACGAAGTCCGGCGCCGCCCCCGCGAAGGCGGTGAGCCTCGGCGAGACGCTGGTGGGCATCACGTTCATGCACGACCTCGTCACCTACGCGGTGCAGGGGGCGCCGGTGAAGGTCGTGGCGCCGTGCGAGGGGACGGGGTACGAGATCGGCTCGATGAGCATCATCAAGGGCGCGCCGAACCTCGAGAACGCCAAGAAGTGGTACGAGTGGGCGCTGACGCCCGAGGCGCAGGCGCTCGGGGCCCAGGCCAAGGCGTACCAGGTCCCCTCGAACCGGCACGCGGCCGCGCCGCCGCAGGCGCCGAAGTTCTCCGAGATCAAGCTGATCAACTACGACTTCGCCAAGTACGGCTCCTCCGCGGAGCGCCGGCGCCTGCTCTCGAAGTGGGACAAGGAGGTCAAGGCGCTGCCGAAGTGAGCGGGGCGGGGCCCGCGCTCCCGCGCGCCGCCCCCCGAGCGCCCGGCCGCCTCGCCGCGTCGGCACCAGCAGCGGGCGGCCGCACCGCGCGCGCCCGCCTCCGTGTCGACGTCGCGGGGGCGATCGGCCCCGGCCGGCCGGCGGTCCCGGGCTGCCCGGCCGCGCCGGCGGCCGCCGGCGGCGGGACGCGCCCCGGCGCATGAGCCGCTCCGCGCGCGCCTGGCTGGCCGTCGGCTGGATCGCCTTCGCGCTGCTCCCGTGGTACGCGCTGCCCGGCGACGGCTGGCTCGACCCGGCGTGGCTCGGGCGCTACCCGGACGCGGCGACGGCGCCGGCGCTCTGGCAGGGGCTCGGGCACGGCCGCGGCTGGCTCCTGCCGTCCGGGCTGGCGCTGCTGGCCCCGCTGCTCGTGCTCGGGCGTCCACGGGGCGACCGCCGGGCCGCGGCGACCCTGATGGCCGCCGGCGCCGCGGGGCTCGCGTGGACGAGCGCCCAGGGCTGGCTCATCGGCCATCGCGGCTGGACGGCCGGTTGGATGGCGGCGCTGGCGGGCGGTCCCGGTCCGCGGCAGCCGGGGTTCGGGCTCGGCGCCGCCCTCCTGGGCCTCGCCTGCCTGCTGCTCCTCTGTGACGGGCTGGCCGCCCGCGGTGCCCTGAAGGGGGACGCCTTCCTCACCGGGGCGGTCGGGCTGGTGATCGCCCTCATCGCGGTGTTCGTCTTCCTGCCGGTGCTCACCGTGCTCTCGAGCGCGGTGCGGGACGACGCCGGCGCGCTCGCCCCGGCGCTGTTCGTCGACAAGCTCCTGGATCACTCCATCTGGGGGCTCGACTGCTTGACCAGCCCCCTCCGGTGCGGGGTGGCCTGGAACACGCTCTTCCTCGCCCTCCTCACCGGCGCGGCGACCACCGTCCTGGGGCTCGCGTTCGCGCTGATCGCGACCCGGACGGCCTTTCCCCTCAAGCCGCTGCTCCGGACGCTCTCGGTCCTGCCCATCATCACCCCGCCGTTCGTGATCGGGCTGGCGCTGATCCTCCTCTTCGGCCGCTCGGGGTGGGTGACCGCGCTGCTGGCCGATTCCTTCGGGATCCCGCGGACGCGGTGGATCTACGGCCTCCCGGGGGTCGCGATCGCCCAGGCGCTGGCGTTCGCGCCGATCGCGTTCCTGGTCCTGGTCGGCGTCGTCCAGGGGATCAGCCCGTCGCTCGAGGAGGCCGCCCAGACGCTGCGCGCCCGCCGCTGGACCACGTTCCGCACGGTGACGTGGCCGCTCCTCCGGCCCGGGGTCGCCAACGCCTTCCTCCTCGGGTTCATCGAGAGCATGGCGGACTTCGGGAACCCCCTGGTCCTCGCCGGGAACTACGAGGTCCTCTCGATCCAGGTCTTCTTCGCGGTGGTCGGGGCGGCGCACGACCAGGGGCGGGCCGCGGTGCTGGCGATCGTGCTGCTCGCGTTCACGCTCGGCGCGTTCTACGCGCAGCAGCGCTGGCTGGGGCGCCGCGTGTACACGACCGTGACCGGGAAGGGCGACGCCGGGCTCCCGGTGCCGCTGCCGGCCGGGCTCCGGTGGCTCTGCTACGCGGTCGTGGTGCCCTGGGTCCTCCTCACCGTGGCGGTGTACGCGATCATCCTCGTCGGGGGGTTCGTGCGCGCGATGGGGCGGGACTACACGCCCACACTGGCGCACCTCCTGACCGCGTTCTCGGTCGAGCGGGCGGCGGCCGGCGGCCTCCACTTCACCGGCTCGGCCTGGAACTCGCTCTGGACCACGGTCGAGATCGCGGCCGTCTCGGCGCCGCTGACCGCCGCCCTCGGCGTCGTCACCGCCTACCTCCTCGCCCGCCAGCGGTTCGCCGGCAAGAACGTCTTCGAGTTCGGGACGATGCTCTCGTTCGCGATCCCGGGGACGGTGGTCGGGGTGAGCTACATCCTCGCCTTCAACGTGCCGCCCATCGAGCTCACCGGGACCGGCCTGATCCTGGTCGTCTGCTTCGTCTTCCGGAACATGCCGGTCGGGGTCCGGGCGGGCATCGCGGCGCTGGCCCAGATCGACCGGAGCCTGGACGAGGCGTCCCTCACGCTCGGGGCGCGGACCGGGACGACGATGCGCCGCATCCTCCTCCCGCTGCTCCGGCCGGCGATCGTCGCCGCGCTGGTCTACAGCTTCGTCCGGGCGATGACCGCGGTCAGCGCGGTGATCTTCCTGGTCAGCGCGCGCTACAACCTGGCGACCGCGTACATCGTGGGCCGGGTGGAGGCCGGCGAGTTCGGCCTGGCCATCGTGTACTCGTCGGTGCTGGTCGTCGTCATGCTGCTGGCGATCCTGCTGATCCAGGGCGCGGTCGGGGAGCGCCGCCTCGGCCGGCGCGCGCCCGCCGAGCTCGGCCTCCAGGCCGCGGGCGGGTAGCCGGCATGGGCGCGGCAGCGGTGGCGGGCGCTCGCCGGGGCCCGGCCGGGCGCGGCCCGGCGGTTGCGGCCGGGGGTGGCCCCATGGTCGCGGCCGAGGCAGGCCGCCGCCGTCCGGCCAGGCCCGGCGGACGACCGGGGTGGCAGCGGGCGCCGGCTTGAGTCGGGCCGGCGCCTGCGGGCCGCTCGTGCCGGCGCCGGGGTCCCTCCCGGGCCCGTCCGGGCATCACCCGGCGGTCGTCGCCGAGCGGCGCGGCGGTCCAGGGGCCGCGGATCGGCATCGATCCTCCGGCTCGACGCACTGCCGCGGCCGGGGCGCGAGGGGCGCCTCCCGGCGCGGCGGCGCCCGGCGGGCGGGGTAGGCGGGTCGTGCCGCGCGTTGCGTCGACCGGGAGCCCGGCGGTGGAGTTCCGCCGCGTGACCAAGCGCTACGGGGAGGTCGTCGCGGTCCGCGAGGTCTCGTTCGCGATCGACCCGGCGACCCTGGTGACCTTCCTGGGCCCGTCGGGCTGCGGGAAGACCACCACGCTCCGGCTGGTCGCCGGCCTCGAGCTCGCCAGCGCGGGCGAGATCTGGATCGGCGGGCGTGACGTCACCCGGCACCCCGCGACCGAGCGCAGCGTGAGCATGGTGTTCCAGTCCTACGCCCTGTTCCCGCACATGACGGTCCTCGAGAACGTCGCCTACGGGCCGGTCGTCTCGGGCAAGCCCCGGCGGCTCGCCCACGAGCTCGCGCAGGAGAAGCTCGCCCTGGTCGGTCTCCAGGGCCTGGACCGGCGCCTGCCGTCCGAGCTCTCCGGCGGCCAGCAGCAGCGGGTCGCGGTGGCGCGGGCCCTCGTGCTGGAGCCGGAGGTGCTGTGCTTCGACGAGCCGCTCTCGAACCTCGACGCCAAGCTCCGCCGCCGCGTCCGCGACGACATCCGGGAGCTCCAGCAGCGACTCGGGCTGACGGTCGCCTACGTCACGCACGACCAGCAGGAGGCGCTGGCCGTCTCCGACCGGATCATCGTGATGGACCACGCCCGGATCGCCCAGGCCGGGGCGCCGCGCGAGCTCTACGAGGCGCCGGCCAGCGTGTTCGTCGCCGACTTCGTCGGCGACGCGAACCTGGTCGACGCCGAAATGGTCGACCGGGACGGGGAGCTCGGCCGGGTCCGGCTGGCGGGGCTCGAGCTGCGGCTGCCGCACCGCGGCGCGGCGCCGGGCCCGATCAGGGTGGCGGTGCGGCCGGAATCCTGGCTCCTCTCGACCGGCGGGGCATCCGGCCCGGCGCTGGCCGGCCACGTCGCCAAGGCCGCGTACCTGGGCAGCCACATGGAGTACAGCGTCGCCACCGCGGTCGGGGAGCTGTTCGTCGTGGACCGGGCGGTGACGCGGCCGGTCCCGGTCGGCTCCGCGGTCTGGCTCGGCCTCGCCGACCACGGCATCACGGTGGTGCCGGTTGCGTAGTCCGGCGTCCCCGGATGGGCGCACCCGGCGCCTGCTCCTGGGAACGATCGTTCCGGCGCTCCTGTTCGCCGCGGGCTCCACCAAGCCGTACCGCCTGGAGAGCGACGCCGCCTATCAGGCGAAGACCGTGCAGCAGTTCCTGGCCGGGCGCTCGCCACTTCCGAACGTCCTCGTCACGGCCGACCCTGATGATCTCGCCAGAGACGTGCAGGGCTGGATCGGCTTGTGGCCACCGTCGTTCCCGACGCTGCTGACGCCCATCCTCGCCGCGGGAGTCCCGATCGGGGTTGCCGCTCGGCTGATCGCATTCGGGGCCACCGCGCTGGGGACGACCGGATGGCTTGTTTGCGCTACCGAGCTGACCGTCGCTCCCAAGACCGGCTGGGTGGTCTTGACGCTCGCATCGTACGCGATCGTCGCGTCGACGCCGACCACCACCGCGGCGTTGGACGTGCTCTCGTTTTCGTGCCTGCCGTGGTGCTACGTGTGGGCGCTCCGGCTGACGCGGCCGCCGATGGTCTCGCGTCGCCCTGGGATCCCCGCGGTCATGATCCTCATGACCCTCCTCGGATCGGTCTACGTGATCAAGTACTCCGCGCTGTTCGGAGCCGGTGCCCTGGCGCTGTACGTCGCCTCGGAGCTCGTGCAGGGCCGCGAACCGGGGCGCACGCGCGGAATGCTGCTGGTCGTTGCAGGGATCGGTGCGTTCGTGAGCCCGGCGCTGCTGCTGACGCTCGTGAATCGGGCGATCGGGTCCGGCGAGCCCGGAGAGGTGCTGGCGCGCATCGGACACGCCGCGACGCCGCTCGACGTGCTGGCGTCGGCCGGCCGAGGATTCTCCGGCGCATACTTCGGGATCGGCGACGGCCTCGACCGGGCGGCGCGGTCCCTGGGTGCGGGAGAGACGGCGGTGCTCTGGCGATTGATCCTGGGAATTCCCGCGCTGTTGCTCCTCGGCTGTGTCCTGCTGGGCTGCCGCGCAAGGCTTGGCCGCCGCCCGGCGATTCTGGCCGGGTTGACCGCCATGGTTCCGATCGTGTGCCTCGGGTGCCTTCACGGCTGGTATGGGTATCCCTTCACGGTGGACGCGCTCCGCCATGTCCGCCCGTACTGGGTGTTCCTTGAGCTGGTCTCGATCAGCATGCTCGTGAGCTGGGGCTCGAGCTCCTCACGAACGGTCCGGCTGACCGTGCTGCTCGGCGCGGTCTACCTGGTGGCTCCCAACGTGTACAGTGCGTACAAGTTCCTTCGGTACGACGTCGGTCGGTGGGGTGCCGAGCCGTACCGGGCATCCGATCATCGCCTCTGGGTTCCGACGCTGGCGACCCGCGACGTCACCCACGTCCTGGACGCCGTCCAGCACGCGATCCGCTCGCGCGACGACGTCGTCGTGATCGCTGCCCCCTGGCTGGGCATGGAAGCCTGGCTGGAGATCCCGAATCGGATCCTGCCGCTGACGAACTTCTGGCAGCCGCTCTGCAAGACGCACGGCAGGGACGGTGCGGATTTCTTTGCGAGCAGCCCGTTCCGGAGTTCCCGTGCCTTGCGCGTCGTTCTCGTAGCATCGGACCTGTACGCTCTCGAGACTTTCCCGCAGGACATCGCCCGGCTCACTCGGCGGTTTCCCCAGGCCCGGACCTGGATGCTGGTTCGAGCGGGCGTGCCCGGGGAGGCCGCGGCGGTCCTCGTCGCCGACCTGGCCGCGGAGCAGACCGCTCTGCCGCCCGCGGCAGGCCCACGGCGCCACCACTCGTGTCTGGATTCCTGATCCGGCGGCACCGGGGTCGCTCCCCCGATCGCTGGTTCGGCCGAAACCCGCTCGATCGGATGCTCCTGCTGATTCGAAGGCGAGGTATCCTGTGACGCGGGCGACCGGACTGGCGTCGACCTGGCCCGGTCGGAGATCCGTCGGCCCGAAAGGAACGTTCCATGCCGCTGTCCCACATCCGCGTCGTGGACCTCTGCCGCGCCCGCACCGGCCCGACCTGCGTGCGGCAGCTCTCCGAGTTCGGCGCCCAGGTGATCAAGGTGGAGATGCCGGACGAGGACGACCAGGAGGTCGGCGGCCGCCACGGCTTCGACTTCCAGAACCTCCACCCGAACAAGCGCAGCGTCACCATCAATCTCAAGACCGAGGCCGGCCGCGAGGTGCTGTACCGGCTGGTCCGCCAGGCCGACGTCTTCGCCGAGAACTTCCGGCCCGGCGTGAAGGCCCGGCTCGGGATCGACTACCCGACGCTGGCCGCGCTGAACCCGCGCCTCGTGTACGTCAGCATCTCCGGGTTCGGCCAGGAGGGCCCGTACCGCGACCGCGCCGGGCTGGACCAGATCGCCCAGGGCCTCTCCGGCTTCATGACGGTCAACGGGTTCCCGGGCCAGGGCCCGCTCCGGGCCGGGCTCCCGCTGGCCGACCTGACGGCCGGCTTCATGGCGGCCCACGGCGTCCTGGTGGCCCTGCTGGAGCGCGAGCGCTCGGGCCGCGGCCAGTGGGTGCACACGTCCCTGCTCCAGGCGATGGTGCGCCTGATGGACCTCCAGGCCGCGCGCTGGCTGATCGGCGGCGAGGTGCCCGGCCAGGCCGGGAACTACCACCCGGTCGGGGTGCCGACCGGCGTGTTCCGTTGCCGCGACGGAAGCCTCATCATCCAGGCGGCCGGCCAGCGGCTGTACGAGCGGCTGTGCCGGACGATCGGGGCGCCCGAGCTCGTCACCGATCCGCGGTTCGCCACGATGGACGCGCGCCGGGCCCACCGCGAGGCGATGACCGAGGAGCTCGAGCGGCGGCTGGCGGCGCGGGACCGCGCCGACTGGCAGGCGCGGTTCGACGAGGCCGGGGTCCCGGCGGGGGCGATCCTCGACGTGCGGCAGGCCTTCGAGGACCCGCAGGTGCGGCTGCTGCCGGTCACGCGCGAGGTCGTGAGCAAGGCCCTCGGGCCGATCCGCCTGGTGGGCCACGGCGTGAACCTCGAGCGGACGCCGCCCTCGATCCGGTCTGCCGCCCCCGAGCGGGGGGAGCACACCGACGAGATCCTCCGCGAGCTGGGCTACGGCGACGCGGAGATCGCGGCGCTGCGCCAGGCCGGAGCGATCTGACCTTCGACGAGACGGGGACCCACACGTCCGTCCCCCCGATCGGGGACGCGGCCGGCGCCGCCCGGGCCGTCGGCGTCTCGACGGCTCAGGCTGGGTCCCGCCCGTTCTCCCGGACGTGACGTGCGGCGGTGCGCGGGGGCGCGCGCCGGAGCCGCTCGGCTGCGGGAGCGCCGCCACGCGCCGTGGCGGGCGGACAACAGGTCCACCCCGCTGGTGACGATGCGGGCGATCGTGGGAGCCGCCGCTCGGGCCGCGGCCTCGGTGTAGAGGTGCAGCTCGAGGCCTCGGAGGCCGATCATGGAGCGGATCGTCGCGTGGGCGTCGGGCCGGTGTGGCCCGCTGTAGACGACCGGCACGTCGACGTCGCTCGCGACCGTGTGCCGCCCCGTCGCGCAGGAGCCGAACAGCACCGCCTGGCGGAGCGGCAGGACCCGGCGACGCGGTCGAGACCTTCCGCGAGCGCCCGGATCACCGCCGCCCGGTCACGGCGCGGATAGAAGACGCGCGCAGAACTCGAGGATCGTCGCGGCGTGTCCGATCAGTCTCTCGGCCTCCGCTCTCGTGTATCGTGTCCGAGGCGCGCCGGCGGGGTGCGCGTTCGGATACCGAGTCGGGAGACGGGCCTTGTCCCGCTCGAGCGCGGCGTCCCTGAGCGGCTCGGGGACGGGCTTCCGGCTGCGTTCCATGCGGCTTCGCGCCCGGCACCTGCCTCGTTCCGAGGGCGGCTACGTGCGATCCCGACTCACATCCCGAGCTCGGCGAGGAGCCGGCTCAGGTGGGCGAACCCCAAGCGGGCGTACGTCAGGGGAGGGGCCTTCTTCGGATCCTGCTCGGCCTCGACGACCAGCCAGCCGGCGTAGCCGGTCTCGTGGAGGAGGGCGAGCAGCGCCCGGTAGTCCACGCAGCCGTCGCCCGGCACCGTGAACACCCCCGCGATCACCGCGTCGAGGAAGCTCTGGTCCCGCCGGCGCGCCTCGGCGAGCACGGCCGGGCGGACGTCCTTGCAGTGGACGTGCGCCAGCCGGGCGGCGTGCCGGCGCGCGACGCCGGGGACGTCCCCGCCGGCATAGGTCAGGTGGCCGGTGTCGAGGAGGAGCCCGACCGCCTCGCCGGTGCTCGCCATGAGGCGGTCGATCTCGGCCTCCGTCTCGACGACGGTCCCCATGTGGTGGTGGTAGGCGAGGCGCATCCCGCGGGCCCGCAGGGCCTCGCCGACCTCGGTGAGGGCGTCGGCGAACCGGCCCCAGTCGGCCTCGGCGAGCCGCGGACGGGCCGACAGCGGCACTCCGAGCCGGCCCTGGACGGCGTCGGTCTCCTCCGCGAAGACCACGGCGCGGCATCCCAGGTCGGCGAGCAGGTCGACGTGGGCCTGCATCGCGGCCAGCTCCTCCTTGACGGTGCGCCGGAGCAGGTGCGCGCCGTACCAGCCGGACACCAGGTCGAGCCCGTGCCGGCGCAGGACGGCCCGGAGCGCGGCCGGCTCGCGCGGGAACTTGCGGCCGAGCTCGATCCCCGCGTACCCGGCCTGGCGCGCCTCGGCGAGGCAGACCTCGAGAGAGATGTCGTCGCCCAGGCTGTGCAGGTCGTCGTTGGTCCAGCCGATCGGGTTGACGCCGATGCGAACCGTCACGTCAGCCTCCCGTGCGCTGGCGCCGCCGTGCGGCGACGTAGGCCTCGCGGGCGGCGGCGACCTCCGGCCGGGCGGAGACCTCGGGGACGGGGACGTCCCACCACGCTCCCCCGCCGGTGAACGGCCGGGCGGGATCGGTCTCGATGACGACGACCGCGGTCCGGTCGGCGCGGCGGGCGCGGTCCAGCGCCCCCTCCAGGTCGGCGATCGTCTTCACCTGCTCGGCCTGCGCCCCGAGGCTCCGCGCGTGCGCGGCGAAGTCCACCACCGGCGCCTCCGGGCCCAGCAGGTTGCCGAACCCCGCCCCGCCGCACGCCCGCTGCAGCCGGTCGATGCAGCCGAAGCCCCGATTGTCCAGGACCACGATGACGAGCTTTTGGCCGAGCGCGACGGAGGTCGCGATCTCGGAGTTCAGCATGAGGTAGCTGCCGTCGCCGACCATGACGAAGACCTCGCGGTCGGGCAGGGCAAGCTTCACCCCGAGCCCGCCCGCGATCTCGTACCCCATGCACGAGTAGCCGTACTCCAGGTGGTACCCGCGGGGCTCGCGGGTCCGCCAGAGCCGGTGGAGCTCGCCGGGCAGCCCGCCGGCCGCGCACACGACCACGTCGCGGGGCCCGGCCGCCCGGTTCACCGCCCCGATCACCTGGGCCTCGGTCGGCGGGACGTCGGTGCCGGCCGCGGTCGCCTCGCTCACCTGGCGCGTCCACTGCGCGGTGAGGCGGCGGGCGGTGTCCGCCCACTCCGGCGGCGCGCTCCACCCCGCGAGCGCCCGGGACAGCTCCTCCAGGCCCCGCCGGGCGTCGGCGAGCAGCGGGAGCGCGCCGTGCTTGGCGGCGTCGTGCAGCGCCGCGTTGAGGGTGATCAGCGTGCAGTCCGCGGCGCGGAACAGGGCGCGCGAGCCGGTCGCGAAGTCGCCGAGCCGGGTCCCGATCGCCAGCACCACGTCGGCCTGCGCGGCGAGCGCGTTGGCGGCGCTCGAGCCGGTCACCCCGATCCCGCCCACGTTCGCCGGGTGGTCCCAGGGCAGCGACCCCTTGCCGGCCTGGGTCTCCGCGACCGGGACGCGGTGGCGCTCGGCGAAGCCGCGAAGCGCCGCCTCGGCGAGCGAGTACTGGACGCCGCCGCCGGCGATCACGAGCGGGCGTGTCGCCGTCCGGAGCCGCTCGACCGCCGCGGCGAGCTCGGCGGGGTCGGGCCCCGGCCGGCGCAGGCGGTGCACGTGCGGCTCGAAGAAGCGGTCCGGGTACTCCGCGGCCTCCGCCTGCACGTCCTGGGGCAGGGCCAGGGTGACCGGGCCGCACGCGGCCGGGTCGGTGAGGGTGGCCATCGCCGCGGGGAGGCTCTGGAGGAGCTGCTCGGGGCGCGCGATGCGGTCCCAGTATCGCGACACCGGTCGCAGGCAATCGTTGGCGGTGACCGTGGGCTCCCCGAAGTCCTCGACCTGCTGGAGCACCGGGTCCGGCCGGCGGCTCGCGAAGACGTCGCCCGGCAGCAGGAGCACGGGCAGGCGGTTCACGTGGGCCACGGCCGCGGCGGTGACGAGGTTCGTCGCCCCCGGGCCGATCGAGGTCGTGCAGGCCATGACCCGCCGGCGGGCGTGGGCCTTCGCGAACGCGATCGCGGCGTGGGCCATCGCCTGCTCGTTGTGGGCCCGGAGGGTCGGCAGCCGGTCCCGGGCGGCGTAGAGCGCCTCGCCCAGGCCGGCCACGTTGCCGTGCCCGAAGATCGCCCAGACGCCGGCGACCAGCGGGACCTCGGTGCCATCGACGTCCGCGCGCTGGGCGCAGAGGAAGCGCACCAGCGCCTGGGCCATGGTCAGTCGCGTGGAGCCCATCGTGCGTCCTCCTCGGGGCAGCCCGGCCGAAGGCGCCGGCCGGATGGCGTCGGTCTTGACGCTCTTTGGCGGGCGGTGCTACCGTCGCGCGCATGCTACCGGCTCACCGCGAGCGCCGTCAAGCACGCGCGGCGGCGGTTTCGATTCGCCAGATCCGCTGAGGCAGGACGACCTGCCGGAGGACGCGATGCGGACCACAGCCTGCCGGAGACTCGTCCTGGTGCTCGGTCTCGTCCTCGGGGTCGCGGTCGCGCCGGGCGCCCCGGCGGCGCCGGGGCGCGTCAACATCCTGTGCAGCTCCAACCCCGACTGGTGCGAGGTCGTGAAGCGGGAGTTCGGCAAGACGACCGGCCTCCAGGCGGAGTTCGTCCGGCTGAGCTCGGGGGCGGCTCTCGCCCGGCTCCGCGCCGAGCGAGCCAACCCGACCTTCGACGTGTGGTTCGCGGGGAGCGGCGACGCGCACTGGGTGGCCCAGACCGAGGGACTCGTGGACTTCGTCCGCCCGAGGGCCTGGGGCGAGCTCCGGCCGCAGCTCACCAAGGCCGTGGACGGCCGGTACATCCCGCTCTACACGGGCCTGCACGGCTTCGGGGTCAACGACAAGCTCCTCAAGGACAAGGGTCTCCCGGTGCCGGAGACCTGGAAGGATCTCGGGGACGCGCGCTACCGGGGGCTGGTCGCGATGCCCAACCCGAACACCTCGGGCACCGGCTACGTCATGATGACGACGATCATCCAGGTGTACGGGGACGAGCCCGGGTTCGACCTGCTCAAGGCGATCCACAAGAACGTCGCGCAGTACACGCGGAGCGGGGGCGATCCGTCGCTCCTGGCCGGCCGCGGCGAGGTCGCGATCGGCGTCTCGTTCGCAAACGACGTCGTCGAGCGCGCGCGGAAGGGGTTTCCCGTCCGCTTCCTCGCCCCGAAGGACGGGACAGGGTACGAGATCGGCGGGCTCAGCCTGGTGCACGGGGCGGCCAACCGCGAGGGTGCCCTCCGGCTGATCGACTGGGCGCTCGAGCCGGAGAACCAGCGGTTCGGGCCGCAGCAGGGCGGCGAGGTCAGCGTCCAGTCGCACAGCCGCACCCCGGTGGATCCGGACGTTCCGCGCTTCGAGGACGCGCGGCTGGTCGCCTACGACTTCGGCAAGTACGGGACGCCCGCCGTCCGGGACGCGCTCATCAAGCGCTGGACCGAGCAGGTCTTCCCGCTGCCGCGCTGAGCGTACCCGTCCGCCGCGTGGTCGATCGCGCCGCGCTCGCGTGGGGGGGCCTCGGCCTGCTCGGCCTCGCGGCCCTGCCGTGGAGCCGCGGCCCGGGGCCCCGGCCGGTCGGCTTGGGGCTCCTCGCGACCTCCGGCGGGGCCGCGGTCGTCGCGGTCGCGCTGCTCGCCGCCGTCGCGGCGAGCCTCCTGGCGGCCCCGGGGTCCGGGGGCCGGGTGCGCCGCTACGCGCTCCTGGTCTCCGCCGCCGTCGGGACCGTCGGGGGGCTGATCCTCGCCGCACGCGGGCCGGCGCCGGCCGGGCCAGGCGCCCTGGTCGCGGTGCTGAGCCTGCTGACGCTCGCCGGGCTCGGCCTCGACCGGGCCGCGCTGGTGCGCGGGGGCGGGTTCGTCGGTGCAGCGATCCTCTGGGCGGCGCTCCTGGTCGCCCTGTTCGTCGTCTACCCGCTCGCCGCCATGCTCCAGGCGAGCGTCGTCGTCGACGGCCGCCTGACGACGGCGGCGCTCGCGCGCACGCTCGCGTCGCCGGCGTTCCTGCTCCTCGCCCACGAGTCGTTCGCGATCTCGGCGGCCGCCGGCGCGGCGAGCGGCGCCCTGGCGGGCATCGTCGCCGCGGCGGGGTCGCTGGCCTGGCGGCGGCCGCTCTCGCGGGGCGCCGCGCTGCGGCGGATCGCGGCCGGCGGGGCGGCGGGGGCGGCGGCGGGCGCGCTGGCCGTGGCGCGTGGCGCGCTCCGGAACAGCGTCGTGCTGGCGGCGGCGGTCGGGGTGGTGACGGCCGCGCTCGGGCTGGCGTTCGCGCTGCTCGACGCGCGGAGCCGCCTGCCGACCCGGCGGCTGCTGGGCCCGCTGGCGGTCCTGCCGATCATCACCCCCGCCTTCGTCCTGGGGCTCGCCTTCATCTACCTCTTCGGGCGCCGTGGGTCGATCACCCACGGGCTCCTCGGCCTGGACACCGGGGCCTTCTTCGGGCCACTCGGGGTCGGCGCCGCGCAGGTGATGGCGTTCACCCCGATCGCGTACCTCGTGCTGGCCGGCGTCGTCCGCTCGCTCGACGTGGCGCTCGAGGAGGCGGCCCAGACGCTCCGCGCCGGCCCGGGCTGGCTGCTCCGGACCGTCACGTGGCCGCTGCTCCGGCCGGCCCTGGCGAACGCCGCGCTGCTCGTCATGATCGAGAGCCTGGCGGATTTCGGGAACCCGCTGCTCCTGGGCAGCGGGGTGCCGTTCCTCGCGACCGAGGTGTTCCTCGCGATCGAGGGCCGGTTCGATCCGCACGAGGCGGCGGTGTACGGGCTCGTGCTCCTGATCCTGGCCCTCGCGCTCTTCGTGCTGCAGCGCCGGTGGCTCGGGGACGTGTCCGTCGTCACGATCACCGGCCGCCCGGTGGCGGGCCGACGGGTCCCGCTGCCGTGGCCGCTCGACTGGATCCTGACGGGGCTCTTCCTGGCCTACGCCGTCCTCGCCGCGCTGCTGTACGGGTCGCTGGCCCTGGGCGGGTTCGTGCGGGTGTGGGGCATCGATCATCGCTTCACGACCGAGCACTACCGGAGCCTGGTCACGGCCGGCGTCCCGGTGCTGCTCGACACCGCCCGGCTGGCCGCGGTCGCGGCCGTGCCCGCCACCGCCCTCGGGTTCCTGGTCGCCTACCTCGTCTCCCGCCACCGCTTCTGGGGCCGCGGCGCGCTGGAGTTCTGCGCCCTGCTCTCGTACGCGCTGCCCGGGACCGTGATGGGGATCGGCTACATCCTCGCGTTCAACCAGGGGGGGCTGCGGCTCACCGGCACGGCGCTGATCCTGGTGCTGGCGTTCGTGTTCCGCGGGATGCCGGTCGGGATCCGCGGCGCGGTGGCGGCCCTGGGGCAGATCGACCGGAGCCTGGACGAGGCCTCGTCCACCCTCCGGACCGGGGTGCCGGCGACCCTGCGCCGGGTCCTGCTCCCGCTCGTCCTCCCGGCCCTGCTGACCGGGCTCATCTACTGCTTCGTGCGGGCGATGACCGCGGTCAGCCAGGTGGTGTTCCTGGTGTCGCCGGGCCACGACCTGGCGACGGTGCTGCTCCTCTCGTGGGCGGAGTACGGCCACCTCGGGCGGGGCGCGGCGCTGGCGACCCTGCTCGTCGTCGCTCTGGCCGCCGTCGTCCTGCCGCTGGAACGCCTGGGCCGGCGGGGCCCCGGCCTGTCGGCCTCGAGCTGAGCCCAGGAGGGGACGCGTATGGCTCGGATCAGGATCGGCGTGATCGGCTGCGGCCAGATCGCCCAGATCATGCACCTGCCGCACCTGCGCGAGCTCCACGAGCGGTTCGAGCTCGCGGCGGTGTGCGACGTGTCGCCGGGCGTGCTGCGCCACGTCGGCGAGCTCCACGGGGTCGGCGCGCGGTTCGCGGACTACCGGGAGCTGCTGGCGGCCCCGCTCGACGCCGTCCTGGTCGCCAGCCCCGACTCCCACGGCCAGGTGGTGGTGGACGCGCTGCGGGCCGGCAAGCACGTGCTCTCGGAGAAGCCGCTCTGCTACACCCTCCGGGAGGCCGACGAGGTCATCGCGGCGCGCCGCGCGGCGGGGACCGTCTGCATGGTGGCGTACATGAAGCGGTTCGATCCCGCCGTCCGCCACGCCCTCCCGCGGATCCGGGCGATGCGCGACCTCCAGGCGATCCACGTCACGATCCTGCATCCTCCCGAGGCGGCCCAGACGGCGCACCACGACGTCCGGCGGTTCGCCGACGTGCCCGAGGCCGCGCGGCGCCGTCTCCGCGCCGACCAGGACCGCCTCATGCGGGAGGCGGTCGGCGACTTCACGGCCGCCGAGCGGTTCCTCTTCACCGACAGCCTGATCTCGACGCTGGTGCACGACGTGAACCTGCTGCGCGGCCTCTCCGGGGATCCCGAGGATGTGCTGTTCACCGACGCCTGGGCGGAGGCCCAGAGCCTGGTGTCGGTGCTGCGGTTCCCCGCGGGGGTCCGGGCGGTGCTCGCCCTCCACTTCCTCCGGGATCTGGACCGCTACGAGGAACGCGTGGCCTACTACGCGCCGGCCGAGCGCATCTCGCTGGTCTTCCCGTCGCCGTTCTTCCGCAACGTGCCGACCGAGCTCGTCCTGGAGGGCACGGCGGACGGCTACCCGTACCGGACGTCCGTCACCGCGTCGATGCGCGAGGCGTTCAAGGAAGAGCTCCTGCACTTCGCCGACTGCGTCGAGACCGGCCGGACCCCGCTGACCACGCCGGAGGAGGCCCGCGAGGACGTGAGCCTGCTCCACCGGATGTTCCGGGCGCTCCCGCGGCCGGTCGGGGGCGGACGGTCGTGAGCCGGTGAGGCCGGGGAGCGCCGGCGACCGGCCGCGGGGAGCGGGGCGGCCGTGACGCTCGGGGCGGAGACGCGCGCGGCGGTGGGCGCGGCGCTCGGGGCGGGCCGGCTCATCATGCGCCAGTTCGGCCGGGCTCGCGGGGTGCGGCTCAAGACGCCCCGCGACCCGGTCACCGCGGCCGACACCGCGGCGGAGCGCTGGATCCGCCGCGCGCTCGGCCGGCGGTTCCCGCGGATCGGGTTCCTGGGCGAGGAGGGGACCGCGACCGCCGGCCCCGAGGGGCGCTGGATCGTCGACCCGCTGGACGGGACGATCGCGTTCATCGCCGGCCTGCCGTCGTTCGGCGTCTCGATCGCCCTCGAGCGGGAGGCGCGGATCCGGTCGGCGGTGATCTGGCTCCCGCGGCTCGGCGAGCTCTTCGTGGCGGAGCGCGGCCGCGGGGCGTGGCTGGGCGGCCGGCGCATCCGCGTGTCCGCCACCGCCGCGCTCGCGCGCTGCGTGGTCTCGCTCTGGCACGACGCGAGCGTCTGGGAGGACGACCGGCTCCGGGCCCGCCTGGCGCGGCTCGGGCGACGCGTGCGGAGCGTGCGCAGCATCGGCGCCGCGTTCTCGCTAGCGTATGTCGCCGCGGGCCGGCTGGACGGCTACTGGGAGCGAAGCGCGCACGTCTGGGACGTCGCCGCCGGGGCGCTGCTGGTCCGGGAGGCCGGCGGGCGGGTGACCGACGCCGTCGGCCGCGCGGTGGAGCTTCCCCACCCGACGATCGTGGCCAGCAACGGGCGGATCCACGCCCGGCTGCTGGCCGGCGTGGCCGGGCGGCGCGCCGCCGCCCGCGCGGGGTGAGGATGGCGGCGGCGGGCGCCCCGGTGCGGCTCGAGGCGGTGACGAAGCGGTTCGACGCGACGGTCGCGGTGGATCGGGTCACGCTGGCGATCGAGCCGGCCGAGTTCCTGACGCTCCTGGGCCCGTCCGGCTGCGGGAAGACGACCACCCTCCGCCTGGTGGGCGGCCTGGAGCTGCCCGACGCCGGCCGCGTCTTCATCGACGGCGACGACGTGACCGCGGTGCCCGCCCACGCGCGCGACGTCTCGATGGTCTTCCAGAGCTACGCGCTGTTCCCGCACCTCTCCGTCTTCGACAACGTGGCCTACGGCCTCCGGACGCTCCGGCGGCCCCGCGACGAGGTCCGGCAGCGCGTCGAGGAGATGCTCCGGCTGACCGGCCTGGAGGCGCTCGCCGGCCGCGCGCCGGCCGCCCTGTCGGGCGGCCAGCAGCAGCGGGTCGCGCTGGCCCGCGCCCTGGTCCTCCGTCCGAAGGTCCTCCTGCTGGACGAGCCGCTCTCGAACCTCGACGCCAAGCTCCGCAAGCGCATGCGCGACGAGATCCGCGCCCTCCAGCGGCGGCTCGGCCTCACCGCCATCTACGTCACCCACGACCAGAGCGAGGCGCTGGCCGTCTCCGACCGCATCGCGGTCATGCACCGGGGGCGGGTCGAGCAGCTCGGGACGGCCGCCGAGGTCTACCGCCGCCCGGCCACGCGGTTCGTGGCCGACTTCATCGGAGAGGCGAACTTCCTGCCGGTCGACGTGCTCGGCGCGGACGCGGGCGGCGCGCGGGCGCGGCTCGGGCCGCTGACGCTGCTCGTCCCGGGCCCGCCGGCGCCGCCGGGGCCGGCGACGCTCGTGGTGCGCCCGGAGGCGATCCGGATCCGCGCCGGGGGCGGGGCGGCGCCGGCGGCGGGGGACGGCCTGCCGGGCCAGGTGCGCCACGCCGCGTACCTGGGCGCCGCGGTGGAGTACGCGATCGACACCGAGGTGGGACCGGTCGCCGTCACCGATCCCGCCATGATCGACGGCGTCCTCCCGCCGGGGTCCACCGTCTGGCTCACGCTGGCCGGTCGCGACCTGGCGCTGCTCCCCGAGGCCGCCCGGTGACGGCGGCGGCGCCGGCCCGCTTCGGGGTGTCGGCGTGGATCTACGGGGACGCCCCGCTCGAGCGGACGCTCGCCCGCATCGCCGCCGCGGGGTACGACGGCGTCGAGCTCCCGGGCGAGCCAGGGCGCTGGCCCGGCGGGGACCTCCGGCGGATGCTGGCCGACCACGGCCTGGCGCCGGTCGCCCTCACCGCGTCCTGCATGGTGCCCGAGACCGAGCGCGACCTGGCCCACCCGGATCCACGCGTGCGCGCGGTCGCGGTGGACTACGTCCGGCGGACGGTCGAGCTGGCGGCCGACATCGGAGCCCCGCTCGTGCAGATGCTGGCGTCGGGGGAGACGCGTCTGGCGCCGATCGCGAGCCGGGAGGCGGAGTGGGCGTGGTCGGTCGCCGCGATGCGGGAGGCCGCGCGGGCCGCCGAGGGGACGCCCGTGCGGATCGCGGTGGAGCCGCTCAACCGCTACGAGGCGTACCTGGTCACCTCGACCGCGGAAGCGCTCGCCTACCTGGACGCGGTCGGCTCGCCGGCGGTCGGGATGACGCTCGACCTCTTCCACGCGAACATCGAGGAGGCGAGCATCCCGGGGGCGATCCGCGCCGCCGGGGCGCGGCTGTGGCACGTGCAGGTCGCCGACACGACCCGTCGCGGCCTCGGCCACGGCCACCTGCCGCTCGACGCCGTGGTGGACGCCCTGGCGGCGGTCGGCTACGCGGGGGCGCTCGTGGTCGAGATCATGGCACCCGGGCCCGACCCGTTCCGGGCGATCAAGGACGAGCACTCGGCAGGGATCCTGGACCGTGACATCCTGGGATCCCTGGAGCGGCTGCGAGCGCTCTGGCCCCCGGCGCGGCCGGTGGCCGGAAGGGGGTGACGGGGCGCGGCGGAGGGCGACGCCGCGTGGCGAGGGTCCGCGCGAGCGCGGTGATCCGCGGTGCAGAGTCCGGACGCGCCGACCGGCGGGCGGCGCGAGGAGGGATGCGATGAGCGGGCGTTTCCTGGCGATCCTGGCGGCGACGGCGGCGATGGCGCTGACCCCGGCACTCCGAGGCCCGGCGCCGGCGCGCGCCGCGGAGCCGGAGCTGGTCCTGGCCGACAGCCAGTCCGGCGCGAACTTCCAGGCGTACTGGCAGAAGTACGTCATCCCGTCCATCAAGCAATCGCTCGGCATCACGGTCCGCTACCTCGTCACGAGCGACGCCGAGCAGGTCCAGAAGGCCAAGGCGTGGCCGGCCGGCCGCGGCGACGTCGACATCCTGTTCCCGAAGTCGATCGCCACGTGGGTGACCTCGGGCGTCCCGCTCGAGCCGCTGACGACCGCGACCGTCCCCAACCTCGCGCGGATCGACCCCCGCTACCTCAAGTCGGACGAGGGCGTCGATCTCCAGGGCAAGGGCGCCCTCTTCTGGCGGACGTCCTATGCGCTCATCTACAACAGCCAGTTCGTGAAGAACCCCCCGAAGTCGTGGAAGGAGTTCTACGACCGCCGGGCCGAGTTCAAGGGCCACATCGGCCTGGTGCGACCGGACGCGAAGTCGAGCTCGGCGTGGCGTCAGCGGTACGTGTTCCTCCACGCGTTCCTCAAGGACAGGATGACCCGGCCGATGGCGGCGCTGCAGAACGACCCGGCGTTCCAGGACGCCTGGGCCAAGCTCAAGGACTTCACCCAGTACGCGAAGCTGCCGCTGCCGGCCGAGCCGCCGAACCTCTTCGAGGACTTCAACGCCGGCGAGACGTGGATCGCCCTCTACGCCCAGGACTACTCGCTCTGGTCGGCCCGGCAGGGGACGATGCCGCCCACGATCAAGGCCGTCTATCCGGAGGAGGGCGCCGACGAGATCGGCACCGCCTACCTCGCGGTGCCGGCCGGCATCCCGCCGGAGCGGAAGGCCGCCGCGCTCCGCGTGGTGAACTACCTCCTCTCCGACGACCAGCAGGTGCGGCTGCTGACGACGATGTGGCAGTACCCCGGCACCGAGATCACCGAGCAGGCGCCGCCGATCGTGTGGGAGATCGTCCCCAAGCTCGACGTGCTGACGCGGACGGCGATCCCGCGTGAGCGGATCCGCAAGGACATCATCGACTACATCAAGGCCCACGCGAAGGAGCTCGTCCCGTAGCCGGACGGGCGCCGGACCGGGCGGGTCGCCGGGTGACGCGGCCCGGCCTCCCGCCCGGCGCCCGGTCGGCCCGCGGCCCGGGGCCGGCGCCCGGTCCGATGGCGCAGACATCCTCGACTCCCTCGGCGACGACGGCCTCCGGGTGGGGCTCGCCGGGGGATCGGTCGCCGGCCGCGGGCCGGCCGCGGGGGGACGCGTGAGCGGGGGCGGGACCCGGGCGGACGCGCGGCTGGGCGGGCTCCTCCTCGTGCCGGCGCTGGTCGCGTTCGGGGCGCTCTTCTGCTATCCCGCGCTCCTGACGGTCGTCCTGAGCTTCCGGCCCGAGGGGGCCGAGAGCGGGTGGACGCTGGCGAGCTACGCGGCGTTCCTGGGCGATCCCGACGCCCGGCGGGTGATCCTCCTGACGTTCGGCCTCGCGCTCGCCGCGACGCTCGCGTCGGTCCTGCTGAGCGTGCCGCTGGCGCTGGTGCTGCGGCGGCGCCTGCCCGGCCATCGCTTCTTCCGGACCGTGGTGCTGGTGCCGCTGGTCGTGCCCGGGCTCATCGGCGCGCTCGGGCTCCTCATCTTCTGGGGGCCGCGGGGCTGGTTCAACCTGGCGCTCACCCAGGCGGTGCCCATCCTCACGCGGCCGCTGAACGTCGACTACACGATCCCCGGCCTCGTGCTCTTCTACGTGTGGCTCTACTTCCCGTACACGTGCGTCACGACGCTGGCGGCCGTCGAGAGCCTCGACCCGGCGATCGAGGAGGCGGCGCAGGTCGCCGGGGCCGGCCCGTGGCGCTGCCTCCGCCACGTGCTCCTGCCGCTCGCCAGCCCCGGGATCCTGGCCGGCTCCGTCCTGACGTTCATGGCCGCCTTCGGGGCCTTCAGCGTGCCCCTGGTCGCGGGGGGCGACCACCGGCCGCTGGCGGTCGAGATCTACAAGCAGATCGTGGTGCCGATCCCGCCCCACTGGTCGGCGGCCAGCGCGATCGCCGTGGTCATGGCGACGGTGCAGGTCGCGTTCCTGGCGGTCTACCTGCGGCTCGGGCGCCGGCGCGGCGGATCGCGATGAGGGAGGCCGCGCGCGCGTACGGGCAGGCGTTCCGCGAGGCCCGGACGCTCCTCGCCTACACGCTCCTGGTCAGCCTGACCCTCTTCATCCTGGCGCCGTTCGCGATGATCGCGCTCCGCTCGGTGGGTCGCGGCTGGTTCGGGAAGCGCTGGCTGCCGCCGGAGCTGACCCTCGAGTGGTACCGGTGGGCGGTGGAGGTCGGGAACATCCCGGAGGTGCTGAAGAACACCGTCATCATCGGCGGGCTGGCGGTCCTGATCAGCACCGCCATCGGCCTCACCGCGGGGTGGGCGTTCGGGCGCTGTCGGCTGCCCGGCAAGGAGCTGCTGATGGCGCTGCTCCTCCTGCCGCTCATGATCCCGCCCATCACCTACGCGCTCGGCGTGGCGCGGCTCTTCTACGCGCTCCACCTGGTGGACACGCACGTCGGGGTCGCCCTGGCCCACGTCGCGGTGTGCGCCCCGTACGCGATCATGGTGCTCTCGGCCAGCATCGAGGGGCTGGACGAGCGCGTGCTGGAGGCGGCCAGCGTCTGCGGCGCCGGCCCGGGCCGGCGATTCCTCCACGTGGTGCTCCCGCTGCTCCTGCCCGGGATCGTCGCCTCGGCGATCTTCACCTTCACGCACTCCTACAACGAGTTCACGCTCACCCTGCTCACCTACGGGCCGCACACCGTCACGCTCCCGGTCCGCACCTACCTGGCCGTCGGCGACGGCTACTGGGAGATCACCAGCGCGATGGCGGTCCTCATGGTGATCCCCTCGCTCCTCATCCTGGCCGTCGTCCAGCGGCGCGCGCGGCCGGAGCGGCTGGTGGGCGGGTTCAAGGGCGCCTGACCGGGGGGGGCCGCCGTGGCCGACGCCATGATCGAGCTCCGCGGGGTCACGACGCGCTACGGGAGCGTGGTGGCCAACGACCGGCTGGACCTGGTCGTCCGGCGCGGGGAGCTCCTGACGCTGCTGGGGCCGTCGGGGTGCGGGAAGACGACCGCGCTCCGCACGATGACCGGGCACGTGCGACCGACCGAGGGGCGCGTCATCATCGACGGGTGCGACGTCACCGCCGTGCCGACGCACCGGCGCGAGCTCGGGATGGTCTTCCAGAACTTCGCCCTGTTCCCCCACATGACCGTCGCCGACAACGTGGGGTTCCCGCTCATGATCCGGGGGCTCGCACGGGCCGAGCGGAGCCAGCGGGTCGCCGAGACGCTGCGCCTGGTGCGGCTCGAGGCGCACGGGGCGAAGTACCCCCGGCAGCTCTCGGGGGGGCAGCAGCAGCGCGTCGGCCTGGCCCGGGCCCTCATCTACCGGCCGAAGGTGCTCCTGCTGGACGAGCCGCTCTCGAACCTGGACGCGCGGCTCCGGGAGGAGATGCGGTTCGAGATCCGCGAGGTGATCACCCGGCTCGGGATCACCGCCGTCTACGTCACCCACGACCAGGAGGAGGCGCTCGCGCTGTCGGACCGGATCGCGATCATGCACCGGGGCCGCCTCGCCCAGCTGGGGTCGCCGGAGGAAGTCTACGGCCGCCCGGCGTCGCGGTTCGTCGCCGAGTTCGTGGGGCTGTCGACCTTCCTCGAGGGCCGGATCGAGCGCGTGGAGGGCGGCCAGATGGTGGTTGCCGTCGCGGGCGGCCGCCTCGCGGTGCCGGCGCGCCCGGGCGCAGCGGCCGGCCAGCCCGCGCTGCTCCTCGTCCGGCCGAACGAGATCGAGCTCCTGCCGGCCGACGCCCCGCCGGGCGACGGGGTGCTGGACGCCGTCGTCGAGGCCGGCACCTATCTCGGCGATCGCATGGACTACCGGCTCGGGCTGCCGGGCGGCCTGCGCCTCCGGCTCCAGGCGGGCGTCGCCACCCGGCTCCGGCCCGGCGCGGCCGTGCGCCTGCGCATCCCGCACGGTCGCGCCCTCGTGCTGAACCCGTCGGACGACGCGGCGTGAGGGCGCCCGGGGCCGGATGAGCGCCGCCGTGCGGCCGCACCGGGTCGCCGACCTCACCGGCGCCGAGCTCGCGGCGGCCCTCGCCGAGGGCCGCTGGCTGCTGCTCCCGTTCGGCACCGTCGAGGCTCACGGGCCGCACCTGGGGGTGGGCGCCGACCTGATCGACGCCGCGCGGGTCTGCGCGCTGGTCGCCGAGCGCACCGGCGCGCTCGTGGCGCCGGCGGTGCCCTACGGGGTCTGCCGGACGATGCGGAACTTCCCGGGGACGGTGTCGCTCTCCCTCGACACGTTCACCGCCCTGGTCCGCGAGGTGGTCCGCGAGTACGTGCGCCACGGGGCCCGCCGGCTGGCCCTCTACTCGGGGCACGCCGAGCCGGCCCAGCTCGAGGCGCTGCGGGAGGCCGTGGTCCCGATCGTCGACGCCGACCCGGCGCTGGCCCTCTTGGTCGTCGGCCCGTACGCGTTCCTCGAGGCCGTGCGGGCGGCCGAGGGGCTGACCGGCCGGGACGGGCACGCCGCGTCGCTCGAGACCTCGACCCTGCTGGCGCTCGACCCGGCGGTCGTGCGGCTCGACCGGGTGCCGGACGTGCGCGAGCGCCCGGCGCTATCGGCGTTCCACGTGAAGGCGCGGCCGGAGGCGGAGTTCCCGACGGGGGTGCGCGGCGACACCTCCCGCATCTCGCGCGAGCTCGGGGAGCGCGCCCTCGCCCACGTGGTCGGCGAGCTCGCCGCCCTCCTCGACCGCGTCGCCCGGACCGGCCGCGAATGGTGAGGCGCCGCGCGCCGGACCCGTGGCGCCGGATCGTGGCCGCGGCGCTCGGGGCCGCGGCCGCCGCGGTGCGGCGCCTGGATCCCCTGCGGGGCCGCCGCGTCGTGGCCGGCCGCGCCGAGGGCTACCGGCCGTTCGACCCCGACGTGATCGCGGTCGACACCGCCGCCGAGGCGGCGGCGATCCGGGCGCTCGAGCGCGCCGGCGTGCACGGGACGCTCCTGTCCGAGGAGGCCGGGGCACGGCCGCTCGGCGCCGCCCGCCGCCGCCTCGAGCCCGTGTACGCGGTCATGGACCCGTTCGACGGCAGCGCCCTCTATCGCCAGGGCATCCGGGCGCTCTGGTACTCCGCGCTCGGGCTCTGGGGCGAGGACGGGCGGGCGCGGGCCGCGGGCCTGGTCGACCACGTCACCGGCGAGCTCGTGCTGGCCGATGCGGACGGGGTGCACCGCCGGGCCGGGCCGCGCGCGCGCGCCGTCCCGGCGCGGCCGGCCCCGACCGCCGCCCTCGACGGCGCCTCGGTCGAGGCGTACATGATGAAGCCGGCGTTCCTCTATCCGACCGTGACGGCGCTCCGGCCGGTGCTCGAGCGCGCCCGCTTCGTCCTGCCGAACGGCGGGCCGGCGGGGTTCGTCGACGTGGCGTGCGGCCGCATCGACGTGTACATCGCCTGGCGGGAGGCGCTGACCGAGGTCTTCTCGGCGGTGGCCATCGCCCAGCGCGCGGGCTGCCCCGTCAGCGGGTGGGACGGCGCCCCGCTGGTCTTCCGCCCGGACATCCACGCGCTGCACACCCTGGTCTGCAGCGCCAACCCCCGCCTGCACGCCGACGTGCTGCGGGCGCTCGGCGGCGTCGCGCCGCCCGGAGGAGTTCCCGCATGAGGCTCGGCTGCATCTGCGGGTCGTTCACCCGCGCCTTCGACGCCGGCGCGATGGACCAGCTGCGCTTCGTCGCGCACTGCGGGGACGTCCTCCGGGTGGGGGGCGTCGAGTTCCAGGACATCCACTTCCCGGAGACGCGGCCGGCCTACCTGGACCGGCTCCGGGCCGCGGCGGCCGCCCGGGGCCTCGGAATCATCGGAATCGGGATCCACAACGACTTCGGGCGGCGCGACCCGTGCCTGCGGCGGAGCGAGGTGGTCAAGGTCCAGCAGTGGGTCGAGGTGGCGGAGCGCCTGGGGGCGCCGTTCATCCGGGTGTTCGCCGGCTGGCCGGAGGGGGACGCGGGGGAGCGGTGGGGCGACATGATCGCCGCACTCCGGGCCGCGGCCGCGTTCGCGCACGAGGCCGGCGTCCGCCTGCTGCTCGAGAACGAGGCGGGGTTCACGCCGTCGGCGGCCGAGCACCTGCGGATCCTCGCCGAGGTCGGCTCCCCCGCCCTCGGCCTCCTGCTGGACACGGGCAACTACCGCGCCGGCTGGCCCTCGGTCCGGGCCGCGGCACCGCACGCCGCCCACGTGCACGCGAAGTTCTGGCGGGTCGGTCCGGACGGCGCCGAGCCGAGCATGGACTACCCCGGGCTGCTGGACGGCCTGCGGCAGGCGGGTTACGCGGGCTGGATCACGTTCGAGTACGAGGCGGAGGAGGCCGAGGCGACCGGTGTCCCGCGGGCGCTCCGGTACCTGCGCCGGCTCGTGGAGGCGCCGGGCGCCGCCGGCGGCGGCCCTGGCGGCGCCACGGCCGCCCGCGGCGAGTAGGGCGGCGTGGCGACTCCGGCGCGCCCGCCGGACTTCGTGGCGGTCGGCCACCTCACGCTGGACGAGCTGGCGGCGGGCGTGCGCCCCGGCGGCTCGGCCCTCTACGCCGGGCTCTTCGCCCATCACCAGGGGCTGCGGGTGGGACTCCTGACGAGCTACGGCCCGGACTTCCCCGTGGAGGTGCTGCCGGCCGGGCTCGAGGTGGTCGCGGTGCCGGCGCCGCAGACGACCCGGTTCGCGCTCCGGTACGGCCCCGGGGGGCGCCGCCTCACGCTCCGGGCGCGGGCGGCGCGGCTCGAGCCCGAGCACCTGCCGCCGCACTTCGCGGAGGCGAGCATCGCCTACCTCTGCCCGGTCGCCGACGAGGTCGCCCCCGAGCTGGCCCGCGCCTTCCCGAACGCCGCGGTCGGGGCCGGGGCCCAGGGCTGGTGCCGGGTCTGGGACGACGACGGGACGGTGCGGATGCGGCCGTGGCCCGATCCGCGCCGCGTCCTCGCGCACGCGCAGGCGCTCTTCCTGTCGGGGGACGACGTCGCCGGATGGGAGGCGGAGGCGCTCCGGTACTACCAGGAGGTGCCGCTCGGCGCCCTCACGTTCGCCGAGCGCGGGGCGGCGCTCTTCGTCAACGGCGAGCGCCAGCACGTCCCCGCCGTGCCCGCCACGGAGGTGGAGCCGACGGGCGCCGGCGACGTGTTCGCGGCCGCCTTCCTCATCCGGTACAACGCGGGCGCCGACCCGGCCGAGGCGGCGGCGTTCGCGGCGACGGCCGGGGCGCTGACCGTGGAGCGGCCGGGCATCGCGGGCGTGCCGACGGCAGAGGAGCTGGCCGCGCGCATGCCGGGCGCGCGCCCGCGCTGACGGCCGGGCCGGCCGGCCCGGCCGGCGGCGGGACGAGGGAGCGGCCGGTGCCCGCGCCACGCCTCTGGCCGGCCTCCGGGACGGCCGGTGTATGGTGGACGCCGGGCGTGGCGCGCGGGTGCCGCCCGCCCTCCGTGGCGCGAGCTCGCGGATCGGGGAGGACCCAGGCGATGGCGCTGAACGATCTCTGGTGGGTGTTCTTCCTGCTGGTCGCCATGCAGCCGGTGCTCCGGCAGAAGCTCCTCGAGGCCAGCCGCCTGCGGGTGCTCAAGCGGCTCGAGCGCGCCCGGCGGAGCCGGGTCATCGCCCTCGTCCACCGGCAGGAGACCATGAGCATCCTCGGGTTCCCCCTGATGCGCTACATCGACGTCAACGACTCCGAGGAGGTGCTCCGGGCGGTCGAGCTCACGGATCCCGAGGTGCCCATCGACCTGATCGTCCACACGCCCGGCGGGCTGGTCCTGGCCGCCGGCCAGATCGCGCACGCGCTTCGCCGGCACCACGGCAAGGTCACCGTGTTCGTCCCCCACTACGCCATGTCGGGCGGGACGCTCCTCGCGCTGGCCGCCGACGAGATCGTGATGGATCCGAACGCGGTCCTCGGGCCCGTGGATCCGCAGCTCGGCCAGAGCCCGGCGGCGTCCATCCTCTCGGTGCTGGAGCGGAAGGAGATGAAGGACATCGACGACCAGACGCTCATCCTCGCCGACGTGGCCCGCAAGGCGCTGGTCCAGGTCCAGATCATGGTGCGCGACCTGCTGATGGAGCACATGCCGGAGGACAAGGCGTCCGAGATCGCGGTCAAGCTCTCGACCGGGACGTGGACCCACGACTACGCGATCACCGCCGAGGAGGCCAAGGCCCTCGGGCTCCCGGTGCTCACCGGGATGCCGCCCGAGGTCTACGAGCTCATGCGGCTGTTCCCGCAGCCGACCCGGACCCGCCCCTCGGTGGAGTACGTGCCGCTCCCGTACCGGCGCCCGGAGTCCGGCTGACCGGGGCGGGTGGCCGGGCGCCGGCGCCGCCTCGGGAGAGGCCCGGCGCGGGTCAGCCGACGCGGCGGCTGACCGGCACCACGCGCTCGCGGGCGACCGGCTCGGGCGCCAGGCTCGCGGCCGCGCCGGCCGGCCGCGCCCGGCGCGGCCGGGGTTGGGCGACGCGGCGCCTCGCCCGCGCCGGCGGCGGCCTCGCCGCGGCGCTCGTCCTCTCGGCGTGCGCGACCGCGCCCGCCCCGCCGACCCTCGCGCCCTACACCGTTCTCGGGCGCACCTACGTGCCGCTCGCGGACTGGCGCGGGTTCACCGAGGAGGGGCTCGCGTCGTGGTACGAGCACCCGGGCCGGCGCACGGCGAGCGGCGAGCGGCTCGACGCAGCCGCGCTCACCGCCGCCCACACCCGGCTGCCGATGAACGTGTGCCTGCGGGTCCTGAACCTGGAGAACGGCCGGGCGGTGCTCGTCCGCGTGAACGACCGCGGCCCCTTCGTTCCCGGGCGGATCGTCGACCTCACGCGGGCCGCCGCCCGCGCGCTCGGCTTCGAGGGGCAGGGGACCGCCCGGGTGCGCGTCTCGGCGGTGGGGGCCGCCGACGCGCACGGGGCGTGCCCCCCGGCGGCGGTGTCGTGATCGCGCGGGGCCGCCGCCCGCCGACGCTCCGCCGGCCGGCCGGGCGCAAGCGCGACCGGACCGAGGGCGGCCGGGCCGCGCCGGCCCAGGGCGAGGCCGGGGCGGGGCCCCTCGCCGGACACGCGCGCTCAGGGGACCGGGGGAGCGGCGGGGTCGAGGGACCGCCGGGCGAGCGCGATCTCGTGGGCGACCGCGTCGGGGCCCGGGAACGGCCGGTGCGCGCGGCGGTACCAGTGGCGCGCGTTCGCCAGGTCGCCCTCCAGCGTGTGGGCGATCCCGTGGAGCCACGCCGCCGCCTCGGAGGGGTCGTCCTGGACCAGCGCGTGGGCGCCGCGCCAGTCGCCCTCGGCCAGGAGGGCCGCCGCCCGCGCCAGCCGGTCCGCCGGCGGCGCGGTCACGTCGGCCGCCGCGCCCGGACGTCCCGGAGCATCTCGACGAGCGCGCGGCGCGCGCCCTCGGCGGTCGTCACCTCGGCCGGGAAGGGGATGCGGGCGGCGTGCAGCCGGTCGCCGCTCCGCATCCGGAGCCGGAAGCCGAGCCGATCGACCGCCACCATCGTCGCCGCCTCCGCGTCCGGCGCGCCGCCCAGCACCCGGGCGAGCGTCGCCAGCGCGTCCGCGTGGTCCCGATTCATGTGCTCGAGGATCTGCCCGGCCACGTCGGCGAGCGGGTCGGGCCGCGCGGCGCGGTAGGCGGCCGCGTCGATCCAGTCCATCACCGCGAAGCCGCCGACGAAGTAGAGGTCGGTGACGGCCAGCCGGTGGAACGCGAAGTCCTCGAAGTCGACCCAGTGGGCGGCGCTGGCGTGGCGGGCCAGGTACGCGGCGCGCGCCGCCGGGACGTCGGCGGGCGGCACCGGCTCCACGGTCCCCAGCACGGTGAGCCGGCCCGCGGCGAGGGGATCGCCGCGCCAGTCGGGCTCGGCGACGAGGAGGCTGGCCCGGCGGTCGGCGGCCAGGTTCTGGGTGTGGACGGCCATCGAGCTGATGAGGAACACGGGCCGGCCGTCGGGGTCCAGGGCGTACGGCATGAGCGAGGCGAACGGGTGACCGGGGTGGCGCCGGGAGACGGTGGCGAGCGTCCCGGTCCGCGCCCGGTGGAGCAGGGTGCGCGCCCGCTCCGCGTACGTCGGCTCGGGCGGGGGCGGCGGCGCCGCGGGATCCGGGGGCGGCCCGGCGTGCCGCGTCATCGCCCCGCCGGCGATCGCCGCCGGCGGCCCGCGTCCGACGCCATGCGCCTCCCTGTCCGCGCGCCGGGGCTCAGCGGTCGACGAAGGCCGGCATGACGTCCCGGGCGAACCAGCGGAGCTGGTGGATGAACTCCCGCGGCGGCACGCCCTCCGGCCAGTGGAGCATGAGCTGCTCAAGGCCGGGATACCGGGCCTCGTACTCCCGGATGAGCGCGATGCAGTCAGCAGGCGGGCCCACCATCCATGCCTGCTGCGCGACGCCGTCCCGGATCGTGGGCACCCGGGCGGGCGCACCCGGCGTCCCCCACGGCCGTCCCTGCTCGTCCGCGTAGCGCACGAACCCGAACGGCGCGAACCACTTGTACCGCTCGTCGTGCGCCGGCTCGACCTTCCGGATCGCCTCCTCCCGGCTCCCCGCCATGTAGAAGCCGAGCCCGAGGCAGAGGTCCTCGCCGAGCCGCTTCGTCCGCCCGTGCCGCGCGCAGGCGTCGCGGTAGGCGTGGAACACCTGGTCGGTGATCCGGGCGCCGTTCAGGGTGACCATGCCCTTCAGGTCGTGCTTGGCGAGGAAGTCGATCGTCTTGCCGCTGGCGATCGGCTGCCAGATCTCCACCGGCCGGTGGATCGGCCGGGGCACGAGGGTGACGTCGCGGAGCTCGTAGCCGCGGTACGGCACCGCGGGCGGGACGGTGTAGTGCTTTCCCCGGTGGGCGAACGACTCCTCGTGGAGCGCCTTCCAGAGGAGCTCGAACTGCTCCTCGAACAGCTCGAGGTTGGCGGGGGCGTCCAGCAGCGGGGCCCCGAACGACTCCACCTCGCGCGTGTGATACCCGCGCCCGATCCCCATCACGACACGCCCGTTGGTGAGGATGTCGGCGACGGCGTAGTCCTCGGCCAGCCGGATCGGGTGCCACATCGGCAGGATGTTGAACGCGCACCCGAACTTGAGCCGGCGGGTGACCGCCGCCAGGTACGTCCCGACCAGGATCAGGTTCGGGAGGACCTCGTAGCCCTCGCGCTGGAAGTGGTGCTCCGCGGTCCAGAGGCAGTAGTACCCCTCGTCGTCCATGACCCGGGCGACGTCGACCATCGAGCGGTACGCCTCCACGATCCGCTCGTTGGGGTAGCGGCGGAGGTCGGCCGGCGTGCCGTCCTTGCCGATGTTGTCGAGCTCGATCTGGCCCACGTAGAGGACGGAGAACTTGCGAATCATGCGACCTCCCGGCGGGCGTCGATCGCAGGTTCCCGGCGCCCAGGCGTGATTCTAGCAAAGGTCGCGGGCCGGACGCGGCCGGTGGGCCGGCGATGGGAGGCTCGTCGGCGGCCGCCGCGCCCTCCGACTCCAGCGGGCCCGGACCGCCCTCGCCGGCGCCGGGCGTCGCGTCGCGCCATCGCGGATCGGGACGGCGCGGCCACGAAACGCGGGGGCGGGGCGCCCGGCGCGCGGGCCGGCGGACCTCGAGCGCCAGCGGCGGAGACGTGACCGCGTCGCCGGCGTCCGGCGCGCCCGGCCGCGTCGGGGCCAGAGGGCCGCGGGGTCGAGCGCCAGCTCGGCGAACGGGGCAGCGCGGTGGACGCCGTCCACGACGCCCGGACGAGAAGGGGTGGACCGGACCCTCGACGAGGGTGGACGCCTCGACCGCGCCGGCGTCGGGGATCGACGATCCAGCAGGACTGGATGCCGTGCCTCGCGTGGAGCCGGAGCTTCCGGCTCCGGTCGATCGTCGCGGTCGACGGCGAGAGGATCTCGTCGGCGAGCGTCGGCGGCCCCTCGAGGCCGCGCTGGCTGACGGGGTGCGCCCGCGCGCCGTCCACGGGCGGATGCCACGGAGGGCTCGACGTCGGGTCAACGCGAGGGCGCCCTGCGCCGGGAGGCCGTTCCCCTCGCTCCGTGGCGCCTGGGCGCGCCGGCCGGCCCGTCGGCCAGCCGAGCGCGGCCGCATGCCCGACGAGGTGCCGCCTGGCCCGCTCCGCGTCCGCGGTGTCCTCCCAGCGCACCTGACCGAGCCGGGCGAGAGCGCTCCGGAGGTGCTGGAGATCGAGCCGGCCGTCGGCGTCGTGGTGCGGCAGGTGCCGCGCGCGGGTCCCGTCCGGACGGACGCGCACCACCGCGAATGCCTCGTCGGGGAGCGCCGCGATCGTGGCACGGCTCCACGGCTCCGCCGCGGCGGTGGCGGGCACGAGCGCGGCGCCCGTCGCGAGCCCGAGCGAGGCTATGGCGCGCCGGGTCCGGCGGCGGCCGCGGGCCCGGGTCGTGGTGCTCGTGCGGACGGGGTTCATGCGCTGCGGTTCAGCAAGCCACGCGCCAGGTCCGGCGCCCGCGCCGGATCGCCGGCCGAGCGGCCCGGCCGGGCGCGGGTTCGCGCCCGGCGCGCATCGGATCCGCGCCACCGGCGTATCGCGCCCGCGCGAGATCGCAGGCCGTCCGGTCCGGAGGCGAGCGCGCGCTCGCCGGGGGCGGGAGCCGGGCGTCCCGCTCGCGCCCGGGCGGCGGTTCGCGCCGGCCGGCGTCCGCGTGGCGATACGGACTGGCGCGAGGCGCAGACGCTCGGCCCGGGCCGCGCCCACCCCGGGCACGTCCCGCGCCCGGACGCCGTGCCGGCAAGTGGCCGCGGCGACAGAGGAGCCGGCCGGGCTCGCGGCGGGGGGGCCGGCCGGGGCCTGGGTGGCACGGGGGTCGCACCGCGGCGGGGCAGCAGTGCACGCTCACCCCGCAACCCACTCACGGAGGTGCCCCGATGCGATCGCCCCTGCACCTGGTCCTCGCTCCCGTCGCCGTGCTGCTGGCGGCGCCGGTCGTCCTCGCTCAGCCCGCCACGACCGCGCCGCCCCGGCCCGGGCAGGCGGCGGCGGTCGCGCCCGCCCCCGCGCGCGTGCCGCTCAGCATCGCGCGGGGCGTCGTGAAGACGGTCGGCGACACGCGGCTCGTGATCGATCCCGGGCCGCCGGTCAACGGTCAGCCCGCTCCGCCCACCTCGTTCGTGCTGGATGGTCAGACCCTGATCCAGCGCCTCGGCCGCCCGCTCACCCCGAAGGATCTCCGCGCGGGAGACTCGGTCACGGTGGGCTACCAGATGCGCGGGACCCAGCCGGTGGCCAGCCGAGTCTGGCTCCGGTTCGGTCCGACCGCGGGCGCCCCGACGCCGGGCGCCGCGCCGGCCCGGTGACCGCCCGGCCGGGGGCCGCGCGTTCGTCGCGGCCCCCGGCCATGCCCGCGCCGGCGCAGGACGCTCGGCGAGCGGCCGCCGGGCCGGCCGGTCGCGGGCGCGCGCGGCCTTGCGCCGGAGCCGGCCACCCGGCCCGGCTCGACGCGGGACCGGGAGCGCGGCGCGCCGGCCGGGCATGGCCGGCCCCGGCCGCCGGTCCGGCGCGAGGCCGGGCGGGCCCCCGAGGCCCGCCGGGACCACCCCGCGCGCAGCCCGCCGGGCGGACGGCGGCGGTGTGGGTTCGGTGGAGGCGCGGCGGCGAGACCGCGCCACCGAGAGCGCGCCGCCGAGACGGCGCCGCCGTCAGTCGGGAATGGGGGTGGGCGGCGTCGTCGAGTAGTCGTAGAAGCCGCGGCCCGTCTTCCGCCCGAGATCGCCGCGCTTGACCCGCTTCTCGAGCTCCGCCGGCGGCCGGGCCTTCGGGTCGCGGGTCGACTCGTAGACCTCGAGCCGGGCGTTGTAGCCGATGTCGAGGCCGGAGAGGTCACCCAGGCGGAAGGGGCCCATCGGGAAGTTCAGGCCGAGCTCCACCGCCCGGTCGATCTCCCAGAACGGCGCGACCCCCTGCTCGAGGAGGAAGTAGGCCTCGTTGGTCACCGCCCGGAGGATGCGATTGACGAGGAACCCCGGCAGCTCCTTCCGGAGCACGACGGGCTCCCGCCCGATCCGGCGGGTCAGCTCGGCCGTCGTCTCCAGTGTCGCCTCGGACGTCCACTGGCCCTTGACCACCTCGACCAGCCGCATCACCAGCGGCGGGTAGAAGAAGTGCATGTTCACGCACCGGTCGGGCCGGTCGGTCGCGGAGGCCAGGAGCGAGTTGCCGAGGCTCGAGGAGTTCGTGGCGAGGATCGCGTGCGGCGGCGCCGCCCGGTCCAGGCGCGCGAAGCACTCCCGCTTCGGCTCGAGGCGCTCGACGATGGCCTCGATGACGAAGTCGGCGTCGCGCGCCGCCCGGTCCAGGTCCGGCTCGAGCCGCACGCGCGCGACCGCCGCCGCCATCGCCTCGGCGGTCAGCTGGCCCTTGGCGACCCGCCGCTCGAGGTGGCCGCGGTTGCCGGCCATCGCCTTCTCCAGGATGGTCAGGGAGAGGTCGTTGAGCGTGACCGCGTACCCGTGCAGCGCCGCCTGCATCGCGATCTGCGCGCCCATCTGGCCCGCCCCGACCACGAGGATCCGCCTGACCGCGTCCGTGCCGCTGCCGCTGCTCAAGGCCCGCCTCCTTCGTGGATGATGACGCCGCCCGGGCGGCTCGCGCGTGCGGGGCGAGCGGGCGCGCGGGGGCCGCGACCGCCTGGCATCGCCGGCGTCAGATCGCGACCGCGTAGCCGTCGCGGCGGGGGTCGGCTCCGCCCTGGAGCGCGCCCGACTCGGGATCGCGCCGGATGCCCTGCCCCCCGCCGACCACCCACGACCAGTCCTCGATGACGTTGACCTGGTGGCCGCGGGCGGCGAGCCCGTCGCGGACCTCCGCCGGCACACGCCCCTCGACGTCGACCAGCCGGTCCCGGTAGACGCGGACCCGGGGGGCCTCGATCGCCTCCTGCATCGCCAGGCCGAACTCGAGGACGTTCAGGAGCATCTGGGGCGTCGTCTGGAGGATCCCGTACGAGCCGGGCGTCCCGATCGAGAGCAGGAAGGCGCCGTCCCGGAACACCTGGGTCGGCGCCATGCGGGTCTGCATCGGCGCGCCGGCGCGGAGCGCGGCCGGGCTCCGGGGGTCCAGGTCCGCCCACATCAGCAGGTTGTTCAGCAGGACCCCGGTGCCGGGCACCATCACCCCCGAGCCGAACGGGCTGCCGAGCGTCTGCGTCACGGTCACCACGGTCCCCGCGCCGTCGGCGACCGCGAAGTGGGTCGTGTGCTCGCGGGCGAAGTCGGCCGGGTGTCCGGGGAGGACCTCGCCGGGCAGCCGATCGGGGGCCCAGCGCTCGCCGCCCGACACCGCGGCGCGCCCGGGATCGATGAGCCGCCGGCGCGCCGCGGCATAGGCCGGCGCCAGCAGGGCCGCCAGAGGCGCTTCGGGCCGCAGCACGTCGAGCCCGACCCGGTCCGCCGACGCGAGCTTGGCCGCCTCGATGAAGTGGTGGAGGTAGTCGACCGAGTTGTGGCCGAAGCCCCGGAGGTCGAACCCCTCCAGGATCTGGAGCGTCTGGAGGGCCTGGAGCGCGTTCGTGGGCGGCGGCGGGACGCAGACCTCGTCGCCCCGGTACCGGATCGCCAGCGGCTCCCCCCACGTGGGCCCGTACGCGGCGAGGTCGCGCTCGGTGATCCATCCGCCCTGGGCCTCCAGCGTGGCGGCGATCGCGCGGGCGAGGGGTCCGGTGTAGAAGGCCTCGGCCCCGCCGTCCGCGAGCAGGCGGAGCGTGGCGGCGAGCTCCTTCTGGACCAGCACGGCCCCCGGCCGCGGGAGCGCGCCGCCGGGGAGGAACGTGCGGGCTGCCTCGGCGGAGTGGGCGAGCTGGAGCTGGGGGCGGGCCTTCGCGATGAAGTCACAGTTCTTCCAGGTGAGCGGGAACCCCTCCTCGGCGAGGCGGATCGCCGGGGCGAGGACCTTCGGGCGCGGCAAGGTCCCGTGACGGGCATGGAGCCCGAGCGTGGCGGCGACCAGGCCCGGGACCCCGGCCGATCGCGGCCCGCCCCTGAGATCCTCGGTGGTGACCTGGCCCGGGTCGGCGGCGGCGGGCATGCGCCCCGCCGAGACGAGCGCCTCGCGCCGACCGCGGTGCGCCAGGAGGAGGGTCGCCACCCCGCCCGGCCCGGACATGTACGGCTCGACGACGTGGAGCGCGAAGGACGTCGCGACCGCGGCGTCGACCGCCGAGCCGCCCGCCAGCAGCACCTCGATCCCCGCCATCGCCGCCAGCGGGTGCGCGGCGGCGACGACTCCCCGTCGCCCCATGACCGTCGGGCGGAACGCGCGGCCGTGCGGAGCGCTGGATGTCATGGCGATCTCCTGCCGTCGCTCGAGCTGGACGGCCCCGCTATCGTTTCGCGCGGACTCCCGGGGTGTCAAGGCCGCGCGCCCCGACCCGTCTCGCGCCGGGGGCCGGCCGGGGCACGGAGGGCTGCGAGCCCCGCCATCGGCCCCGCCCTCGAACCTTGACCCCATCCCGTGACCGATCTCCGGGTCGCCCGCTCCCGCGACCGCGTCGATGGGTCCCGTCCGTCGTGAGCCGGATGCGATGGGCCAGCCGGCGGCACGGACTGATGAGCCCGGGGGCGCCCGCCGCCGCGTGCTTCCCGATGGGCCGGGATGGGATCGTCACCGAACGCAGGGTCGATGCCGCATGAGTCCGGACGTCATGAGCGCGCCGGGCCGTGGCAGGACGAGGGGGGCGGCGGTAGACTGACCGCGTGACCGGGGTGCTCAGGATCCAGGCTGGCCCGGTGTCGCAGACGGCGACGCTCGACGATTCGCCGACCGCGCGGGCGATCTGGGAGGCGCTGCCGATCGAGGCTGCCGCCGAGACGTGGGGCGACGAGCTCTACTTCGCGATCCCCGTGTCCCTCGCGGAGGACGGCGCCCGGGCCGCGGTCGAGCGGGGCGACGTCGCCTACTGGCCACCGGGCCGCGCCTTCTGCGTCTTCTTCGGGCGCACGCCGGCGAGCCGCGGCGACGAGATCCGCCCGGCGAGTCCGGTGAACGTGTTCGGGCGGCTGGACGGCGACCCGGCGGAGTTCCGGCGGGTGCGCCCGGGGATGCCGGTGCGGCTCGAGCGAGGGGAGTCGACCGGCGCCGCGGCGCGCCAGGGGAGGGCAGCGGGATGAAGATCTTCCTCGACACGGCCAGCGTGACCGAGCTCCGGGAGGCCGCCGCGATGGGCATCCTGGACGGCGTGACCACGAACCCCTCGCTCATCGCGAAGGAGAAGCGCGCGTTCCGCGACCTGGTCGAGGAGATCTGCCGGATCGTGGACGGGCCGGTGAGCCTGGAGGTCGTCGCCACCGACGCGGCCGGGATGATCCAGCAGGGCCGGGAGCTGGCGAAGATCGCGTCCAACGTGGTCGTCAAGCTCCCCACCACCGCCGACGGGCTGAAGGCGCTCCGCGTCCTTCGGGGGGAGGGCGTCCGGACCAACCTGACGCTCTGCTTCTCGCCGAGCCAGGCGCTGCTGGTCGCCAAGGCGGGCGCCACCTACGTGAGCCCGTTCCTGGGCCGGCTCGACGACATCTCGCACGTCGGCATGGACCTCGTGCGGACCATCCGGAAGATCTACGACAACTACGAGTTCGAGACGCAGGTGCTCGCGGCGTCGCTTCGCAACCCGCTGCACGTCGTCGACGCCGCCCTCGCCGGCGCGGACGTCGCGACGCTCCCGTACACGGTGTTCCAGCAGCTCCTCAAGCACCCGCTCACCGACGCCGGGCTCAAGCGCTTCCTCGAGGACTGGCAGAAGGCCGGCGTCACCCTCTGAGACTCGGCGCGGGCGGGCCCGTGGGCCGAGAGGCCGCTCGCCCGCGGGCGCGGGGCGGCGACGCCGGGGGAGTGGTCCCCGGCTCGGGGGCGTGGACCGGGCCGCGATCGAGGCGAGCCTGACCGAGCGGGGGTACGCGACGACCGCCGCCCTGCTCTCGGCCGCCGAGTGCCGCGCCGCCGGACCTGTACACCACTGCGCAGCCCTTCACTCTGCGTGAGGCGCGGGAGCCGGCCCGCGCGCGGCGCCGCGGCGCCCGCCCCGGGGCGCGGCGCCCCGGGGGGCGCGCCGGCGCCCGGCCGACCGACCCCGGTCCGTGCGCGGCGGGAACCTGGCCGGGCGGCCGTGGCTTCGCGATAGAGTGCTGGCGTATGCCCGAGGCCTACGACTTCGACCTGATCGCGATCGGGAGCGGCCCGGCCGGCCAGCGGGCCGCCATCCAGGCGGCCAAGCTCGGCAAGCGCGCGGCGGTGATCGAGCGCCAGCGGGTCGTCGGGGGCGTCTCCGTCCAGACCGGGACCATTCCCAGCAAGACGTTCCGGGAGGCGATCTGGGCGCTGGGCGGGGCGCACGGCGGCCGCCCGGCGCCGGCCGGGGCCCGCCCGACCGCCGAGCAGCTGCTGGCGCGGGTCGGCGAGGTGGTCGCGCGCGAGATCGACGTCATCACCGACCAGCTCCAGCGGAACGAGGTCGCCGTCATCCGGGGG
>DASRDR010000278.1:0-3359 GCA_035652475.1 Candidatus Methylomirabilota bacterium | reverse complement strand
GAACGTGGTCGTGATCCCCGTGATCTGGCGCGCCAAGGTCACCGCCATCTCGCACAAGCTGAAGGACACCGACGTCAGCGCCTGGGACTCGGACCTCGCCACCCTGCCCTACTGGCACCGGGAGGCCTGAGCCGGGGCACTGGGAGGGTTCGCCGGGCGGCCGGCCGGACCGACCGACCGGCGGCCCGGCTGATCGGCGGCCGGGCGGTCCGATGACTGTCGACCCGGCCCGCGGCGTGTTCGCGGGCCCGGTCACCACCCGCCGCCCTGCGGCGCGAGCGGGTGCGCCCGGTGGTCGGCCGGCCGGCGCCGGGCGTCCGGCGGGACGGGGCTCGCGTCCGTCCCGCGCGGCGAGGGCGAGCCGCGGATGCGCTGCGGCAGCTTCGCGACGCCGCGCGGCAGCGGCAACTCCGGCTCCCGCCGGCCTCCCCGGGGCCGCGCCGACTCCGGGCCGTGGCGTCGGCGCCCCGGGCACCCGGGAGGGGCAGGGATGGACGAGCGCGAGTTGCGGGAGCGGATCGACCGCGTCCGGACGGGCGCGCTGACGCGCCGCCGGTTCGTCCAGGCCTTGGCCGCCCTCGGCGTGGCGGCTCCGCTGGCGGGGCAGCTCCTCCCGTCGCGCGCGGCCGCCCAGACCCGGCCGGCGTTCGCGCCGTCGCGCCCCGGCGGCGGGGGCGAGCTGAAGGTCCTCTGGTGGCAGGGGCCGACCATCCTGAACCCCCATCTGTCGATCGGCGTGAAGGACGGCGACGGCTCCCGGATCTTCTACGAGCCGCTCGTCTCCTTCGACCCGGACGGGAACCTGGTGCCGATCCTGGCCGCCGAGGTGCCGAGCCTGCAGAACGGCGGCGTGGCCCGCGACGGGCTGTCGGTGACCTGGCGGATCAAGGGGAACGTCCAGTGGCACGACGGCAGGCCCCTCACCGCCGACGACTTCGTGTTCACGTGGGAGTACGCGGCCGACCCGGCGACGGCGGCGGTCTCGGCCGGCACCTACAAGGATGTCGCCCGGATCGACCGGCTCGACTCCCACACGATCCGGATCGTCTACCGGAGCCCGAACCCGGCCTGGTTCCAGACCTTCGGCGGGACGCTCTGCGTCCTGCCGAAGCACGTGTTCGAGCCGTTCCGCGGGACGCGGTCGCGCGAGGCGCCGGCCAACCTGCGGCCGGTCGGCACGGGGCCGTACCGCATCGTCGACTTCCGGCCCGGCGACCAGATCCGGGCCGAGCGGAACCCACGCTACCACGACGGCCACTGGCCGTTCTTCGACCGCCTCGAGCTCAAGGGGGGTGGGGACGCGGTCTCGGCCGCCCGGGCGGTCATCCAGACCGGCGAGTACGACTTCGCCTGGAACATCCAGGTCGAGGACGACCTGCTCCGGCGCATGGAGCAGGGCGGGAAGGGGCGGACCGACATCGCCCCGGCGGCGGGGATCGAGCACATCCTCTGCAACTTCGCCGACCCCTGGAGCGAGGTCGACGGCGAGCGCGCGAGCCCCCGGTCGCGGCACCCGTTCCTCACCGATCCCGCCGTCCGCCAGGCGCTCGCCCTGGTGGTCGACCGCGCGGCGATCCAGGCGCAGCTCTACGGCCGGCAGGGGCAGGCCACCGCCAACTACCTGAACGCGCCGCCCCGCTTCCGCTCGCCGAACACGCGCTGGGAGTTCAGCGTCGACCGGGCCAACGCCCTCCTCGACCGGGCCGGCTGGCGCCGCGGCCCCGACGGGGTCCGCGCCCGCGACGGCCGCCGGCTCCGGATGGTGTTCCAGACCTCGATCAACCCCGTGCGCCAGAAGACCCAGGCGATCGTCAAGCAGGCGGCGGCCCGGGCCGGGATCGAGCTCGAGCTCAAGTCCGTCGTCGCCTCGGTGTTCTTCGGGAGCGACCCCGGGAACCCGGACACGAGCTCGCGATTCCTGGCCGACATCCAGATGTACGCGTTCAACATGACCGCCGGCCCCGATCCGCTGCGCTTCATGGACCCGTTCGTGTCCTGGGAGATCGCGTCCCGGGAGAACCGGTGGGCGGGGCGGAACAACACGCGCTGGCAGAGCGCGGACTACGATCGCGCCTGGCGGGCCGCCGAGCGGGAGATGGACCCGGTCAAGCGGGCCGCCCTGTTCATCCGGATGAACGACCTGGTGGTCCAGGAGGGGGTCGTCGTGCCGATCATCTGGCGGGCGAACATCTCGGCGATCGCCAACACCCTGCGGAACACCGAGATCTGCGGCTGGGACTCGAGCTTCTGGAACCTCGCCCGGTGGTACCGGGAGGCGTAACCGGCGCCGGCCCGGCCGGCGCGGCGCGGCCGCGCCCGGAGCCGTGCCCGCCAAGCACGGGGTCGCGCCGGTACGCGGCGGGTCGTGGACGCGTCGGGGGTGGCGGGCGCGCCCCGGGGCCGTGCGGCGGCGCCCTGGTGTCGTGCGGGCGCGCCGCGGAGCCGCGCGGCCGACCAAGGCGCCGCTGAGCGATGCGGACGTACCTCTTCCGCCGGCTGGCCACCGCGGTCCCGGTTCTCCTGGGGATCAGCCTCGTCCTGTTCACGATCCTCGCCCTGGCGCCGGGGGATCCCTTCGGGGAGCTGGCGACGAACCCGAACGTGCCGCCGGAGGTGCGGGCGAACCTCCGGAAGCAGTTCGGGCTCGACGACCCGATCGCGGTGCGCTACGTCCGGTGGTTCAACTCGATGCTCCGGGGGGACTGGGGCTTCTCGTTCGTGAGCCGGGTCGACGTCGACACCCTCATCGTCCAGCGCCTGCCGACCACGCTGTTCGTGCTGGGCTCGGCCCAGGTGCTCGCGCTCCTGGTCGCGCTGCCGGTCGGCACCCTGTCGGCCCGCCGGCCCTACTCCATGTTCGACCAGATCGCGACCACGCTCGCCTTCATCGGGTTCTCCCTGCCGACGTTCTTCACCGGGCTCCTGTTCATCCTGCTCTTCAGCATCTACCTCGACTGGCTGCCGTTCATCTACCGCGCGGACATCCAGGCCACCGGGCTCCAGTGGGTGTGGGAGAACCTGAAGCAGGGCGTGATGCCGATCACCGTGCTCGGGCTCTTCCAGGGGGCCCAGCTCACCCGGTTCGTGCGCTCGGCGATCCTCGACACGATCCAGCTGGACTACGTCCGCACCGCGCGCTCGAAGGGGCTCACCGAGCGGGTGACCCTGGTGAAGCACGTCGTCCGGAACGCGCTCATCCCCGTCGTGACGCTCCTCGCGATCCAGGTGCCCCAGATCTTCACCGGGGCGGTCGTGACCGAGCAGATCTTCCGGGTGCCCGGGATCGGATCGCTCCTGATCACCTCGATCCTCTCCAACGACACCCCGGTGATCATGGCGGTGACCTTCGTCTACTCCGC
>DASRDR010000277.1:0-8788 GCA_035652475.1 Candidatus Methylomirabilota bacterium | reverse complement strand
CACCTGGCCGACCAGGATCTCGCCTTCCTTGGCGAACCCGACCACCGACGGCGTGAGCCGGCTGCCCTCCGTGTTGGGGATGACGACGGGGTCTCCGCCCTCGACGACCGCCACGACGGAGTTCGTGGTCCCGAGATCGATGCCGATCACCTTTGCCATTGCGTCCTCTCTCCTCACTTCCGGGCCGCCGCGGGCGGCGGTCCCTGACGTCCTACGCGACCTCGATCTTGATCTCGCGCGGCTTGACCTCCTCCAGCTTCGGCAGCCGGATCTCGAGGACGCCGTCGCGATACGTGGCGCGGATCTTGTCCGTCTGCACCGGGATCGGCAGCTGCACGTGGCGCTCGAAGGGCCCCGACCAGCGCTCGATGCGGTGGTAGTTCTCGTCGCGCGCCTCGGCGGTGGGGCCGCGCTGGCCGCGCAGGGTCAGGACATCGCTCGTGATGGACAGGTGGATGTCCTTCTCCTTCACCCCGGGGACCTCGACCGTGACCACCAGGTCGTCGCGCGTCTCGTAGATGTCGAGGGGCGGCGCCCAGACCCGCTCGGGGGTCGCCGGCCGCGGTCGGCCGCCGAAGTAGGTGTCGAACGCCCGGTTGATCTCGTGCTGGATGTCCGTCAGGTCCCGGAAGGGATCGAACCGCGGGAACCGAGCCTCGCGCCAGCGATCCGCCATGACCGCGCCCTCCTGGATCTCCCCTCTGGGGATGATCGTTGAGTCATGCTGACTTATACAAGCTGATAGTGAGGCTGTCAACCTGGACCGGCCTCGGTCCGAAGGTGAACCCGCACCGTGCAGGGCTGGGCGGCGCCGTACTGAATCCGGACGTGCCGTTGCCCGGGCGGGCCCGCCCTCTATGCTGGCGCGGCGATGCGCGTCAGTGCGGCCTCGAATCGCGTCGGGCGTTGCCGGGGCGAACCCGCCCCTCTATGCTGGCGCGGTGAGGCTCCGTCCCGGCGCCCTCGTCCTCGTCGCCTCCGCGCTCCTCGCCGGCGTGGCGAGCGCGTTCGTCGCCTCCCGCGTGCTGGACAGCCCGCCCGGGCTCGACGAGACCCCGCCCTCGGCGGTCACCCGGCTCCGGGCCCACGAGCGGCTGGCCCAGCTGGCGCTCCGGGAGGCGCGCCCGGCGGCCGGCCGCGGCGAGCCCGTCGTCGTGACGGCGGCCGAGGTCAACGCTCTGCTGGCCACCTATCTCGATCCCAGGACGACGGGCCTCACGGCCGTGGTCCTCACGCTTGGCGCCGGCCGGATCGGCGTCAACGGGCGGACGTCGCTCGGCCGGGTGCTCGCGGAATCCGGACCGGCCTGGGCGTCGCGCCTCCTGCCGCGGCCGCTGGCGGAGCTCCCCGTCTGGGTCGTGGGATGGGGCCGGCTCGAGGCCGGCGCCGGCCGCGCACGCTTCACCCTCGAGAGCGCGGCGGTGGGCCGCCAGCCGGTGTCACCGGCGCTGGCGGCCGCGCTGCTCCCGCCCGAGCTCCTGGCCGAGCGGCGCCTCCCCCGCATGATCGATCGCGTCGAGGTCAAGCCCGGCCGCCTGGTCATCCACCCGCGCTGAAGCGACACCGGTCGGATGGGCGCCATCCCCCGCGCGGGCCGCGGAGGTCACGGCTAAGGAGCCGCCCGCGTCCCCGGACCGGGCCGCGAGGACCGGCGGTCAGGGGGCCCCGGTGCCGGCGGCCCCTCCGCGCTCGAGCCCCCCGAGGAACGCCCGGACCTCGGCGTCCCGGCCGTCGACGAAGACGGCTGCCTCGCGCGCCGCGAACACCGGTCGCCACCGCCCGCTCGCCGCCAGCGCGCGGGCGAGCGGCGAGCCCCGGTCCACGAGGAGCGTGCGGATCCGCCAGCGGTCGAGCACCGCCTCCCACCCCGCGTCGAGGTAGGTCACGGCGACGTAATCATCGATCACCCGTTGCGGGTACACCTCGAACCGGTTGTCGATGAAGACGCGGTACTCCGGGAGCGCCCAGAGCTCGTACCCCGCCCAGACGTAGGCATTGAACAGCGGCGCAGGCGGCCGGGCGCGCCGCATGAACGCGACGGCCTCCACCGGGTACCGGACCTCGTCGAGCTCCTGGAGGAACGGGTTCCGGTCGGGGGCGCGCGTCCAGCCGAGCACCCCGAGGATGCCCGCGGCGAGCCCCGCGACCGCGAGGCCGGTGCCGAGCGGCGCGAGCCTCGGCCGGGCCGCGACGGCGCGGCTCGCGCTCGCCGCCACGAGCCGCGCCAGCAGCGGGGCCCCCGCGATCAGGCAGAGCGGGAGGTGCCGGGCCGATCGGAGGGACGCGGCCATCAGGAACCCGAGGAGCAGGCCCTCGTCGAGCGGGGGCCGCACGCGCGGGAGGGCGAGCGCGAGGGCGAGGCCCGGCAGCGCGAGCAGCGCCGGCAGGAGCGCCGGGTCGAGGAAATCCGGCGGGTACCAGTCGACGCTCGCGGCCAGCGCCCGCCGGGAGGTGGTCATCGCGAGCGGGAAGGCCCAGGCGCGCCACCCCCACGGATTCGCGAGCGTGGCGAGCAGGACCACGCCCGCCGCGACGAGCAGCGGGCGCAGGGCCGGCGGGGCCGGGCGGGGCTCGGCGGGATCCGCGGATCCGTCCCGCGCGCGTGGCGCGGGCGACCGGCCGTCCGGCGCCGGCTCCCCTCCCGATCGCCGCCCGAGCCGCTTGAGGGCCCGCACACCGGCGAGCCCGGCGATCCAGAGCGCGAGCGCGACGACCCCGAGGGCGAACGCCGCGTGGACGTTCACCCAGGCCGCCATGAGCGGGGGGAGGAGCCAGAGCGCGCGCGCATCGCCGGCCCGCCACGCCGCGTGAGCGGCGAGGAAGGCCGCCCAGATGAGGTAGGTGAGGACCTGCGGGCGCAGCTCCCACCATGGCCCCAGCCCGATCGCGACCAGGCCGGCGACGAGCGCCGCCGCGACCGGAGCCCGGGACCGGCGGAGCGCGGACCGGAACACGATCGCCACCGTGGCCGCGCCGGCCGCGCCCTTGAGGAGGACGAGCGCCACGGGCCCGAGCCGCGCGTAGGCGAGATAGAGCAGGACCTGGCTCAGCCACGAGTGGTTGACCCAGCGCCGGTCGGCGGCGGTGAAGGAGAACGGATCCGTCGCCGGGAGCCCGTGGGCGACGATGTACCGGCCCCCCGCGAGGAGCGCCCAGACGTCGTAGCGCGTGATCTGGGCCACGGCGACCACGAAGCCGAAGAGGGTCGCCATCGCGAGCAGGAGCCTCCGCGATGTGGCGCGCGAGGCCTCGAGCGGGGCAGCGGGAGCAGGCATCGTGGCGGGGCGTGGTCGCGCCCGCGCTAGCCTAGCACGCCCGTTTTCGCCGGCACTTGTCCGCCGGCCGAAAAATGAGGCTCGCGCCGCCCGCATCTGGCGGGATAATTGCACGGCATGCGCGCGCCATGACTCTCGCCCGCGGCACGCCCGCGTTCGAGTCCCTGCCCGCTCGCGCGACCCCTGATCGCGGGGCGTGGGGCACCCCGCCCTCCGGGTCCGCCGGCCCCGGGGCGGCGGGCGGCGGGCCCCCGCCGCTGCCCGTCCCGACCGACGACCCCGCCGCGGCGGGTGGCGAGCGGTTGCCATCGCCCATCCCGACGGACGATCCGGCCGCGGCGCTCGCGTTCTGCCGGGCGCTGGCCCGTGCGCTGGACGCCGGGCCCGGTCGAGCCGGCGGGGCCGCGGGTCCGCCGTCCCGGCGGGCGCCGGCGGACGGAGGCCAGGCGCGCCCGCCCGAGGTCGCGCCGCCGGTCGTCTCGGTCGTGCTCCCCGTCGCGAACGAGGAGCGGAACCTCCCGGTGCTCCACCGGCGCCTCGTGGAGACGCTCGAGCACGCGGAGCCCAGCTTCGAGATCGTCTACGTGGACGACGGGAGCCGCGACGGCAGCGCCGCGCTCCTGCAGGCGCTCGCGGCCGGCGATCCGCGGGTCACCGTGATCGAGCTGGCGCGCAACTTCGGCCACCAGGTGGCGATCAGCGCCGGCCTCGAGCACGCCCGGGGTCGCGCGGTGGTCGTGATGGACGCCGACCTCCAGGACCCGCCCGAGCTCCTGCCCGTCTTCCTCGCGCGGTGGCGCGAGGGCCAGGACGTCGTGTACGGGATCCGGACCCGCCGCAAGGAGGCCTGGCTCAAGCGCGCGGCGTACGCCGCCTTCTACCGGCTCCTCCGGCGCGTCGCGAGCATCGACATCCCGCTCGACTCCGGCGACTTCAGCATCATGGACCGCAAGGTCGTCGACCTCCTCACGGCGATGCCGGAGCGCAACCGGTTCGTGCGGGGGATCCGCAGCTGGGTCGGGCTGAACCAGGTGGGGGTGCCGTACGAGCGCGAGGCGCGGCACTCGGGGCGGCCCGCCTACACGTACCGCCGCCTGCTCTACCTCGCCCTCGACGGGCTGGTCTCGTTCAGCTTCGTGCCGCTCCGCGCGATCACGGTGCTGGGCTTCGGCGTCTCGGTGCTCTCCGTCCTCCTGGCGGCGTTCTACGCGGTGAAGCGCATCCTGGTCGGGCTGAGCCCGGCCGGGTTCGCCACCACGGTCGTCGCGATCTTCCTGCTGGCGGGGGTCCAGCTGATGACCATCGGCGTCATCGGGGAGTACGTCGGCCGCATCTTCGAGGAGGTCAAGCACCGGCCGCTCTACGTCGTGCGGCGGGTGGTCCGCGGGGGAGCCGGTGCGGCTCCTGATGCTCAATAACGAGTTCCCGCCGCTGGGCGGCGGGACGGGGACCGTGACCCGGGCGCTGCTCGACCGGCTCGCCGCGATCCCGGACCTCGAGGTCGACCTGGTCACCTCGGCCCTGGGCGGGCGCCGGGAGGAGGACCGGCCGGCGGAGCGGATCCGGATCCGCAAGGTGCCGGTCCGGAACCGCGATCTCCACCACTCGTCGAGCCGCGAGCTGCTCGCCTACGCGGGCGGCGCCCTCCGCGAGGCGGCGCGGCTCCACCGGGCGCGGCCGTACGACGTCGCCCTGGCCTGGAGCACGGTCCCGGCCGGGGCGGTCGCCCTGGCGCTCCGTCGACTCGGCGGGCTCCGGTACGTCGTGCGCGTGGGCGGGCCCGACATCCCCGGCTGGGAGGCGCGGTACGGCCCGCTCTACCCGGTCCTGACGCCGCTGATCCGCCGGACGTGGCGGGCGGCGGAGGCGGTCGTGGTGAAGTGCCGCGAGGAGGCCGAGCTGGTCGGGGCGCGCGAGCCCCGCGCCCGGCTCCGCGTGATCCCGAACGGCGTCGACCTGACGGCCTTCCCGGCCGCGGCGCCGATCCCGGACGCGGGCCCGCTCCGCGTGCTCTGCGTCGGCCGCCTGATCGCGCGGAAGCGCCAGCCCGACCTGATCCGCGCCGTGGCGCGGCTGCGCGACGCCGGCGTCGCCGTCACGCTGGACCTGGTCGGCACCGGGGACGCCCGCGCGGCGTGCGAGGCCGAGGTGCGGCGGCTCGGGCTCGAGGACCGCGTGCGCGTCCTCGGCTACGTCCCCCGTGAGACGATCTGGCGGTGCTACGCGGAGGCGCACGTGTTCGCGCTCCCGTCCGCCAACGAGGGGATGAGCGTGGCGACGCTCGAGGCCATGGCCGCCGGCCTGCCGCTCGTGGTGACGCGCACGGGGGGCGCCGGGGAGCTCGTGGCGGACGGCGAGAACGGGCTCCTCTTCGACGCGGGCGACGTCGAGCGGCTGGCCCGTCACCTGGGGCGGCTCGCCGTCGACCGGCCGTTCGCCCGGCGCGCCGGCGCGGCGTCGCGGGCCCGGGCCACGCGGTTCTCCTGGGACGGCGTCGCCGCCGCCTACCTGGCCCTGTTCGAGGCGGTCGCGGCCGCGCCGGGGGCGCTCGCGCCGGCGGCGGCCGGCGGCCAGGCGTCCTGACGTGACGCCGGTGGTGGCGTCCGCCGGGCCGGGCTTCGACTTCGGCACGAACTGGGCCGCGTACGCGACCCGCCGGGCCGACGCCGGCCGCCTGGACGCCGCCGCGCGGTCGCTCGCCGCGCTGCTCGCGCCGACCGACCCCAGAGGCAGGAGCTTCCTCGACGTGGGCTCGGGGAGCGGCCTCTTCGCGGTGGCGGCGGCCCGGCTCGGGGCCAGGCCGGTCGTGGCGATCGACGTCGATCCCGAGTGCCTCCGGGTGGGCGAGCGGATCCGCGCCCGGCTGGCGCCGGAGACGGAGGTGACGTTCCGTCACGCGTCCGCGCTCGACCCCCTCGCGCTCCGGGCGCTCGGCCGGTTCGACGTCGTGTACGCGTGGGGCTCGCTCCACCACACCGGGGCCATGTGGCGCGCGATCGAGCTGGTCACCGAGCGGGTCGCCGACGGCGGGGTGCTGGCGCTCGCCCTCTACAACCGCCACCTGACCTCCGGCGCCTGGCGGCTCGTCAAGCGGGCGTACAACGCCGCGCCGCGCCGCGCGCGGTGGTGGATCGCGGCCGCCCTCGTCCCGGCGATCTGGACGGCGAAGGCGGTCGTCGTGCGCGGCAACCCGCTCCGGAAGGCGCGCGGCATGGACTTCTGGCACGACGTCGTCGACTGGGTCGGGGGCTATCCCTACGAGTACGCGCGCCGGTCCGAGGTCCAGGAGCGCGTCGAGCGGGCGGGGTTCGTCCTCCGCCGGTTCGTGCCGGCCGAGGTGCCGACCGGCTGCAACGAGTACGTCTTCGACCGCGTCCGGCCGGCCCCGTCGGTGGCCGGGGCCGTCCGGGGCGCGCGCGGGGCCTGAGCGGCCGATGTGCGGGATCGCCGGGTTCCTGGACCTCGCCCGGGCCACCGGGGAGGCCGAGCTGCGGGCGCGGGCCCTGGCCATGGCCGATGCGGTGGCGCACCGGGGGCCGGATGCGCGCGGGGCCTGGGTCGACGCGGCGGCCGGCATCGCGCTCGGCTCCCGGCGGCTGGCGATCATCGACCTCTCGGAGCTCGGGGCCCAGCCGATGCGCTCGCGGGACGGCCGCTTCGTGCTGGTCCACAACGGCGAGATCTACAACTTCCGGGAGCTCGCCGCCGAGCTCCGGGCGCTCGGGGTCGTATTCCGGGGGCGCTCGGACACCGAGGTCCTCGTGGAGGCGCTGGCGCGCTGGGGGGTCGACGGCGTGCTCCGGCGCGTCAACGGGATGTTCGCCCTCGCCGCCTGGGAGGTGGGGACGCGCACGCTCCACCTGGCGCGGGACCGGTTCGGGGAGAAGCCGCTGTACTACGGCTGGTGCGGGGACACGCTCCTGTTCGGCTCCGAGCTGAAGGCCCTCCGCGCGCATCCGGCGTTCCCGGGCGAGGTGGACCGGGAGGCGCTCGCGCTCTACCTCCGGCGAGGCTACGTCCCGGCGCCGCACTCGATCTACCGCGGGATCCGGAAGCTCCCGCCGGCGAGCCGCCTCGCGATCCGGGCCGACCAGCCGCGGGACGCGCCGGCGCCGGTCGAGTACTGGTCGGCCAGCGAGACCGCGGAGCGGGCGGCCCGCGCGCCCTTCCGGGGCGGCGAGGCGGAGGCGGTCGAGGAGCTGGAGCGGCGGCTCTCGCGCGCGGTCGGGCAGCGGATGGTGGCCGACGTGCCGCTCGGGGCCTTCCTGTCGGGCGGCATCGACTCGTCGACGGTCGTCGCGCTCATGCAGCGCCAGAGCGACCGGCCGGTCCGCACCTTCACCATCGGCTTCTCGGAGCCCGAGTACAACGAGGCCGAGCAGGCGAAGCGCGTGGCCGCGCACCTCGGGACCGACCACACCGAGCTCTACGTGACCCCGCGGGCGGCGATGGCGGTGATCCCGCGGCTGTCGGAGATCTACGACGAGCCGTTCGGGGACCCGTCGGAGATCCCCACCTTCCTGGTCGCCCAGCTGGCGCGCCGCGCGGTGACGGTGGCCCTGTCGGGGGACGGCGGGGACGAGCTCTTCGGCGGGTACCCGCGGTACGGGGCCGTGCGCCACCTCGCCCGCCTCGTCGGGACCGTGCCCGGGCCGGCCCGCCGGCTCGTGGTCGCCGCGATCCGGCGCGCCCCGGCGACCGCCCTCGAGGTGGCGTCCCGGGTCGTCGTGGGGGCGGCGCTCCCCCACATGCGGCGGAGCGGGCGCGGGGGACAGCTGCGCCGGGCGGCGGCGCTGCTCGACTCGGACGGGCTCGAGGCGATGTACGCCCGGTACATGACGTACTGGGAGGCGGGCGCGTCCCCGGCCAACGGCCGGGGGCTGTCCAGCGCGCTGGACCCGCCCGGCGCCTGGCCCGCGATCGACGATCCGTTCAAGCGGATGATGTTCATGGACGCGGTGACCTACCTGCCGGACGACATCCTGGCGAAGGTCGACCGGGCCAGCATGGCGGTCAGCCTGGAGGTGCGCGTCCCCCTGCTGGACCCGGAGGTCGCCGCGCTCGCCTGGTCGCTGCCCATCCGGGCCGGGGGCTGGGGGATCGGGTCGAAGTGGCCCCTCCGCGGGGTGCTGGCCCGCCACGTCCCGGCGGCGCTCGTCGACCGGCCCAAGATGGGCTTCGGGATCCCGATCGACGCCTGGCTGCGCGGCCCGCTGCACGAGTGGGCGAGCGCGCTCCTCGACGAGGCGCGGCTCCGGCGCGAGGGCTTCCTCGACCCGGCGGTCATCGGCGCGAAGTGGCGCGAGCACGTCCGCGGCGAGGCGGACTGGCAGTACGCCCTCTGGCCCGTCCTGATGTTCCAGGCCTGGCTGGAGGCCCAGCGGGCGCTACCCCTAAGCGGGCAGGCTCCGGTCAGCGAAGCGGCGCTTCCCTCCTCGACGCCGTGAGCTCGGTTTCCGATCGCATGACCGCGATGCTCATCTGCGCTGAGTGAAGCTCGTCTACTGCATCGA